>DAORMJ010000004.1:0-2691 GCA_035440445.1 Xanthobacteraceae bacterium
GGTCTGGACGCCGTGGTTGCCTCGACGCCGGAGAACGTGACTTATACGAGCGGATTCTGGGCCATGAGCCAGTGGATCCGCCGCGGTCCGCAAGCCTATGTCCTTACACCGGCGGCAGATCCTTCCGACGCCGCGGTCATGGCAAGCACGGGCCTGATCGATCTTGCAGCCGATCCGGAAGTTTGGGTCAAGGACATTCGCAGGTTCGGCAAGTTCATCGTCGACGCGACACCCGGCGCCACGCTCGATGCGCAGAACGCCCGTATGCAAGAACTCCTCGATCAAAAAGATTATGGGGAGGCGGTGGTGGCGCTGGCGAGCGCGATCAAAGACCGCGGACTTCAGAAGTCGACCATTGGCGTCGATGAAATCGGCATTCTCCCCGAATACTGGGACAAGCTCGCGGAACTCCTGCCGGATGCGAAACTGGTTCGGGCATCCAATGTGTTCCGCTACGCACGCGCCATCAAGACGCCGGAGGAAATCCGGCGGCTGCGCAAATCCGCGCAGATCGCGGACATGTCGATCACAGCCGCGCTCGACATCGCCCGCGCCGGCGGCACGGAAATGGACCTTGCGCGCGCATTCCACTGCAAGACCATCGAGGAAGGCGGGCTTCCCGTGCTCGGCTGCATCGGCGTCGGTGCGCGTGGCGCCATGACCAATGTGCAACCGAACGAAACCGTGATCAAAAACGGCGAGATCATCCGCTTCGACGTCGGCGGGCGCTATCAGCATTACCGCGCGGATATTGCGCGCAACGGCGTCATCGGTGAACCCGATGCGAAAGCGGTGCGGTACCACAACGCAATCTGCGTCGGCATGTATAAGGCGATCGAGATGATCAAGCCCGGCGTGCGGGTGGCGGATGCGTTCGATGTCGCGGTGGAGGCCGTGCGTCGCGAAGGCATTCCGCACTACCAGCGCAGCCACATCGGCCATGGCATCGGCCTCGATGGCTATGACGCGCCGAACATCGCGCCGTCCAACAACGAGGTGTTCGAGGAAGGCATGGTGATCTGCGTCGAGACCCCTTACTACGAAATGGGCTTCGCCGGATTGCAGGCGGAAGACACGCTCGTGGTGACGAAAGACGGCGTGGATTCCTTCATGCTAACCAACGCCAAGCTGCGTTTGCTTTGATGGCACGGGTTCTCGGTTTCGAGTGCGTACGATGCGGCGGCCGTTTCCCGGCCGACCACTATGATCGCGACTGCCCGGCTTGCCGCCCGGAAGTGCGGAGCAATCTCGTCGTCGTTTATGAAGACGAGATCAGAAAGCCGCGCCCGAAACCCGCTGCCGGCACGCCCTGGACGCTCTGGCGTTATGGCGACGTGCTTCCGGTCTCGGCGGAGGAGGCCGTCTCGCTCGGCGAGGGCGGCAGTCCGCTGCACAAGCTCGATACCGTCGCCGGCGAACTCGGTATCTCCGGTCTTTACGGCAAGGACGAGAGCCGCAATCCGACCTGGTCGTTCAAGGACCGGCTCGCCTGTCTTGCGGTCTCCTCGGCGAAGAAACTCGGCGCGAAGGTGATCGTGTCGAGTTCATCCGGCAATGCCGGTGCTGCGGCCGCGGCCTATGCAAGCAAGGCCAAGATTCCCTGCGTCATCTTCACGTTCAAGGGCACCAGCGGTCCCATGCTGCACCAGATGCGCGCTTACGGCGCGCAGGTGATCGCGGTCGAAAACAAGAAAGACCGCTGGACGCTGATGGAACATGCCGTCCGCAACTTCGGATGGTTTCCGACCTCGCCGTTCTTCGGTCCCGTGGTCGGCAGCAATCCCTTCGGCATCGAAGGCTATAAGACGCTCGCCTATGAGATCGTCGAGCAGCTCGGCTGGCGCGTGCCGGACTGGTGCGTGCTTCCGGTCTGTTATGGCGATGCGCTGGTCGGCATGTGGCGCGGTTTCGAGGATATGCGCGCATTCGGCTGGATCGATCGCATGCCGAGATTCGTCGCGGCCGAAGTCTATGGCTCGCTCGAAGCGGCAATGGCGACGAATGCATCTGCGCCGAGCGACATGCCGAAAGGCCACGACACCGTCGCGGTCTCGATCGGCGCGACGCAGGCAACCCATCAGGCGCTCGATATCCTGCGCCGGTCCAACGGGGTCGCCGTCACGGCCAGCAACGACGAAATGATGCGCTGGCAGGCGCGGCTTGCGTCGAAGGAAGGGCTCTATATAGAGCCGTCTTCGGCGGCTACGCTGGTGGCAGTCGAAAAGCTGAAGCAAAAAGGCGTCATGCAGGCCGGCGATACGGTCGTGAACCTGCTCACGGCGAGCGGCCTGAAAGACACCGCAGTTACCGCGAAGTATCAGGACGATCTCGTGCTGGTGCCGGCGGATTTCGACGAAGCCATACGGGCATTGGCCGCACGCGGCATCTTCCCGTCGGCGAGGTGAGTTTTGTTTTCGCGGAACCCTTGCGGCGGGAAGGCGTGCCACGGCCATGACGGCCGGGCCGCGCTGCCTGTGAAAGGGTAAGAGTCATGTCTGATCGTGTGTCTGCGCCCAACCCCGATCACCTCGAGAAGGTGACGGGCCGCGCGGAATACATCACGGATATCGAAGTGCCCGGGATGCTGCATGGCAAGATCCTGCGCAGCACCGTGCCGCATGCGATCATCAAGAGCATCGATGCGTCCGCCGCACTCGCGATGCCCGGCGTCGTCGCTGTACTGACGGGCGC
>DAORMJ010000004.1:2701-117142 GCA_035440445.1 Xanthobacteraceae bacterium
ATCGCCGGGCTCAACAATCACTGGGGTCTGTTTCTCAAAGACCGGCCGGTGATCGCGATCGACCGCGTGCGCTATGTCGGTGAGCCGGTCGCGATGGTGGCGGCAGAGGACGAGCGCACGGCGGAAGAAGCGCTCGACGCGATTCTAGTCGATTACGACATGCTGCCTTTCGTGACGGATGCGGCCGAAGCGATGGCGGCGGATGCGCCGCTCGTCCACGACAATCACGAGACCATCAAGGACTTCTATTTCAAGGGCGAGGCGAAGCCGGTAGCGGGAAGCAATATCTTCCAGCGCTACGCCTATGAGCAGGGCGACACCGCGAAGGCTTTCGCGGACGCCGATCGCACTTTCGACAGCACTTACGAATTCCCGATGGTGTTTCACTACGCGATGGAGCCCCATTGCGTGATCGCGTCATTTCACGGCGACAGCCTGACGGTGTGGAGCTGCGGCCAGTCGCCGACGGCCGTGCAGAAAGTGCTTTCGCGCGTGTTCGAGATGCCGCTCGCGCGTATCCGCGTGATCTCGCCGAATATCGGTGGCGGGTTCGGCGGCAAAGCCTCGGTGAAGATCGATCCACTGGTTGCGGCACTTGCCTGGAAGCTGCGCCGGCCGGTGCGTGTCTGTCTTTCGATTTCGGAATCCATGCTGACCGCGCGGCGGCTCAGTGCGAGCGTTCATGTCCGCACGGCGGTGCGAAACGATGGCACGCTCTTAGCCAAGTCCGTGCGCGTGGTGATGAACGGTGGCGCTTACGCCGACACCGGCCCCGCGGTTGCGGTGAAGGCCGCGAACCGCGCAATCGGGCCTTACCGGATTCCGAACCTGAGCCTCGAAAGCATCGCGGTCTATACCAATACAGTGCCGGGGGCGGCGTTTCGCTCCATCGGCGGTCCGCAGGCGGTGTGGGCGACGGAATCGCAGATGGACGAAATCGCGGAAGCGCTCGGCATTGATCCGCTCGAATTCCGCAACCGCAATATGCTCCGCCGCGGCGAGCATGTCCGCTCCGATCTCCGGCCCATCGACGTCGAGATGGGCGAGGCCATGGATATCGCAACGAAAGAGATGTCGCGGCTGAAAGCGCGCGACGGCGGCAACATCACGCACAGCGGCACCGCGCTCGGCATTTCCGATCCGGGCATCATGCCGGTGGCGTCCATCGTCATGCGGCTCAAGATCGACGGCTCGGTCGCGGTGGTTTCCAACAGCGTCGAGATCGGGCAGGGCGTTCGCGCCGTGCTGCGCACGCTTGCCTCCGAACAGCTCAACCAGCACGTCGAAGCTATCGATGTGTTGACGCCGGATACGGCGATTGCGCCTTATGACTGGGGCACCGGCGCAAGCCGCTCCTCGCTGATGATGGGCCTCGCCATCGAAGACGCCGCGCGGGACATTCGTGAACAGGTTGCGGAGATCGCGGCCATCGTGTTCTCCGCCGATCCGGCAGCCGTCCAGCTTTGCGAAGGCGGCATCCTGTTCGGCAACGAGAAGAAGACCTTCAGCGAACTGCTGCACGCCTATTACGGGATCGACAGCGGCGAGATTGTCGGTGTCGGCCGCGTTTCGCCCCATTCGGGTGGCGGCCGCTTCATTCAGGCGCCGCTGTTCTGGGAAACCGCGGCGGGACAATGCGCGATCGAGGTGGATGAGGACACGGGCGAGATCAAGGTTCGTCACTATGTCAGCGTCGCCGATGTCGGCCGCGTGCTGAACCGCGCCGGGGCGGAAGGGCAGGACGAGGGCGCGACCATCATGGGGCTCGGACATACCTTGAGCGAAGAGCTCGTCTATCAGGATGGCCAGCCGATCAACGCGACCATGATCGACTATCACGTGCCGACGATCGACCAAGCACCGGAGAATTTCGTCACCGTGCTGATCGAAAGCGGCACGGGGCCGGGACCGGGCGGCATGCGCGGCATGGGCGAGGGCGCGATCCTGCCGGTTGCGCCCGCAATCGCCAATGCATTGGCCGCCGGATATGGCGCGCGAATTCGCGAACTACCGCTGACGCCCGAGCGCGTGTGGCGGGCGATCCGCGAGAAGAAGGGTAGCTGACGATGGATTTCAGTTTCGAAACGGTTCTGCCGACCCCGCCTGAGCGGGTTTGGACTTTCATCATCGACATCGAGCGCATGGCCGCCTGTATTCCGGGCTGCGAACGGATCGAAGCGCAGGAAGTGCTGAAGTCTTACAGCGCGGTGATGAAGCAGAAGATCGGGCCGTTCAAACTGGAAGTGCCCGCGCAGATTTCGGTCGACTCCTACGAAGAGCCTTCCTTCGTCAATGCGACCGCGACCGGCAAGGACAAGTTCACCGGCACCACGCTCTCGGTGGCGCTGCGCGTGAATGTCGAGCCGGTGGAGGCCGCGTCGAGCAAGTTCACGGTCAATGCCGAACTCAACGTGGCGGGACGGCTCGCCTCGCTCGGCTATTCGGTCATCAAGAAGAAGGCGGAAGAGAACTTCGTCGAGTTCGAACGCCGCATCAAAGAACAACTCGTGCAGGTCTGACGTGTTTCTCGCGCCCTTCAAGCATCACCGGCCGGCGGAATTGAACGCCGTGTTCGACCTTCTCGCCAAGCACGGCGACGAGGCCGCGGTCTATGCCGGTGGCACCGAGCTTCTGCTCGCGCTGAAGGCGCGCGTGCTGCGCTACGAGCATCTGGTCGACCTGAAGCGCGTGCGCGAATTTTCCGGGATCAAAGTTGAGGGCAGCGAGGTCGTGATCGGCGCGCTTGCGACCCATCATGAAATCGCGAACAGCGCGATCGTCCGGCAGCATGTTCCGGCCTATGCCGCATTGAGCGACGGCATCGCCAATATACGCGTCCGCTCGGCGGGCACGCTTGCGGGCAATCTCAGTTTCTCCGAGCCGCATTCGGATCCGCCGTCGCTGCTTGCGGCGATGGGAGCTTCGGTCACGCTGGTGTCGCCGGAAGGCAGGCGTTCGGTGCCGGTTGCCGAATTCATCGTCGGCGAGTTCACGACCGTGCGCAACGAGGACGAACTGATCGCAGAAATCCGGATTCCCTTTACGCAGAAGGGCGCGGGCTTTCGCTACCTGAAGTTCGGTCATCTCGAGCGGCCCGCCGTCGGCGCGTCGGCGGGTTGTGTCACGCGCGACGGGCGGACGAGCTATCGGCTCTGGTTAGGGGCGATCGGCGATCATCCCATTCATGTGCGTGAAGTCGAGGATGCGATCGAGGGCGTGCCTGTTTCGGCGCTGCCCGACATGCTGCCTGGACTTGTCACAGACTTCGCATCGAAGATCTCAGCAACCAGCGATCTGCATGGCAGTGCCGACTACAAGCAGCATCTGGCGGGTGTCTTGTTGCAGCGCGCGCTTGCGGCGGCCGCGGCCAGTGCATCCGGGGAAAGGCAATCGCATGCTTGATCCGCAAACCGTTTCCTTCACGCTGAACGGCAGCCCGACCGAGATCACGATCGATGCGTCGGAGTTGCTGGTCGATGTGCTGCGCGAGCGCTGCAAGCTCAAGGGTGCGAAGCGTTCCTGCGACGTCGAAGTCTGCGGTGCCTGCACCGTGCTCGCGGATGGATTGCCGGTCAGCAGTTGCACGACGCTTGCCGTCGACGTCGATGGAAAGTCGATCACGACGGTCGAGGGGCTCGCGCAGGACGGCAAGCTCAGTCGCGTGCAGCAGGCTTTCGTCGATCACGCAGCGATGCAATGCGGCTTCTGCACCTCCGGCATGGTGCTCGCGACCACGGCACTTCTGGAGCAGAAGCCTTCGGCAACGGAAGAAGAAATCCGGCATTTCCTGCGCGGCAATATCTGCCGCTGCACCGGCTACGTGAAAATTCTGGAAGCGGTGAAAAGCCTTGTTTGATCTTTCGGTATCTTCCGACGGGCGCGATACGCCGGAGCAGTTTCTCGAGAAGCTCGAGATTGCGGAGCGCTCCGGCGCGCGTTCGCTCTGGATCGCGAACCATCTGTTTCTGCGCGATCCGGTGTCGCTTGCGGCCATGTCGCTGACGCGGACCAGCAAAATTCAGGTCGCGCTGATGGCGGTGAGCCCCTTCACCGTGCATCCGGTGCAGACGGTGATGGCGGCGGCGACGCTCGACGAACTGTTTCCGGGGCGCGTGACGCTCTGCTTCGGGGTCGGCGCGCCGGCGGACTTGAAGGCGCTTTCGATCGACGGATCGAAGCCGCTGAAAGCCATGCGCGAGACGCTGAAGATTTCCCGCGCGCTGCTTGCGGGCGAAACGGTTTCCTATCAGGGCGCGCATTACAGCGTATCCTCGCGTTCGCTGGTCACGGGTCCGCGCAACGTGCCGATCATGCTTGCGGCGTCGGGGCCGGGAATGCTGGAACTCGCAGGCGCGGAAGCCGATGGCGTGTTGATCAGCGCCGGTGCATCGGTCCCGTTCGTCGAGCAGACGCTCGATCATGTTCGCCGCGGCGCGAAGGGCCGGAAAGTCCGCGCGCATGGGCTCGTGTATTCGTCGATCGGCGAGAACGAGCGCGAAGCAAATGACCGCCTGCGACGCGTGCTCGCGATCCTGCTGCGCGGTCCGCACCACAAGCCCAATCTCGATGCGGCCGGCAGCGTGCTCGATCAGGCCGCGCTCAACAGCGCGGTGCTCGCGAATGACTGGGATGCCGCGCAGGCGCTGATCACGGACGAGATCGTGCGGCGTCATGCTGCGAGCGGAACGCCGGCGCAACTGCGCGAACGTTTCGACATGTACCAAAAGGCCGGGCTCGACGAGATCGTGATCGCAGGCGTGCGCGATGCGAGCCAGGTTTCCGGAATTCTGCACATCAAAGGGAGTTAGCAATGAAGTTCAGCGTATGCCTTTCGACCGGGTTCGAGGGCGTGATGTATCCGATCCCGTTTGCCACCGCCGAGGATTTCATCGAGCAGGGCAAACTTTGCGAGCGTCTGGGTTACGACTCGGTGTGGGGCAACGACCACATCACCACGCAGGATTACGTGCGTGACCTGTTTCCCGGCACGCCGCCGAATTTCTACGAGCCCCTGATCGTGCTCGCGGCGATCGGCGCCGTCACGACCAAGCTCAAGCTCGGCACGGCCCTTTGCGTGCTGCCGATGCGCGATCCGGTTTATCTCGCGAAGCAGGTCATCACGCTCGACCAGATGTCGAACGGGCGTTTCATTCTCGCCGTCGGCCTCGGCGCTTATCGCGAAGAGTTCCTGTCCTGGGGCGGATCGCGCGCGGCCAAGGCACGCCGCGGCGACATGATGGACGAGGGCCTGAAGTCGCTCGAAATGCTGTTTACCGAGAAGAGCGCGAGCTTCGAAGGAAAGTATTACTCCTTCAAGGACGTCGAGATGTTCCCGAAGAGCCGGGCGCAGCCGTTTCCGCTTTATATCGGCGGTCATAACCTCGAAGCCGTTGAGCGCGCGGCGCGTTACGGTCAAGGCTGGCTGCCGGGCTGGCGTCCGCTTGCCGAACTCGCGGAACGCATCACGAAGCTGAAATCGCGCGCGGCCGAGCTTGGTAGAAACCCGGCGGATATCGAGATCGCGCCGCAGTTCTCCGTCACGATCGACAAGACGATGGAAGCTGCCGAAAAGCGCTACATGGAAAGTGGCCTCGTCGCGCACCGCGTATCGCTCGCCTATACCGGCCGCGACCTCAGTCATCAGGTGATCGCGAACCTCGTCGGTTCGCCCGACGTGATCCTCGAGAAGGTCGCGAAGCTCAAAGCGATCGGCATCGATCATTGCAGCGCGCTGATGTTCCCGGCCAACAGCGTCAATGAAATGAACGATCAGATCGAGTGGTTCGCCAAAGACGTGATGGCGAAAGTCTGATCCCGGACGAGACAATGGAGTTTCCGCCGGTGCAGACTTTCGATCACATCGATCTCGACGTGCTCTCGCGGGCGGATCGATACAAGGTCCTGACCGGCGCGGTGATCCCGCGGCCCATTGCCTTCGTCACGACGCTCGGACCGGGCGGCATCGTCAATGCCGCCCCGTTCAGCCAGTTCGTCATTCTTGCGGTGGACCCCGGGCTGCTCGCTTTTTCCATCGGCCCCAAGCCCGGCGGCCCCAAGGATACGCTGACGAACGTCAAGGCGCTGCCGGAGTTCGTGATCAACATGGTCCCGCAGGGCTGGGAAGAGATCGTGCAGGAGGCCAGCGAAGAACTGCCGCTGGAAATCAGCGAGGTCGAAAAGCTTGGGCTGAAGACGATGGCTTCCACGCATGTGCGCCCGCCGCGGCTCTCGGGCACGAAAATTCAGTTCGAATGCCGGCTCGAGCAGATCCTGCAATTCGGCGATGCGCCGAACAATTTCGTGGTCGGCCGCGTGGTCGCGATGCATGTCGAAAGCGGGCTGGCAAAAGACAGCAAAATCGATCCAAAATCCTATGCCCCCATCGCTCGCATCGGGGGCCGGAATTATGTACGGCTAGGCGACATCGTGAAGGTGTAAGACTGCGGGTTTGAGGAGCGCTTGCCCATGGGTGGTCTGACGCTGACGCCGTTGCGAGGCGTCCCGCGTGTTGGTGCTGGAGACGATATCGAGCGGCTCACACTCGATGCTGTCGCCGCGTCGCAGCTGTCGCTGCAGGACGGCGACCTCTTGGTCTATGCCCAGAAAATCATTTCCAAGGCGGAAGGGCGTCTGGTCGCGCTCTCAAGCGTCACGCCATCGGCGGAAGCGGTTCGGCTCGCCGGGATCACGCAAAAAGATCCGAAGGTCATCGAACTCGTGCTTTCGGAATCGCGCGAGGTTTTGCGCGCGCGGCCGGGGGTGATCATTGTCGAGCACAATCTCGGCTTCGTGCTTGCGAATGCCGGGATCGACCGCTCGAATGTGGATGGGGCGGATCACGCACTCCTGCTGCCGCTCGATCCCGATGGTTCTGCGCGGCGGATTCGCGATGCCATTGCGGCAGAAACGAAAGCCGATATCGGCGTCTTGATCATCGACAGCATTGGCCGGGCGTGGCGCAACGGCACGGTCGGCACGCTGATCGGCTCAAGCGGAATCCCCGCACTCCTCGACCTTCGCGGCAAACCCGATCTGTTCGGACGCGCGCTTGAGACCACGGAGGTCGGCTGGGGCGACGAGATGGCGTCGGCCGCTTCGCTCGTGATGGGGCAGGCTGCGGAAGGCTTTCCGGTCGTTCACGTCCGCGGTGCTTCGATCCTGCGCGGCGAGGGCGTGAACCACGACCTCTTGCGCCCGAAGAGCAAGGACCTGTTCCGGTGAGCATGATTTTTGCGAGCGCTCCGCTTGGCGACGACGCGCATGGTTTGCGCGGGCTGCGGGTGTCATGGCGCTGATCCTTGTGCCCTGCAAATCGCTTGCGCTGGGAAAGTCCCGCCTTGCGGGTCTGCTTTCGCCGCAACAGCGCGAAGCGCTTTGCCGGCAGTTCCTCGCCGATACGTTGCGAAATGCGATCGAGGTTGCAGGTGCCGGTCATGTGAAACTGATCAGCACAGATCCCGATGCGCAGGCGATGGCAAACGATGCCGGCGTCGCGACTTATGCGACGGACTGGCCGGACCTGAATGCAGCACTTTCCGCCGTGCGGCAGCAAATCCTTGCCAGTGCGGACGCGGGCGATATTCTCGTGCTGCCGATCGACTTGCCGCTGGCGACGCCGGCTTCGCTACGCAAAGTGATGGAAACATCCGGGGATATCGTGCTCGTGCCGGACCGGAAGAACGACGGCACCAATGTTCTTCTGCTGCGCGAGGCGGCGCTGGAGGGTTTCCGCTTTGCCTATGGGCCCGACAGCTTGCGTATTCATGCCGCGCAGGGGCCGTCTCTGGCTCGGAAGGTAAGCGTATTGCGTGACGACGGACTTGCGTTCGATATCGATGAGCCGGAAGACTATCTTTCGTGGCGAGGGTTGCCGCAGTGACTTCCGCTATTCAATCCACATTCATGAGCAAATTTCATCCACGGTGAAACTGTGCCGCAAAAAGTAAATCTGGGAAGTCAGACCGTCGCCCGCGCGCTCAACATTCTCGAACTTCTCGGCGAGAACGGCGAGATGGGCGTGCGCGACATCGCGCGGCAGTTGAAGATCGCGCCGAGCATGGCGCAGCGCCTGATCAATACGCTTTCGGACGCGCGCTTCGTCGAAAAATCCGCGGAATCCTCGCGCTGGCGGATTGGCTACAAGGCGTTCCAGATCGGCTCGACATTCATCTCGAACGTGGACCTGAATGCGGCGGCCTGGTCGGAACTGCGGCTGCTTGCAGACCAGAACCATGTAAACGGTTTTCTCGGCGTTCTGCGCGAAGGCTCGGTCGTTTATCTTGCCGCGGTGCAGAGCGGTGCCGCGATCACGATCACCAACACGCCGGGCTCGACCACTTATCTTCATTCGACGGCACTCGGCAAAGCGCTGCTTTCGGGAAAAACCGATGAAGAAGCTGCCGCGTTGCTGGGTGCGGGACCTTACAAGCAACTGACGAAGCGGACGCGGCGCACTTTTCAGGCGCTTGCGAAAGATCTCGAGGAATGCCGCCGCGTCGGCTACGCCGTTTGCGACGAAGAGAACATCGAGAATGTATTCGCGGTGGGCTCGCCGATCCGCAATGCGCGGCGCGAGACGGTCGGCGCGTTGAGCGGCGCCGTGCCGCGGCACAAACTTACGGCAAAAGCCATTGCCGACCTGTGCAAACTGGTCAAGGAGTCGGCAGCGCGCGTCTCTCAGCGGCTCGGAGCCCCGCAAGAACGCTGAAATAGCAATGATTTATGCGGTTTTTATTCTCCCGCGCCGGAGCGCAGGGGCGTTTCCCCGGCGTTGCAATCCGAAAAGTTCGGGGGTAGTAAAAGTGACTGAATTTAGAACGATGTTCCTAATAACGGAACATAAGGCAGAGTGAATGTCGAAGGTCGAACAACGTTTGCGTGACGCGGGTTTTGAAGTGCCGGCAGCGCAGCCGAGCATCGCGAATTATGTCGCCGCACTCGAGGTGGCCGGGATGCTCTATGTATCCGGTCAGCTTCCGATTGCCGGGGGCGAGGTGCGCTATCGCGGCCGTGTCGGCATCGATCTCGATATCGAGCAAGGCAAGCTCGCGGCACAGCTCTGCGCGCTCAACATTCTCGGTCAGGCCAAGATGGCGCTCGGCGATCTCGATCGCATCGCGCGCTGCGTGCGGCTTGGCGGCTTCGTGAGTTGCGACGCGAATTTTCACGAGCAGCCGGCCGTCGTGAACGGTGGATCTGATCGTCGCGGCACTCGGCGAGGCGGGACGTCACACGCGCGCCGCCGTCGGAAGCAGCGCACTACCTTTGAATGCAGCGGTGGAAGTCGATGCGATTTTCGCGCTGAAGTGAACGGCAGGATCCACGCGTTCCGCGCGGCTCCTGGACTAACAGGCTTCAACGGAGAATGAGGGAGACAACGGCATGAAGTTCAAGCAGATGGTATGGGGTCTGGCGCTTGCGGCGACCGTCGCGTTCGCGGGCCAGCCGGCAAATGCGCAATACCCCGACAAGCCGATCACGCTGATCGTGCCGTGGGCTGCCGGTGGCAGCACCGACCAGACCGCGCGCGTACTCGCCAAGGCGGCCGAAGCTTATCTCGGTCAGCCCATCGTGGTCGTGAACCGTCCGGGTGCTTCGACCACGATCGGCATGGCTGAGCTCGCGAAGGCGCAGCCCGATGGCTACACCATCGGCACGCTCTCGAGCACGGCCTATCTGGTGTCGCTGCAGGGCCGCCAGTTGTCGTTCGATCCGATCCAGGACTTTTCCTACATCAGCTATTACGGCGACAACCTGATCGGCATCGCGGTGTTGCAGGACTCGCCGTTCCAGAAGCTCAGCGATCTGATTGCTTTTGCGAAGGCAAATCCGGGCAAGCTGAAATACGGCACTGCCGGCGTCGGCACCACGCAGCATCTGACCATTGAAGCGCTGCAGCGCGACTCTGGCGTGAAGGTCGTCCACGTTCCGCAGCAGGGTTCGGCAGCTTCCGCGCCGGCACTCCTCGGCAAGCACGTCGACTTCATCATGGAGACGTCGGTCTGGGCGCCGTTCATCGAAAGCAAGCAGATGCGTCTGCTCGCGGTCTCGGCCGTGAAGCGCTCGGAAGTCTATCCGGACGTGCCGACCTTCTCCGAACTCGGCTACAAGTCGCTGCGCTCGGTGCAAGCGATCATCGCGCCGAAGGGCCTTCCCGAAGACATCCGCGCGAAGCTTGAAGGGGCGTTCCGCAAGGCGCTCAGCGACAAGGCATTCCAGGAGACGATGCGCAAGCTCGCGATGCAGGTCGTCGACCTTCCGGGTGCGGACGTGAAGAAGCTGGTCGAGTCCGAATACGCACTCGCCAAAGAACTCATCGAAAGCACGAAGAAGTAACAATGCTTCGCGTGTTCGAACGGCCGATTACCGTCGCGGTTGCGTTGATCGCAGCCGTGGCGGTTGCGTTCGGCGTCGCATCGTGGCGGCTCGGGTTCTGGACCGATGACGGTCCGGGGCCGGGCCTGCTGCCTTTCGCTGCGGCCGTTCTGCTCGCGCCCGTGCTGTTGCTCATCCTGCGCGAGGAGTTCGATAGCAGCGAGCGGTTTCATCCGCGGCCGCTGACGGCGATCCTCGTGCTTTGCGCCTATGCGTTCGTGCTGCCTTATCTCGGGTTCCTGATCCCGACAGCGCTGATCATCATTGCCTGGGTGCGCTGGTTCGAACAGCAGAGCTTTCTCAAAGGCGCAGTCATCGCGGCTTTTCTGCTCGTCTCGGGATGGGTGATTTTCGTCTATCTGCTGAAAGTTCCGATGAAGATGTTGCCGGGTTTGTTATGATCGATTCACTTCAACAGATCGGCTACGGGCTTTCGCTCGCGGTCCTGCCGCAGAATCTTCTCTACGCCTTTATCGGCTGCCTGCTCGGCACGCTGGTCGGCGTGCTGCCCGGCCTCGGGCCGATGACCACGATCGCGGTTCTGTTGCCGCTGACGTTTCAGGTCGGCGACCCGCTCGGCGCGATCATCATGCTCGCCTCGATCTATTACGGCGCGATGTATGGCGGCTCCACGACGTCCATCCTGCTTCGTGTTCCCGGCGAGGCGGCGTCGGTCATCACCTGTATAGACGGCTATGAAATGGCGAAGCAGGGGCGCGCGGGGCCTGCGCTGTCCATTGCCGCCATCGGTTCGTTTATCGCCGGTACGGTCTCGGTGGTGGCGCTGAGTTTCGTCGGGCCGGCTTTCGCGAATTTCGCCGTTTCGTTCGGGCCGCCGGAATATTTCGCGCTCGCCGTATTCGGGCTCGTACTGAGCGCCACGATCGGCGGGGGCTCGCCGGTGCGCGGCATCTGCATGGTGCTGCTCGGCGTTTTGTTCGGTCTCGTCGGGATCGATACCGTCACCGGCGCCGAACGCTTTACCATGGGCATTCCGGCGATCACCGATGGCATCGATCTGGTGCCGCTCCTGATGGGTTTGTTCGGGATCGGCGAGATCCTCTACAACCTCGAGCAAAAGGGTGAATTCAAACTTCTGAAGTCGAAGATCGGCCGGCTGTTACCCAATCGCGAGGAGTGGAAAGAATCCTCCGGCGCGATCGGACGCGGATCGGTGCTCGGCTTTCTCGTCGGCCTGATCCCGGGCGGAGGCGCGATCATCGGCTCGCTGATGAGCTACACGCTCGAGAAGAAACTTTCCAAGACGCCCGAGAAGTTCGGGCAGGGCGCGATCGCAGGCGTCGCGGGTCCAGAGTCCGCAAACAACGCGGCGGCGTCGTCTTCCTTCGTGCCGTTGCTGACGCTGGGGCTGCCCGGCAATGCGGTGACGGCGGTGCTGTTTGCCGGTCTTCTCATTCAGAACGTGCAGCCAGGCCCGCTGATGCTCGTGAAGCACCCCGATATCTTCTGGGGCGTGATTGCCTCGATGTATGTCGGCAACATCATGCTTCTGGTGCTGAACCTGCCGCTGGTCGGCCTTTGGGTTCAGCTACTGCGCGTGCCGGTTTGGATTCTCGGCCCGGCGGTGCTGCTGGTTGCGATCTTCGGCACCTACAGCCTGCGGAGCAACTGGGGCGATGTCGGGCTGCTCATGGTCGCGGGCGGCGTGGGATATCTGTTGCGAAAAGCCGCGCTCGACGCCGGGCCTTTCGCGATGGCATTCATTCTGGCCCCCATCATGGATACATCGCTGCGGCAGGCGCTGCTCATGGGCGACGGCAATATCGGCATCATCGTTTCGCGGCCGATTTCCGCCACGATCATTGCCATCACTTCCGTAGTTGTTGCCTACACCGCCTATTCCTATTTGAAGGCGGGCAGAACACAGGAATTCAGCAGACCCGATAACTCGTAAAGGACTCGTCGCAGCAAGCGCTGACGCGGAAGAGCAGCTGATCCCGGGCTTGCAATGACGGATATGAAGTGCTTTCGGGATGACAAACGGGGGGTGGGCCGGAAAAATACCGGCCGCCGCAATGAGTGGAACTGGTAATGACTGCTGCAAAGCCGTTTGAGAATTATGCCCGCGCCGAGGCGGAAGCGCTTTTGCATCAGTTCGAAGCCATGGCGCTGTCCGCGCTGTTCGATCGCGCGTCTGCGCTCGCGCGCGAAGGTCATGGCCGCAACGTCTCGTTCTCCCGCAAGGTTTTCATTCCGCTGACGCAGCTCTGCCGGGATACCTGCGGATACTGCACCTTCGCCAAAACGCCGAAGCGTCTGGCGGCGGCGTATCTCTCGCCTGACGAAGTGCTGGACATCGTGCGGCGTGGCGAGCAGGCCGGCTGCACGGAGGCGCTGTTCACGCTCGGCGACAAACCGGAACTGCGTTACGAAGCCGCGCGCAAAGCGCTCGCAGACCTCGGCTACAGCTCGACGCACGCGTATCTGGAAGCGATGTGCGAACTCGTCTTGAAGAACACGAGCGTGCTGCCGCACGTCAATGCCGGCGTCATGTCGGAAGAAGAGATCGGCCGCTTCCGCCGCGTCAGCGTTTCGCAAGGCATCATGCTGGAGTCGATCTCTCCGCGGCTTTGCGAGCGCGGTGGCGCGCATTTCGGATCGCCGGACAAGGATCCGGCCGTTCGCATAGCGATGATCGAGGCTGCCGGACGCCAGAAGGTGCCGTTCACGAGTGGAATCCTCATCGGAATCGGCGAAACGAGACTGGAACGTATCCAGTCGCTGCTCGCGCTGCGCGACGTGCATCTGCGGCACGGTCATATTCAGGAAATCATCGTCCAGAACTTCCGCGCGAAGGCCGATACGCGCTTCGCGCAGAACGAGGAGCCCGGGCTCGACGATCTGCTCTGGACCGCCGCGGTTGCCCGCATCATTCTCGGTCCGACGATGAATATTCAGGTGCCGCCGAACCTGAGCTATTCCGATTATCCGAAGCTCCTGCAGGCCGGCATCAATGACTGGGGCGGCGTTTCTCCGGTCACGATCGATCACGTCAATCCGGAAGCGGCGTGGCCCGCGATTCCGCAGCTTCGCCGCAACACGGGCGACGCGGGTTTCGCGCTGGTGCCACGGCTTGCCGCCTATCCGGCCTATGTCAGCGCGGACTGGCTCGACGGAGATATTTTCCGGCGCGCGGTGCAACTGGTGGACGGCAACGGGTTCGTCCGCGAGGACGGCTGGTCGCCGGGCAGCCTTGAACCCATTCCTTCGCCTTCGATCGCGGTGCGTTCGCCGATGCAGCGCGATGGCGCGATCCATCGTGCGATGGCGGGCGAACGGCTCGGCGAGCGCGAGATCGTGGATCTCTTCGGCATGCGCGACAGCGGCGTCGAAGAAATCGCCACGGCTGCGGACGAACTGCGCCGGAGCGTCAGCGGTGACGTCATTCGCTATGTCGTGAACCGCAATATCAACTACACCAACGTCTGCCTCTATCGTTGCAGCTTCTGTGCTTTCTCCAAGGGCAAGAGCCACGATCATCTGCGCGGCAAGCCTTACGACATTTCACTTGGCGAAGTGGCGCGGCGCGTGCGCGAAGCATGGGACCGCGGCGCGACCGAAGTCTGCATGCAGGGCGGCATCAATCCGCATTATACCGGTCAGACCTACATCGACCTCGTGCGGGCGGTGAAAGCGGAAGTGCCGCGGATGCACGTCCACGCTTTCTCGCCGCTGGAGATTTCGCAGGGCGCGGCGACGCTCGGCATTTCCGTCAGCCGCTTTCTTGGCATGTTGCGCGACGAGGGACTCGGTTCGCTGCCGGGTACGGCTGCCGAAATTCTCGACGACGAAGTGCGCCAGATCATCTGCGCCGACAAGGTGAATACAGCGCAATGGCTTGCCGTGATCGAAGCGGCGCATCGCGTCGGCCTGCCCACGACCTCGACCATCATGTTCGGGCATGTGGAATCGCCCAAGAGCTGGGCGCGTCACCTGCTGGCGCTGCGCGACCTGCAAGAGAAGACCGGCGGCATCACCGAATTCGTGCCGCTGCCTTTCGTTCACATGGAAGCGCCGATGTCGCTGCGCGGACAGGCTCGCAAGGGGCCGACGTGGCGCGAAGTGCGTCTGATGCATGCCATTGCGAGGCTCGTGCTGCATCCGCTGATCACCAACGTGCAGGCGTCCTGGGTGAAGGTGGGACCGGACGGCGCGCGCGCACTGCTGCGCGGCGGGGCCAACGATCTCGGCGGCACCTTGATGAACGAAAGCATTTCACGCGCGGCCGGCACGCAACATGGGCAGGAGCTCGGCCCCGAGCGGCTGGAAGACATCATCCATTCGGTGCAGCGGACGCCCGAGCAGCGCACGACGCTTTACACGAAAGTCCCGGCGGAGCGGCGCGAGAAGAGCTTCGGCGCAATGGAATTGACCGATCTCGTGCTCGATCCCTTCATCGGCAAGCCGAAGAAGGCCGCGCGCAAACTGGAATTGGAAGTTGGAGGCTAAAGTGAGTTCAGGTTTTCGGACGATCTGCATCGTAGGCGGCACCGGCGCCGAAGGCAGCGGGCTTGCTGCCCGCTGGGCGGCACACGGGCATCGCGTCATCATCGGCTCGCGCAACGTAGGCAAGGCATCCGATGCCGCGGAGGCGCTGAACGCTCTGACCGGCAAGAAGAACGTCGAAGGCATGGATAGTCGCGCCGGCGTGCTGGCCGCTGACGTCGTCGTGCTGACGGTGCCGTTCTCGGCGCAGAAATCGACGGTTGAAGAACTCAAGGACGCGCTGAAAGGCAAGATCCTGATCGACGTCACGGTGCCGCTGGTGCCGCCGAAGGTGTCCACGGTGCAATTGCCAGAGAGCGATTCCTGCGTCGTCGCGGTCCAGAAGCTCCTCGGCGGCGATACCAAGGTTGTGTCGGCTTTCCAGAACGTCTCGGCGCACAAGCTGAAAGAACTCAGCTATCGCATCGATTGCGACGTGCTGGTTGCGTCCGACGACGCCGAAGCAAGGCAGGCGGGCATCGAGCTTGCGAACGAAGCGGGCTTGCGCGGCGTCGATGTCGGCGTTCTGGCGAATTCGGTGGTGGCGGAAGCGCTGACTTCGGCGCTTATTGCGATCAACCGCAAGTACAAGATCCCCGACGCCGGAATCCGGATCACCGGGTTGCCCGGCGCGGCAGCGTAATCAGCCGGACGCCGAAAGAAGCACGGGGATATCCTTCCTTGAAAAGCGGCCAATGGATACTCGCACTGGCTGGCGGCGTCGGCGGCGCGAAGCTTGCATTCGGCCTGCAGCATTTGCTGGGCCGGGATCTCGTGGTCGCGGTCAATACCGCGGATGATTTCGAGCATCTCGGCCTGCAGATTTCTCCCGATCTCGATACGGTGATGTACACGCTTGCCGGTGTCGCGAACAAAGCCCAAGGCTGGGGCCTGGAAGGTGAGACGTGGAATTTCATGGACCAGATCGGCCGCGCCGGCGGACCGTCCTGGTTCAAGCTCGGCGATCGCGATCTCGCGACCCACGTTCTGCGGACGCAGCGGCTTGCGGAAGGAGCGACGCTGACGGCCGTCACCCGCGAGTTGTGCGCTTCCTTTGGCGTCACCGCCGACATCTTGCCGATGACGGACGGGCCCGTGCGCACGGTGGTGGAGAGCGGCGACCAGATCATTCCGTTTCAGGAATATTTCGTCAGGCTTCGCTGCGAACCGAAGGTCGATAAGATCGAATTTTATGGCGCGCGCTTCGCGGCCATGAATGCCGAACTGAAGACGGTCAGGCCGGATCATCCGGCGGCCATCGTGTTCTGCCCGTCCAATCCTTACCTCAGTATCGATCCGATCCTGAGCGTGCCGGGATTCAGGGAATGGATGAAAGGCATGGGCGTGCCGCTGATCGCCGTTTCCCCGATCGTATCGGGCATGGCGATCAAGGGGCCCGCCGCGAAGATCATGCAGGAGCTGGGGCGCGATGTTTCCGCGACCGGTGTCGCAGAACACTATCGCGGGCTGGTGGACGGGCTGGTGATCGACGCGAGCGACGCGCATTTGCGCGAAGCCATCGAACAGCGCGGCATGAAGGTATCGATCGAGAATACCATCATGAAAAGTGACGCTGACCGCATCGCGCTGGCTGAGAAGTGCCTTGTCTTCGCCGCGAGCCTTGGCGGCTGATCCTTTTCCTCAAGCGCGCTGGCGGATGAGGCTTTCGGGCCGCTGCTAACGCCGAAGAACCGGCGGCATCAGCTGCGAAACCAGAGCCGCGAGGTCGTGCTGCTTCGAGGTGCGGGTCTTCTCGAATACGCGCGCGAGATGCGTCTTGACGGTCGAGGGCGCAATGCCAAGCGAGATCGCGGTCTCCGTCCGGTTCTGTCCTTTCGATATTTCGAGCATGACACGCGCTTCGGTCGGGGTGAGATCGAAGAGCGCGGAGAGCACATCGAGCGCTGGCTGCGCTACGTCGCCGGCCCGCGTCACCAAAACCGCCGCCGAGGCTCCCCAGTGCACCGCTGGCCGCATGGTTCCGGCGTTGAGCGGAAGCACGTGCGCAATCGCGGCCGGCAAGTGCGGGTCCTTGGGGCGGAGCGGGATTGCGATCCCGCCGTAGCCGAGCGTATCTTCGCTCCGGGAGGCGCGTTTGATCGCGGTATGGAGTGCTGCCGTCGCTCCGGGGCTATGCGTCGCAATGAAATTGTCGTTCGTGGAAACGACGCTTCGTTCCGCGAGCAATCGATTGGCGGCACTATTTGCGTGAACGATCTGGCTGTTTTGATCGACCAGCACGACTGCGATGTTCAGAACATCCAGGGTCGAGGCGAAGCCCTCACAGGCAACCGACTTCATGTCGAGGAGCTTGCCGATGGTCAGCGCACGCCGCAGATGCGGAAGCAGCATCTCCATGATCGCAAGATCTTGCGGGCCGATCAGGTCGCGGGTGTGCGGCGTATGGAGGCAAATGGTGCCGACGTTGATTCCGTCATTGATGACGGTGCCGACCAGAACATCCCGCAGGCCATGGGGAATCGCAAATGTTCTGAAGAACTCGGTTTGCAGCATCTCGCTTTCAGTGATGCCGGTCCGGCGCCACATATCCCGATTGTAAGCGAGCTCGCCCATCTGATACTGGGAGATGATATTCCAGAAAGGCATTTTCGGCAGGATCGCTTTATAGCGGACAAACATCTCCTCGCTGTTGTTGTCGGTCCAGTACGCGGGGATTTGAATTTCGCGCCGCGTCGGCGTCCACAAGGCGATATAGGTGAAGACGCCGTCAAACAAACCGCTCGCGGCCTGCAGCGCGCGGGTCCACAGCTCCGAATTGATCGCGCTGTCGTAAATCTGTCCGATCACGTCGGAAAGAGCAGCGGGGTCTGGCGATTTCATGCAGGTAACTCTGACACGCAGTATATCCGGTTCAACTGCGGTCTTCACTATCCCCCAACTGGCGGACCTTCTGATTTTTTCCTGCGGCGGCGATGTTTGGCGAGGAAAATCCGCCAGGCGGGGGACTATTTTCGCGCCGCAATCTGAATACTCCCCTTGATCTGCGGCCAAGGCGCTGCGGCAAGTGCTTGGAATTTCGGGGGCGACGGAATGCGAAAAGCGATGGTGGCGGCATTCGTGGGGTTTGTTGTTGCGACAGGTGCTGCTGCCGCGGAGCCGCAGTTCAACTGGAGCGGCTTTTATGCCGGAATCGATGCCGGCGCGTTGTCGGCGCAAACGCCGACGACCATTCCGGCAATACCCGTGACGGCGGACATCAAGTCCAGTTCTTTTCTCGGTGGTGCGCATATCGGCTATCGCTGGCAGGTGCCGGCGTCGCGCTGGGTCACGGGAATCGAACTCGACCTGTGGGGTGCGCGCGCGACAGACGATGCGGAGTTCGTCGGTTACGGCAATAGTGCACAGCTTGAAGTGAAGTGGGGTGGCTCGCTGCGCGGGGTGTTGGGCCTCTCCATGGACCGCATGCTGGTGTACGCGACGGGCGGGCTCGCACATGCGCGCTTCAACGGATGCGTACTGGCGCTGGGTGGTGGCTGCTGGCAGAGCTACAGCGATAGTCTATGGGGCTGGACTGCCGGCCTCGGCGCGGCATACGCGCTGCACCCCAATGTCATCGCGCGGCTGGAATATATTTACGCGGACTTCGGCGAACATTCCTACTCGACCCCGCCCATCAATGGCGGCATCACGGATGTTGGCATGCGGAATCATATGCTGCGCGCGGGCGTGAGCTGGCGTTTCAGCAGCTTCTAACGCCGCAGCGCGACTCCGCCGCAAAGAAAAATGCCCGGCGCAAGGCCGGGCATTAAACGATATCGATCCGCTTCAGGCCTTTTCGACTTCGTGGTCGATGGCGCCGAAGATGGATTTTCCACTCGCGTCCAGCATTTCGATTTTCACGCGGTCGCCGAAGGAAAGAAACGGCGTCAACGGCTTGCCGTGGCGGATGGTTTCGACCGCGCGGATTTCGGCGATGCAGGAATAGCCGACGCCGCCGTCTTCGATCGTGCGGCCGGGTCCGCCATCGGCATCCTTATTCGACACCGTGCCGGAGCCGACGATCATGCCCGCCGAAAGCGGGCGCGTGCGCGCGGCATGCGCGATCAGCTTGCCGAAGTCGAAGGTCATGTCGGTCTTTGCGTTCGGCTTTCCGAACGGCTTGCCGTTCAGATAGGAATAAAGCGGCAGGTTCAGCGTGGCGCCATCCCATGCGCTGCCGAGTTCGTCCGGCGTCACCGCGACCGGCGAGAAGGCGGTCGGCGCTTTCGACTGGAAGAAGCCGAAGCCTTTCGCGAGTTCGCCGGGGATCAGGTTGCGCAGGCTCACGTCATTGACGAGCATGACGAGCAAAATCTTCTTCCGCGCTTCTTCTGCGGAAATGCCCATCGGCACGTCGTCGACGATGACCGCGACTTCGGCTTCGAAGTCGATGCCCCAGGCGGCGTCCGCGAACTTCGACGGCTCGCGGGGTCCGAGAAAGCGATCCGAGCCGCCGCGATACATCAGGGCGTCGGTCCAGAAACTCGAAGGCATCTCGGCATTACGCGCCTTGCGCACAAGCTCGACGTGATTGACGTAAGCCGAGCCATCGGCCCAGCCGAAGGAGCGCGGCAAGGGGGCCGCGCAATCGGCCGGATCGAACGGGGAGGAATCGACCTTGCCCGCTTCGAGCGCGTCCGCGATTGCGCGAAGCTCCGGCTCCGCCTCATCCCAGTGTTCGAGCGCGACCTGCAGCGAGGCGGTGGCGTCGGTATAGCGCGTGAGATCCCGCGACACGATGATCAGCTGACCGTCGCGGCCTTCCTTCAGAGATGCAAGCTTCATTGTTCTTCCGTTTATTTGGGCTCGCGCTGGTTCGGGTCGAAGTGCTTCTTCAGCCCGGTCCAGCAATCGATGTAATTATCCTGCAGCGCGGGCGAGGTGGCCGCATATTTCGTCACGCGCTGGCGGAATCTCGTTTCGAACATGAAGGCAAGCGTGTTCGAAAGCTTCGCCGGTTTCAGTTCGACATTGCTCGCGTGTTCGAAAGCATCGACATCGGGGCCATGCGGCAGCATGGTATTGTGCAGGCTGATGCCGCCCGGCGTGAAGCCTTCGGGCTTGGCATCATAGACGCCGTACACGTTGCCCATGAACTCCGACATGATGTTGCGGTGATACCAGGGCGGGCGGAACGTGTTTTCGGCAACGCCCCAGCGCTCCGGGAAAATCACGAAGTCGATGTTGGCGGTGCCCGGCGTTTCCGAAGGCGAGGTCAGTACCGTGAAGATCGACGGATCGGGATGATCGAACAGGATCGCGCCGACCGGCGAGAAGTGCCGCAGGTTATACTTATAGGGATAATAGTTGCCGTGCCAGGCGACCACGTCGATCGGCGAGTGGCCGGTCGTGGTCTTGAACATCTCGCCGCCCCACTTCACGTAGAGTGTGTGCTCGCCTTCGACGTCTTCATAGGCGGCGATGGGCGTATGGAAGTCGCGCGGATTGGCAAGGCAGTTCGCGCCGATCGGCCCGCGATCCGGCAGCGTGAAAGCGCCACCATAGTTCTCGCAGACATAAGCGCGGGCAGGGCCGTTGATGAGCTCGACGCGGAAAATGACGCCGCGCGGAATGATGCAGATTTCGCCGGGCTCAATGTCGATGACGCCGAACTCGGTGCGGAAGCGCAGCGAATTCTCCTGCGCGACAATCAGGAATTCGCCGTCGGCATTGAAGAAGTGCTGTCGCTCCATCGAGTGGTTCACGAACAGCATGTGCGCGGCCATGCCATTCATCGACTCGCAATCGCCCGCAACCGTGATCGTGCAGAGGCCGTTGACGAAGGTGGTTTTTTCCTTCGGCATTTCCATCGGCGACCAGCGCAATTGGCCGATGGCCATTTCGGTATCGTCGCGTTCCGGTGCGGTGCGGATGTTGCCGCGCTCGATGCGGGTGAAGCGCGCGGTATGCTTCACGCCGGCGCGGACGCGATAGAGCCAGGAGCGCTGGTTGGTCGCCTGCGGCGCGGTGAAGGGTGAGCCGGAAAGCTGCTCGGCGTAGAGCCCGTAGTTCACCTTCTGCGGCGAGTTGCGGCCGATCGGCAGCGCGCCGGGCAGCGCCTCGGTCTCGAAGCTGTTGCCGAAGCCGGACATGTAATTCGGCAGGATCGCGCTCTCGATGTCGGCCGGTCTGCGGGATTCTGCAGGTGCGCTTCTGCGGTCGCTCGCCATGGCGTTTCTCCGTGCTTTTGTAGGGTCTGGAGTTTCCGGGAAACTAGTTACAAATGAAACTAGTGTCAAGTTGCGGGTGAGAGCGTCAGCGCTCGATCCGCCTGCCGAACAGTGCAATCGCCGTGAGCGGAATAACGAGCCCCGCGATCACGACGCAGATCAACAACACGCCCAGTTCGCCGTAAGCGCCACGTCCCACGACGAAATACTGGTTCAGATATTTCGTGAACAGTTGCCCCGCCACCAGCGCGAGGTTCATCAGCGACGCCATCAGTGCAAACCAGGTCGCGCGGCGGCCACTCGGCGCGTAATAGGCGATCAGCGCGAGCAGGGGCACCATGCTGAGCTGGGCAAAGGGCGAACTCGTCGCGGCATCGACCAGCGCGATGGAACGCGCGCCGAAGCCGAGATGCTCTTCGGTCCAATTATGCAGGCCGTAATAGAGCCCGATATTCGGTAGCGAGAGCGTGGCGCCGAGCACGGTCAGCCAGAACAACACCGAGCGCACCGAATATTCGGTGAGTTGCTTCGAGAAAAGCCACAGCACCGCAATCGAGATAATCGCCGCGGTCTGCCGCAACACGCCGTAGAAACTCTCGTCGAACTTCAGGACGTCGATGGTCCACCAGAAATAGCCGTCGCCGACCGAAGGTGTCGCGCGAAAGGCGAAGATGATGATGGCGGTGAAGAAGATCGCGCGGCGCGTTTCCGGTTTTACCTCGCGCGTGACCAGCACCAGCATCACGCAGACCACGGTCATGGAAATCAGGAAAATGATCTCCTGCCCGAAGGGGACGCGAAAGAGGCCGATGGCGACGACCGCAATACCGAACGCGATGCCGCCGATCAGAATCCGCCAGTCGATCGGCCTGCGTTCGACCTGCTTCTCGGAGGCGGTGAGTGCGGCGACCAGCGAAAGCGCGGGCACGACGAGCGCCAGCAGGAAAACCTGTTCGCGGTTCAGAACGGAGGCGACCCAGCCCGACAAGCCTGCGACCGCGAGAATGCCGCCGGAAAGCGCGAGACGCCCCAGCACCTGCACCATGCCGAGTTCTGCCCGCACTTCATTCTCGTCGCGCGCGGCACCGTTTTCGCCGGTACGGGCCACGACTTCGGTCGAAATCGCATCGGCCACGACATCCTGCACGACGAGGCCGAGCACGACGAGGATCATGCCCAGCACATACAGTCCGGCGGGCGGGAGAAACGTGAGCCAGCCGCCTGCGGCTCCTGCGAGCATCACCAGTCCGCTCGCAGTAAGGAGTGCGCCCGCGACCAGATAGACGCGCCGCTGCGAGCCAAAGAGCGGGACGCTGTCCACAAGCTGGCCGAACACCATCTTGATGGTCCAGGGGAGAGCCAGCCAGACGCCGATCGCGGCGAGTTCCGCAGGCGAGAGGCTGAGGCTTTCCTTCACCCACAGATCGCGGCTGACGTCGATCAGTCCGAGCGCGCCGTAGCTGAAATAGACCAGAAGGAGTGGGGCGTAGTGTAGCCGTAGCGCGGCCAGCGGGCGCAGAACCGCTTCGCGCAGCGGCAGGAAATAACGCAGCGCCAGACCGCGTTCCGCGGCACCGCCGTCCAGCGTTTGCTTCTCGTCAGCCAAGGGGCAGGGATTCCCGAACCATTTCGCCACCGACCAGTTAGAGGTTTGCCGGTCCCGCGGCTATAAGGAAATAACGTGAACCCTGTTCTTTTTGTCCCGTAGCAAGCTGCCGCGAGCCCGTCATTGAATCCGCTTCAAGCGCTGACGATCCTGTTTCTGACCGCGATTTTTCTGGCCATCGTCGTGATTGCGCACGGCGAGGCGACGGCGTTCGACCGCGACATCCTGCTCGCGATGCGCAACGCGCAAGGCGCGATCGGCCCCGCATGGCTTCTCAGCACGGTGCGCGATCTCACGGCGCTCGGAAGCCATGCCGTGTTGATCCTCGTGGTCGTGATCGTAGCGAGCTATCTTCTTCTGCTTCGCGACGGCACGACCGCGCTGTTCGTGGTGGCGAGCGCGCTCTCGGGCACGCTGCTGAACAGTTCGCTGAAACTCCTGTTCAGCCGGCCGCGGCCCGACATCATCAGCCATCTGACCGAAGTTGCATCCTTGAGCTTTCCGAGCGGGCATGCGGCCATGTCCGCAGTCATCTATCTGACGATCGGCTTCCTGCTTGCCGGAACGCATCGCTCGTTCGTGTTCCGGGCCTATTTCATCGGGGTTGCGATTTTTCTCACGCTGCTCGTGGGCCTCAGCCGCATTTATCTCGGCGTGCATTATCCGACCGACGTGATCGCAGGCTGGTGTTTCGGCGCTGCATGGGCCTTGCTCTGCCTCGCCGGCCTGCAGGCGCTGCAGCGAAACAGAATGGTAGAGCCGCCCGAACAACCTTGAGCACAGGGCTGCGCGCGCTCCCGCGCTGCATTTGATCAGAATCAAGGCGCCGCGCGCGCACGGTTGCATGGTGATCCCGCAAACTTTCAGGAGGGAAAAGCCATGCCAACCGAAGCTATGCTGGTCATCGCGGGTGTCGTGACGCTGTTTCTGGCGTTCGGTCTCGGTCTCTATTACGCCGACCGTCAGACGCGCCAGTTCCGGAACTAGCGCACCACAACGCTCCCGAGAATGGAAAAACCCCGCCCCGGAAATACCGGGGCGGGGTTTTCGTTTGCAGAACCGGAAGTGCGGTTCTCAGAGAGCCTGCTTGCGCGCGTCTTCGCGCATTTCAAACCACATCGCGTTCAGCACCGCGAAGGTGCAGGCGAGGGGCATGCCAAGCAGCCATGCGAAGTACCACATAATGCCGTCTCCTTTTTCCTAGTACATCGTTTCCTGTTCACGCTGGATCGTCCGCTCGTCGACCTTGCCCCACAGCACCCGGTACACCCAGGCGGTATAAGCAAGCACGATCGGCAGGAAGATCACGGTCGCGATCAGCATGTTGAAGAGCGTGGCGTGGCTCGAGGCGGAGTCCCATACCGTCAGGCTCGATCTCGGATCGATCGAGCTCGGCAGGATAAAGGGAAACATGCTGAGGCCAACAGTCGAGATGATGCCGAAGACGGAGAGCTTGCTGCAGAGGAAGGTGATCAGTTCGCTTTTTCCCCGCAGGCCGATGAAGGCTCCCGCCGCACCGGCGAAGCCGAGCGCCGGCGCAATCGTCATCCATGGGTAGGCGGTGTAATTCGAGAACCAGGAAGCGCCGTCGCGCGTCACGGTCTTGAACAGCGGGTTGCTCGGCATGTTGGGCGTAGCGCCATCGACGATGGCGTAGCCTTTCACCATCAGCCAGAGCACCAGGCCATTGAGCGCGAAGAGTACGATGACGGCGAGCGCGGCATAAGAGCCGTAGCGCCGGCCGCGTTCGGCGACCACGCCGCCCGCTTTCACCGCAAGCCACGAACCGCCGTGCATCACGAGCATCGCAACACTCAGCAACCCGCAGAGCAGCGCGAAGGGATTGAGCAGCCCGAAGAAGCTTCCTTCATAGATCGAGCGCAGGTCTTCGGTGAGGCGAAACGGCACGCCTTGCAGTACGTTGCCGACTGCGACGCCGAAGATCAGGGCCGGCACGAAGCCGCCGACGAAGAGCGCGATATCCCAGTTGCGCCGCCACTTCGCGTCCGGCCGCTTCGAGCGATACTTGAAGCCGACCGGC
The DNA here is from genome assembly GCA_035440445.1 of Xanthobacteraceae bacterium. Taxonomy (GTDB): domain Bacteria; phylum Pseudomonadota; class Alphaproteobacteria; order Rhizobiales; family Xanthobacteraceae. Next base: position 27,399 of record DAORMJ010000004.1, read on the forward strand.
CGCAGGATCAGTGCTGCTAGCACGACGAACATCGCCAGATAAAAGCCGGAGAAGCTGACCGCATAGAGCGGCGGCCAGGCCGCGAAGATCGCGCCGCCGCCGAGAATGAACCAGACCTGATTGCCTTCCCAGACCGGGCCGATGGTGTTGATGGCAACGCGGCGCTCGACGTCGTTCTTCGCGACGAAGGGCAGGAGCGTGGCGACGCCCATGTCGAAGCCGTCGGTGGCGGCAAAGCCGATCAGCAAGACGCCGAGCAGCACCCACCAGATGACCTTCAGCGTACCGTAATCGATGAACTCGAATAAAATCATGGGTCTTACTCCGCGGGAACGGGTTGGACACGGCCGACAAGCGGAACGTCCGCGTTGTTGTCGGGCTGCGGGCCGGCCTTGATGGCCTTGAGCATCAGCTTCATCTCGATGATGAGCAGCACCGTGTAGAAGAGAACGAAGCCGGCCATGGTGATTGCGACTTCCCAGATGCCGAGATGCGATACCGCAATGGCGGTGGGCAGCACGCCTTCGACCGACCAGGGCTGGCGGCCATATTCGGCGACGAACCAGCCGAGCTCCGCGGCAATCCATGGCAGCGGGATCGACCACACCGCGAGGCGCAGGAGCCAGCGGCGCTTCTCGAGACCGCCGGTCGAGGCGAGGTAGAAGAACACGCCGGTGAAGAGGATGAAGTAGAGGCCGAGGCCAACCATGAGGCGGAACGACCAGAACATCGGCCATACCGTCGGCACGGTGTCCCATGCCGCCTTCTCGATCATGTCGGGCGTGGCCTTGCGCGGATCTTCGACATAGCGCTTCAGAAGATAAGCGTAGCCGAGATAGCGTCCGTTCTCTTCGAACGCGTTCTTCGTGGCCTGCTCGATGTTCTGACCCTTCTTCGAGCGAATGGTCATCAGCGCATCATAGGCCTTGACGCCTTTGGCGATGTCGAGCTTGGCGCGATGGACGAGATCGACGATGCCGGGGACTTCCTGCGTAAGCGAGCGCGTTGCGATCAGGCCGAGCACATAAGGCATGTGGATCGCGTATCTGGTTTCACGCTTTTCCTGATCGGGAATTCCGAAGATGGTGAATCCGGCGGGCGCTTTCTCGGTGTGCCACATGCCTTCCATGACGGCGAGCTTCATCTTCTGATGCTCGCTTGCGGAATAGCCGCTTTCGTCACCCAGCACGACGACGCTCAAGGCGCCGAGCAGACCGAAGCTCGCGGCAACCGCCATCGAACGCTTGGCGAGATCGATGTGGCGGCCTTTCAGGAGATACCAGGCGCTGACGCCGATCACGAACATCGAAGCGGTGACGTAGCCCGCCGATACCGTGTGCACGAACTTCGCCTGCGCGACCGGGTTGAACAGGACCTCATAGAAGTTCGTCACTTCCATGCGCATGGTCTGCGGATTGAACGCGGCACCGATCGGATGCTGCATCCAGCCGTTGGCGATGAGAATCCAGAGTGCGGAAAGGTTGGTGCCGAGCGCTACCGCCCATGTCGCCGCGAGATGCTGCAGCTTCGAGAGCTTGTTCCAGCCGAAGAAGAACAGCCCGACGAAGGTCGCCTCGAGGAAGAAGGCCATGAGCCCTTCGATTGCGAGCGGGGCGCCGAAAATGTCGCCGACATAGTGGCTGTAGTAACTCCAGTTCATGCCGAACTGGAATTCCATGGTCAGTCCGGTCGCAACGCCCAGCACGAAGTTGATGCCGAAAAGCGTGCCCCAGAATTTCGTCATTTGCCGCCAGATTTCCCGGCCGGTCATGACGTAAGTCGTTTCCATGATCGCGAGCAGAACCGAGAGCCCGAGGGTCAGGGGAACGAACAGAAAGTGATACATGGCTGTCAGCGCGAACTGCAGCCGCGAAAGGGTTACGACATCGATTTCCATGGGAAGGTCTCGCTGGGAATCCGGAAGGCTTGCTTCCAGACGGTTACGCGCCCCGGCTCGACCCAGCCTTGATTTACGTCAAGGGGCTTTAGAACCGCTCAAAGCAACCCTGCGCCCGGTGAGGGCGATTTCGCGCGGGTGGTGCGCGGCGATGATCAGGGTTGCGCCATTCGCGTAGCGATCGAGGTTCGCAAGCACGCGCGTCGCCAGCGCTTCATCCATCCCGGCCGTGGGTTCGTCGAGGAGCCAGATTGCAGGATTGCGCAGCACCAGCCGCGCGAGCGCCAGCCGCCGCAATTCTCCACCCGAAAACCCGGCGCCGGTCTCGCCGAGCTGCCAGTCGAGGGCTTCGGGAAATGCGCGGATTTTTTCGGCTAGCTCTGCGATTTCGAGGGCCTGCCAGAGGGCCGCGTCGTCCGCCTCGGGTGCTGCGATGCGCAGGTTCTCGGCGATCGTGCCTCTGAACAACTCGGTCTGTTGCGTGAGCAGGCCGAGCGCGGGGCGATTGCTCTCCTGACGGATGATGATGTCGCCCTGCTCGGGAGACACGAGGCCGGCGATTAGTGCAAGCAGCGTCGACTTTCCGCTGCCGCTTCTTCCGGTGAGCGCGATGCGCTCGCCTTGGCGGATCGAGATGGAGAAGTTCTCAAGGATCGCGGCGGCGTGCGGCCCGTGCCGATAGGTGACGCCCTTGATTTCAACCGCGGGACCTTCGGCGAGGAAGGTCCTGCGATCTTCGGATGGGGCGGTTTGCGCGAGTGCCGCGACCCTGCGCCCGGAAAACGCGATGCGGCCCATTTCGATCGCGCCACGGCGGAGCGGTGCAAACACTTCGAGCGCCGCGAAGCCGCCGATCACCAGCATCGCCATCAGCGGACCATTCAACGTGCCTGCGCCGATCGCTTTGGCACCGATGACGAGCAGCGAGAGCGTCAGGCCCGCGCCGATGAGCGAGATCGCGGCGGAAGCGGCGATCTCGATGCGCGCATTGCTGAGGCCCGCTCGCGCGACATAGCGCGCGGCTTTCCCGATCCGGGCTTTCTGGGTTTCCAATGCGCCTGCGAGCGCAAGATCGGTCTGCGTATGCATCAGGTCGATCACGCGGACGCGCAAGGATTCCGAGCCGATTGCCAGACGCCTCGCGGACTTCTTCGCAAGCCGCGCGGCGAGATAGATCGCAAGCACGCTTGCGGCAAAGGCGGCGAGCACGACAACGACCGCTGCAATCGAAACAAGGCTCAGGAGGGCCGCCGCGAGGGCTGCGAGCATCACGGCAACCACCACGGGGAGGACGACGCGCAGATAAAGCGCGTCGATGGCGTCGAGATCCGCGGTCAGCCGCTGCAGCAGTTCACTGCTGCGGAAGCGGCGACTGGTATTGCCGCCCTTGGCAATGGACGAGAAGAGATTGGCGCGGAGTTTGGCGAGAAAACGAAGGGTCGCGTCATGGGTCGCGAGCCGTTCGCCGTAGCGGGTCGCGGTCCTGAACAGCGCGAGAAAGCGAATGCCCGCGCTCGGGCTGAAAAAATCGAAGGTCAGGCCGACGCCCGCGAGCCCGGCAAGGCCGGCGGCGGTGATGAACCAGCCGGAAAGGCCGAGAAGCGCGATCGCGGAAAACAGCGCGGCAAGGCTCGCGAGCGCGCCGAGCAGCATCCAGCGCGATTCCTCGCGCCACATCATCGCGATGAAATGAAGCGCGTGTTTCATGCCGCGGCCCCGATCTCGCGCTTGCCGATGAGCTTCTGCACCTCGATCACGCGCGTAGTGCGGGCGACGACGCGTGGATCGTGGGTGGCCACGATCAGCGTTTTTCCTTTCGCCAGCGTCAGCAGTCCGTCGATGACGGCTTCCGCGGTGGCGGCATCGAGATGCTCGGTCGGTTCATCGGCCAGGATGACATCGGCTTGCGAGAGCGCGAGCCGGGCGAGGGCGAGCCGCTGCGCTTCGCCGCCGGAAAGATTGGCGGCGTTTTCGCGCAGAATTTCGTCAAGGCCGCGATCCAGCTTGGCCACGATCTCGCCGGCCTGCGCGAGTTCGAGTGCTGCCGACAACGCGCTGCGCTCCACGCCCGGGCGATATAAAGTGAGGTTCGCGGCGACACTGCCTTGCATGAAGGCCGGACGCTGGCCGAGCCATGCGATCTTGCAGGCCGTGCCCGGCTTGCCGTTGAAGAGAATGCTGCCGCTCGTGGGCGCGAGAAGTCCGGCAAGCAAGGCAAGCAGCATCGATTTTCCGCTGCCGCTTGGGCCTACCAATGCGATCTGCTCGCCGCTTTTGATTTCCAGCGAGAAGGTGGGAAGAATAACCTTGCCGCCGAGGGACAGCGCGACTTCGTTTGCCGAGACTGCCTCGTAGGCCTCAGCGGAAGAACCGCGCGGGGCCAGCGGCAGCCATTCTCCGCCCAGTACCTTCTGGATTTCGCCGCTCGCGGCGCGTGCGGCTGCGTGATCGTGATAGGCGGCGGCAAAGTCCCGAAGCGGCCGGAAATATTCCGGCGCAATCATCAGAACGAAGATGCCGCCGAGCAGCGAGAGTTCGCCGTAAGCGCCGAAGCTGATCATGCCGAGCAGGTTGAAGCCGACATAGACCGCGGCAAAGGCGACGCCGACAGCGGCAAAGAGTTCGAGTACCGCGGAGGAGAGAAACGCGATCCGCAGCACCGCCATGGTACGCTCGCGAATGTCTTCGCCGTCGCGAAGCAGCGTCGCGGTGGCATGCGGGATCGCATCGAACAGCCGGAGCGTCGTGAGCCCCTTGATACGGTCGAGGAGACCCGCATTCATGGTGCCGATTTCTTTCAGCTGCCGCTCGCTCGCGGCCTGCGCCTGCATGCCGATCAGCGCCATGAAAACCGGAATCAGTGGGCCGGTACAAAGCAGCACCAATGCCGCGACCCAGGAATAGTAAGCGGTGATGACAAGTACCGCGATGGGAATGATCGCGGCCCGCAGCCGCGCCGGCCGGTAGCGCGACAGATAGGGGCCGAGCGCATCCACATGCGTCGTCATAAGGGTCGCGATTTCGCCGGCGTGCGGCCGGTTTTTGTCGAGGGGAGAAATCGCAGCGATAGCGGCCGTCACCTCGCTTCTTGCGCGCTCCTGCACTTCCTCGGCGGCGCGCGCGGCAATGGCTGCGGCGGCACTTTCGATGGCGATCCGCGTAAGCGCCAATCCGGCGAAGGCGGCGAGATAGGGCAGAATCGCGTCGAGCGACGGCGTGCGGAGCAGCGCCTCGATGCTGAGCGCGACGCAGAACAGTTCCCCAAGCAGCACGAGCGACGAAAGCACCGATAACCACGCGCTGACCGAAAGCGGCTGCGCCTGTGCGCCGGTCAATTGCTTCAGCGCCTGCGCGTTCGCCCGCTGTTCCTGTTGGTTTTTTGCGCTCATGGCTCCAGGTGTCGTACGCAGGCGTCCGGCGCCTTGATCCTGAACAATTCTAAAACCTTAGCGGCTTTCAGGGAACCCCGCGGCAATCGCCATCCGCACCAGCGCGGGCAGGCTGTCGGCATTCATCTTGGACATGACGTTCGCACGATAGATTTCGACCGTGCGCGGGCTTATCTCCAGATCGATTGCGATGACCTTGTTCGACTTTCCCGCAACGAGACCCGCCATGACTTCGGTTTCGCGTCCGGAAAGATCGGCGATGCGCTGGAGAATTTCGGCTTTCGCTTCTTCGGTCTTGGCTGCGGATCTGGATGCGCCGAGTGCTCGCGCGATCGATTGCAGCAGCGCTTCGTCGTTATAGGGCTTTTCGAGGAAATCAGACGCGCCTTCGCGCATGGCTTCGACCGCGAGCGGGATGTCGCCGTGACCCGTGATGACGATGACGGGGAACGGAAATTCGCGCGCTTTCAGCATTTTCAGAAGCTCGATGCCGCTCATGCCGGGCATGCGAACGTCAGTGATGATGCAGCCGTTCGGCTCCTGCGGCAGTTGCTTCATGAAAGACTCGGCCGCCTCGTAGGTGCGCGCCTGGTGCCCGGCAGTTTCCAGCAGAAACTGCAGCGAGTCGCGCGCGGCGTCGTCGTCATCGATGACGTGAATGATAGGTGTGTCAGGCATTGGCATCGTTCTTTATAGGTTGCGTCACCGGCAAGCTGAAGCGGAAGATCGCGCCGCCCGCGGGGTTGTCATCGACCCACAACTTGCCGCCATGCGCGTCGATGATCGTGCGGGAGATCGAAAGGCCGACGCCCATGCCGTCGGATTTCGTGGTCACGAAGGGCTGGAACAACTGATCGCGAATTTCCGGATCGATGCCGGGGCCGGTATCGGAGACGCTCGTCACCACCATGCCCTCGGCCGGCGCATGTTTCGTGATCGTCAGTTCCTTGCGCGCACTCTGCTTCATGGCGTCGATCGCGTTGCGGATCAGGTTTAAGAGCACCTGCTGGATCTGAATGCGGTCGACGAGGACGGTGTCGCCGTCGGCATCGAATGCCATGCGTACCCGGATGCCGGATTCCTTCGCGCCTACGAGCGCGAGTGCGCTTGCTTCCTCGATGATCTTGGAGAGGCTGTCGATGGAGCGTTCGCTTTCGCCGCGCGCGACGAAGTCGCGGAGCCTGCGGATGATCTGGCCGGCGCGGATCGCCTGTTCCGCCGACTTGTCCAGTGCGGACTTGAGCATGGGCGCGCGCTCCGACTGGATTTCGCCGACGATGCGGCTCGAGCCTTTCATATAATTGGCGATGGCAGTCAGCGGCTGGTTGAGTTCGTGCGCGAGCGTAGAGGCCATTTCGCCCATCGCCGAAAGCCGGGAGATGTGCACGAGTTCGGCCTGCAGTTCCTGCAGGCGCGCGTCCGTCTCCTGCCGTTCGGTCAGATCGCGCACGAAGCCGGTGAAGAAGCGGTCCTTGCCGGAAATCATCTCGCCGACCGCAAGCTCCATGGGGAATGTCGAGCCGTCTTTGCGCTCTCCGACGACGACACGGCCAATGCCGATGATCCGGCGCTCGCCGGTTCGCAGGTAGCGTTCCATGTAGCCGTCATGGGCCTCGCGGTAGGGCGAGGGCATCAATGCGCTGATGTTCCTGCCGTAAACCTCCAGCGCCTTGTGGCCGAAGAGCCGCTCGGCGGCGGCGCTGAAGGAGCGGATGATGCCCTTGCTGTCGATGACGATCATCGCGTCGGGCACGGTGTCGAGGATCGAATTGAGGTGCGCTTCGCGCGCGCTTGCGGCAATCCGTGTCGTCCACATCCAGCCGCCGAAAGCGGCGATCGCAAGACCCGAAAGCACGAAGCCGACGCTGTTTGCGATCAGCGTGGTGGTGTCGAGATGCTGGCCGAGAAAAAAGATGACGCCGACGATGGCGCTCAACGCGGTCGCCGCCGCGCCCGCGCCGAATCCGCCGATGGTCGCGGCGGCGAGTACCGCTGGAATGAACAGCAGGAACAGCGCCTCGTTGCCGATCACCGGCTGCAGCATCGCGCGCGCGACGAATGCCAGCGCCACGATGGGAATCACGGCTGCATAGCGGGACCACGGATTTCGCATGACACGGTCGAGAGACCGGAACAGGCCGCCGGGTACAGTTGCGCTGTCGGAAGTGTGCATTTGACGGCTAAAATAGCGCGCTTTCCGCTGCGAAAACACGGTACGTAGTATCCCTTAGGTGATCGGCCTGAATTTATAGCTGTTCCAGAGCGGCGCATCTTCTCTTTACCAAAGAGGAGAGTCCGATGCTCGTGCAAGCCAAGCAAGCCCCGCGTACCGCCGCCGCCATGGGCTATCCGTTCCGAGCCGACGCGCCTGCCGCGAAGCAGAAGGGCTTCCAGAATTCGCTGGACCTGATGGGTCTCAAGTTGCCGTTTTCCCGCAACGCCGAAATCTACGGACAGGCCGAGCCCGCCGAATACATCTATAAAATCCTGAGCGGATCCGTCCGCACCTACAAGCTGCTCGACGACGGCCGCCGCCAGATCGGGGCGTTTTATCTGCCCGGCGATGTGTTCGGGATCGAGTCCGGAGCGCATCACCGCTTTACCGCCGAGGCCATGGCGGACACGGTGGTTCTTGCGGTGAAGCGCGCGACGCTGACCGCGCTCGCGCAGACGGATGCGACCATCGCCCGCGAGCTTTGGCAGATCACCGCGCGCGAACTCGACCACGTTCACGACCAGATGATCCTGCTCGGCCGCTCCAGCGCGCAGGAGCGCGTGGCATCCTTCCTCGCGGAAATGTCGGAGCGTTCGGAGAATCATTCCGAGTTCGTGCTGCCGATGTCGCGGCAGGATATTGCCGATTATCTCGGGCTGACGATTGAGACGGTGTCGCGCACTTTTTCGAGCATGGAGCGCAAGGCGCTGATCGAACTGCCGAGCTCGCGCACGGTGCGGCTCAAGAGCCGCGCGGCGTTGCGCAGCATGCATTCCTGAGGGAGTTCGCCATGTCGCTGCCGCGGGATTTTCACCAGATCAGGCTGGAGCTTGCACGTGAACCGCAACATCCGGCGGGCGACCGGCGGAGCGGATATCTGATCACCGCACCGCTCGACGCCGAAAAGCGTCTCGATGCACATTTGTGGAAGTCGCATCGCGATAACTGCCGCGTCGTGCGGCTTCGCGCTGACGACAAGGATGTCGGCCATCTGCTCCATGGTCCTGGCGGTAACTGGTACTTCCGCTACGACATTTCCGGCGACAACGCCGAGGAAGCCGGCATCAACCTGCAGAACGAGCGGTTCGTGACCGGCGAATACATTTCGATCCGCGAGGGAGACTTCATCCATGCCTATCGCGTGACTTCGGTCGAGCGGCTTTGAAGTCTTGCATTTGACGGAAGTCAAGGCGCCCTGACTGCGCGGGCGGGATCATTTTCCACAACAACAGGAGGGTTTCATGCAAGCCAAGCATGTGATGGTTTCTCCGGTGAAAACCGGCGACAGTGAAATGTCGGTGCGGGACGTCGCGCTCATTCTCACGGAGAATCGTATCAGCGCGCTACCCATCGTCGATCAGGCGAACAAGGTGATCGGCATCGTGAGCGAGGGCGACCTGATCCGCCGCGCCGAAATCGGCACCGAGAAGCATCGCTCCTGGTGGCTGTCGCTCTTCACCAGCAACTGGCAGCTTGCGCAGGAATATTCGAAGTCGCACGCCGGCAAGGTGAAGGACGTAATGACGACCGACGTCATCTGCGTTGCGCCGGATACGCCGCTCTCCGAAGTTGCGCGGCTGTTCGAGCGGCACGGCATCAAGCGGGTGCCGGTGCTCGATCATGGCCGGCTCGCAGGAATCGTGACGCGCGGGAATCTCGTGCAGGCGATCGCTACCGCGCCGCTGAAAGAGCAGCATCCGCAGGGCGACGAACAGATCCGGGAAAAAATCCAGAAAGGACTGGCCGCGGAAGCCTGGGCCAATCCGCTGCTGGTCAACATCACCGTCCATGGCGGCGTGGTCGATATGTGGGGCATCGTCCGCACGGATGCGGAGCGCAACGCTGTTCGCGTGGCGATCGAGAATATCGCGGGCGTGAAGGCCGTGAACGACAATCTCGCGCTGGAGCCCGTGCCGGGCTGGATGTGAGCTTGCCGTGACGATCACAACCGCCGCCGCGGGAGCGCAACGCGTGGAAAGTACGCCTGCCGCAATCGCGGGCGGGCAGGCGGTTCCGCGCTACACTTCCTATCCGACCGCGCCGAACTTCACCCCGGCAATCGACGCCGGCGTGCAGGCGGCGTGGCTGCAGGCGCTGCCTTCTCACGCCGACCTCTCGCTCTATCTCCATGTGCCCTATTGCGCCGAGCTTTGTCATTATTGCGGGTGCAACACGCATGCGACCCGGCGGCAGGAGCCGGTCGAGCAATACGTGGACGACCTGCTCACGGAAATCGCCAATGTGGCGCGGCTTTCCGGCGCGAGAAAAGTCAGCCGCATTCACTGGGGCGGCGGCACGCCGTCCATCGTCGGCACGGGCGGCTTTCAGCGGCTCTATCGTGCGCTGGCCAAGCATTTCGATCTGAGCGGCCTTGCAGAACACGCAATCGAACTCGACCCGCGGCGCCTGGAAAAAGGAATGGCGGCGACGCTGGCGCAGATCGGCGTCAACCGCGCGAATTTCGGCGTGCAGGAGTTTTCCGAGCCGGTGCAGAAGGCGATCGGCCGGGTGCAGCCTTTCGCAGTAGTGGAAGCGGCGGTGCAGGAGGTGCGTGCCGCGGGCATCCGCAATATCGGTGTCGATCTGATGTACGGGCTGCCGTATCAGACGCTCGAAGATGTCCAGTTCAGCGCAACGCTCGCCGCTCGTTTGACGCCGCAGCGTGTGGCGATCTTCGGCTATGCGCACGTGCCATGGTTCAAGAAGCAGCAGCGGCTGATCGACGAAAAAACCTTGCCCGGGGCCGAAGCACGCTACAGCCAAGCGCTGGCGGCACAGAAAGCTTGGCTCGACCTCGGCTATGTGCAGGTCGGCATCGATCATTACGTTTTGCCCGACGATGAACTCGCCGTTGCCGCGCGGCGCGGCGTGCTGCACCGGAATTTCCAGGGCTATACCGACGATGCCTGTCCGGTGCTGATCGGTCTTGGCGCTTCCGCGATCAGCCGTTTTCCGCAGGGCTACGCCCAGAACCATCCGGCAACGGCAGCCTATGCCGCGGAAGTGCGCTACGGCCGGTTGGCGACCGTCCGCGGAATTTCGCTCTCGGCGGAAGATCAGTTGCGCGCGGAAATCATCGAGCGGCTGATGTGCGATTTCCGGGTAGATATCGACGTTCTGGTCGAGAAGCATGCACTGCCGACGATTTTCTCGCGCGAGCTTGCGCGGATCGATCTTCTTGCAATCCAAGGGCTGGTGCGCCGCTCTGGCCGGCGCATCGAGATCGCGGCGGCGGGAAAGCCCTTCGCCCGTCTCGTGGCCAGCGTTTTCGACAGCTATCTCGCGGAAAAACAGACCCGGCACTCCGTCGCGGTCTAGCGGTTTTTGATCTGCGGCAAAGCGAGGCGCAGACCGGCCTGGCATATTCCCGGGAAATCGGGAGGATTTTTCCATGATTCACAGCATCAGCGGCTTCTTCAGTAATGTGCGGCGTTTCTTTTCGCGCTCCGATCTCGACAACGTCGATGCCCATGAAATGCAAGCGATTGCGCGCGATATCGGCGTAAGCGCGGCCGATCTTTACCGGCTGGATCGCCGGAACGAGTTCAATCCGCTGCTGCTCCCGCAGCGCATGTCTCAGGAGGGGATCGACGCGACCGTGGTGCAGGCCGAATGGCCGCCGGTCTGGAAGGACCTGCAGCGGGTCTGCGCGCTATGCGAGAGCAAGCATGTTTGCGAACACGACCTGCGCAGCGCGCCGGATGCGCGCGGCTGGCATGCCTATTGCGGCAACGAAGGTACGCTGAAGTTGCTGCATACCAAGACGGCGTGACGCGCTAAAGAAAACGATGACCCTGTGCGGCATCCGGGCAGGGTGTTCGCTCGTATTGAATCGTGACGTGGCCGATCGCGAAGCGCTCGTGCAAAACCTCGTTCAACTCGGCAATCAAGGCCTCATAGTCCTCCGCGCGGCTTTCGGCGACGACATGCGCGGTGAGGCAGACGCGGCCTCCGGTCAGCGCCCAGACATGCAGGTCGTGCACGTCGGTGACACCTTTCGCGCCGGAAATCGCTGCCAGCACTTCTTCCAGCTTGATGCCGCGCGGCACGCCTTCGAGCAGAATGTTCGCGGCGTCGCGGAACAGGATCCAGGTCCGCGGCACGACCCATAGTCCGATTGCGATTGCGACGATGGTATCGACGATGGTCCAGCCGGTGAAGCGGATGATGATCGCAGCGAGGATCACGCCGATCGAGCCGATGAAATCGCTCCAGACTTCGAGATAGGCGCCTTTCAGGTTCAGGCTCTCGTCTTTTCCGGAGGAGAGCGCCCACATTGCGAATGCATTGACGACGAGACCCAGCAGCGCAATCGCGAGCATGCCGTTCGATTGGATCTGCGGCGGATGGTTCAGGCGCTGATAGGCTTCGAACAGAATGTAGAAGCCGACGCCGAATAAAATGACCGCGTTGGCGATGGCCGCGAGAATTTCCAGCCGCTCATAGCCGAAGGTGCGCCGCAGGTCCGGCGGACGGCGCGCGAGCCTGATCGCAACGATTGCGACGGCCACGCCGAACACGTCGGTCGCCATGTGCATGGCATCCGAAAGCAGCGCCAGCGACTGGGTCAGGATGCCGCCCGCGACTTCGGCCACCATGAAGAGGGCGGTTGGAATCAACGCGAGCCAGAGCGCGCGTTCGTTCTGTTGCGATCTGTCGCCGACATGATCGTGATGGTGGTGATGGCCGGCCATATCTGCAGTTCGACTCCCTGCTCGTGTGCAACCTATGAACCGCTTTGGGGCCGCCGCCAATCGGCTTTGTCCGACAAAGACCAAATACGATTGACGCAACGATTGAATGGCTTGGCGTCGTTGTGCAAGGCAGCATTTTATATGGGTTGACGCGCAGTTTGCGGGTCCACTAGCCTTTGTCCGACAAACAGCGGATTTGACCTTGTCGGATCATCAGGATCGCTTTGAACGGCTGCACGTGGCACCGGCCTACCAGATGGTGGCGGAAGCAATCGAGCGCGAGATCGTCGCCGGGAGAATTCGGCCGGGCGAGCCGATCGGGACCGAGTCCGAACTGGTGCGCCAGTTCGGCGTCAATCGCTCGACCGTGCGCGAGGGAATCCGCGTGCTCGAACAAGGCGGCCTGATCAGCCGCGACACCAGCCGCCGCCTGTTCGCCTGCGCTCCGCATCATAACCGCCTCGCGAGCCGTATGAGCCGCGCGCTGGTCTTGCAGGAAGTGACGTTCCGCGAGTTGTACGAAACCGCAATGGTGCTCGAAATCGCGGCGATCGAGCAGGCGGTCGAGCGCGCCACCAAGAAAGACATCGCAGCACTTGCCGAAAACGTCAAAAAGACGGAAGCCGCAATCGACGATCCGGCGCTGGTCGCCGAACTCAATTCCGAATTCCACCTCCTGCTTGCGAAAGCGACGCAGAATCGCGTGCTGCAATTGGCGCGCGAGCCAACCGGATTGCTGTTCTTTCCGACGACGGAGCTGATCTGCCAGAAGGTGCCGAACGGAGCCGCGCGTATCGTCGAGGCTAATACGATGATGCTCAACGCCATTCGCGAGCGCGACAAGAAAAGCGCGCTGACCTGGATGCGCCGTCACGTCGAAGACTGGCGCAAGGGATTCGAAAGAACCGGCAAAGAGCTCGATCAGGCCGTGGACAAAAGTTATCTGCGCGCTGCCATACGATAACAAAAGCGCCGGTACAGGATGGGGAAGGAACAGAGGTGAGCGAGGAACAGCCGGTATTGCTGCGGAACGAGGGCGCGGTTGCGCATATCCGTTTCAACCGTCCGCAGGTGCTCAACGCGCTCAACGCGGAGTGTGCCTATGCGTTGCTCGCCGCCTGCAAGGCGGTGGCGGCAGATCAGAACAACCGCGTCGTCGTTCTTTCCGGCGAGGGCCGCGCCTTCATGTCCGGCGGCGATATCGGCTCCTTCAGCAAGGGCATGGACGGGGAAGGCAAATTCTTTCGTGAATTGATCGGCGTCTTTCACGAGGCGCTGGAAATTCTCGCGAACCTGCCGCGGCCGGTGCTGGCTTCGCTCAACGGGGCGGTTGCGGGCGCTGGCTTGAGTGTCGCGATGATCGCGGATCTTGCGATTGCCGCGGACGATGCGAAGTTTACGCTCGCCTATTCGCGGCTCGGCACGAGCCCCGACGGTTCCTCATCCTGGTCGCTCCCGCGCATCGTGGGATTGCGCAAGGCGCTCGAGATCGCGCTCCTGTCAGACGTGTTCGACGCGCAGGAAGCGTTGCGGCTCGGCCTCGTGAACAAAGTGGTGCCGTCGGCATCGCTTGTGGAAGAAACCGGCAAGCTCGCCGCGCGCCTCGCCGCGGGGCCGACCTTCGCTTATGGCCAGATCAAGCAGCTACTCCGGCAATCGCATCTGAACACGCTGCATGATCAGCTTGCGAAAGAAGGCGACGCCTTCGTCGCCTGTTCCAAGACCAAAGATTTCACCGAAGGCGTCAGCGCCTTCAACGCCAAGCGCGCGCCGAATTTCAGCGGGGTTTGAGGCCGTGGATTTCATCGACAACCCGCCAGCCGATCTCGCCATTCGCGGCCTCTCGCTCTCCTTCGGCGGCCTGAAGGCGCTGACGGACGTGACGTTCAACGTCGCGCCGGGCTCGATCACGGCGGTCATCGGGCCGAACGGTGCCGGCAAGACCTCGCTCTTCAACTGCATTTCCGGCTTCTACAAGCCATCGGCAGGCGAGATCCTCTTCTGCGGCGAGAATATCAATCATATGCACGCGCCGGAGCGGGCAAAAATCGGGCTCGGCCGCACCTTCCAGAACATCGCGCTGTTTCGCGGCATGACCGTGCTCGACAACATCAAGCTAGGCCGTCACGCGCACATGAAGACGAATATCCTCGATGCGCTCTGGTATTTCGGCCGTGCGCAGCGCGAAGAACTCGCCTTGCGGCAGGAGGTCGAGGAAAAGATCATCGACTTCCTTGAAATCGAGCACATTCGCGACCAGCCGGTGGCGTCGCTGGCTTACGGTCTGCGCAAGCGCGTCGAGCTTGCCCGCGCGCTTGCGATGCAGCCGCGCATCCTGATGCTGGACGAGCCGGTTGCGGGCATGAACCGCGAAGAGACCGAGGATATGGCCCGCTTCATTCTCGACGTGAAGGAAGAGTGGGGCGTCACCATCCTGATGGTCGAGCATGACATGGGACTGGTCATGGATATTTCGGATCACGTCGTCGTGCTGAATTTCGGGCAGGTGATTGCCGAAGGCAAACCCGCCGAGGTGCAGAACAACCAGGCCGTTATCACCGCCTATCTCGGCGCGGGCGATGTCGGCGAACTGTCCCGTCGCATCAATGCGGGGGAGGCTGCCTGATGGATTGGCTTTTCCTCACCGAGATCTTGCTTTCGGGGCTTGGCTCCGGCGCGCTTCTGTCGCTGACCGGCATTGCTTTCGTGCTCATCTATAAAGCGACCAAGGTGGTGAACCTCGCGGTCGGCGAGATGCTGATGATGGGCGCCTATTTCTTCGTTGGCCTGTTTTCTTCGCAGGTCTTTCCGCTCTGGGCGACGGTCGCGCTTGCGATCCTTGGCGGCGGGTTGCTCGGTGCGGTGGTCGAGCGTGCGCTGATCCGGCCGATGCTCGGCGAAAATCCGATCTCCGTCTTCATGGTGACGGTGGGCCTTGGCTCGATCCTTGTTGGCGTTGTCGAGTTCATCTGGGGTGCGGACCCGATTGCGCCGCCGAACTTCATGCCGACCAAGCCGTTCTTCATCGGCCCCGCTTATGTCTCGCCGAAGATCGCGCTGAGTTTCGCGATTGCGGCAGTCGTGATCGTCGTCTTCCTCATCCTGTTTCGTTACTGGCGGGGCGGCGTTGCGTTACGCGCGACGGCGACCGATCAGGGGGCGGCCTATTCCTGCGGGATCAACGTGCCCCGCGTGTTTTCGCTCGCGTGGATCGCAGCCGGCATGGCGGCGGCGGGGGCGGGCATTCTCGTCGGCTCCATCGGCGGCGTGTCGCCGACCATGGGTGTATTCGGCCTTTCGGTGCTCGTGGTCGTGATCGTGGGCGGCCTCGATTCGATTGCGGGCGCGTTGATCGCAGGCCTCTTTATCGGCGCGGTGGAAGCGCTCGCGGGCACGTATCTCGGCGGGGAATACAAGCTGCTCATCACCTTCGGAATCCTTGTCGTGATGCTGATGATCCGGCCTTACGGCCTCTTCGGCACCGTAGAAATCGAGCGGCTCTGACATGCGTATCGGTACCGCACACGAAACCTACGCGCAGGCAGAGGCGCTCCTCGACACCAATGTGCAGCGCTTCTGGCTGATCGCCTTCCTCATTTTGCTCGCGGCGTTTCCCTTCGTCGCGAACCAGTATTGGGTCTATATGGCCTGCCTCGTCGGCATCCATATCGTCAGCGTGACGGGACTGAATATTCTGACGGGCTTCACCGGTCTCGTCAGCCTCGGTCACGCCGCCTTCATGGCGGTCGGCGCCTATACGGTCGCGACGCTCGAAATCCGCGTCGGCACGCCGTTCATTTTGAACCTCATCATCGGCGGCCTGGTCACCGCGCTTGCCGGCATTCTCGTCGGCATCCCGAGCTTGCGCGTGAAAGGGCTTTATCTCGCGATCGCGACCATCGCGGCGGCGGTGATCCTGCATTTCGTATTTGCGAACTCCGCATTCCTCGGCGGCACCCGCGGTTTGAGCATGCCGCCTGCCACAATCTTCGGCTATCAGATCGCGCGGCCCTCGCAGGTGTACTGGATCATCCTGCCCGTGGCGGTGCTGTCGATCGTCGGCGCGGCGAACCTCTTTCGCACGCGGATCGGCCGCGCCTTCATCGCGATCCGCGACCGCGACATTTCGGCGGAAGTGCTCGGCATTCCGCTGTTGCGCTACAAGCTCCTGAGCTTCGCGCTGTCTTCGTTCTATGCCGGTGTCGCGGGCGGGCTCTGGGCCTATTTCTTCCGGGTGGTGACGCCGGAAAGTTTCCCGCTCATCTATTCGATCTTCTTCCTCGCCGCCGTCATCGTCGGCGGCATGGGCACGATCCTCGGCGGAATTCTTGGCGCGGTCTTCATGACCATGGTGCCGGAAGTGCTGAAGATCGTGGTCGGCTGGATGACTCCTGTTTTCCCGAACGCGGTGCAGTTTCTCTCGCCCGTCCGGACCATCGTTTTCGGCGCGCTCATCGTTCTGTTTCTATTGTTTGAGCCGCAGGGCCTCGCCGAAATCTGGCGCCGCGTGCGCCGGTTCTTTCACTTGTGGCCGTTCAGAAAATAAGACCAACTCGAGGAGGAAACCTGACAATGACACTCAAGCTAAGCCGCAGAAGCGCGATCGCGATCGCACTTGCCGGCACCGTGACGTTCGGCTCATACGGAGCCGCGCGCGCACAAGACATCGTATTGGGCGGCTCGATCCCGATGACTGGCGTATTCGCCTTCGCCGGTGTCGCGATCAACAACGGCATCACCGACTATCTGAAGATCGTGAACGACGCCGGCGGCATCCACGGCCGCAAGATCAAATATGTCTTCGAGGACACCGCCTATAAGGTCGATACCTCGGTCGCGGTCTTCAACAAGCTCACGAGCCAGGAAAAGATCAGCCTCTATTACGGCGACTCGACGGCGTTTGCGAAGACGATCAATGCCGAACTCCTGCGCCGCGCCAACATCATCATGGCGGGTGCGTCGTTCGCTTCCGAACTGAACAACCCGAAAGAATATCCGTTCCAGTTCATCGCGGGTCCCGACTACACCGAGATGACCGGCATTCTCCTGGAATACATCGCCAAGACCACGCCGAAGGCGAAGATCGCGCTCGTCAATTCCGATACGGAATTCGGCCGCGATCCGATTGCCGCAACCGAGAAGCGTGCGAAAGAACTTGGCCTCACGGTGGTCGAGAAGATCGTGACGCCGCCGACTTCGGTCGACGTCTCGACCGAAGTGCTGAAGCTCCGCCGCGCCGATCCCGACTACGTGATCTTCCACGGCTATATTCTGGCGCCGCTGCCGGAATTCATGAGCCAGGCGAAGCAGCTCGGCCTGAAGGCGAAGTTCATGGGTACGTTCTGGTCCATGGACAACAACATCTGGGCGAAGTCCGCTGACGTCGCCGATGGCTTCATGGGTGTGATGCCGTATCGCTACTACTTCGACACCGAAGGCAAGTCGCCGATGCTGGACCAGATCCGCAAAATGCGTCCGGAATATCAATCGACCGGATACATCCAGGGCTTCCTGACCGCGATGTTGCTCGTCGAGGCGGCCAAGCGCACGCTCGCCGACAAGAAAGAGCTGACCGCGCAGAACATGAAAGCCGCGCTCAATTCGATCAAGGACTTCGATACCGGCGGCCTGATCGGCGTGCCGATTTCGATTCCCGGCAACACGCTCCCGGTCGGCCGCGTCTATCAGTATGACGGCAAGGCGCAGCGGATGAAGCCGGTCTCCGACTGGATCGATCTCACCAAGAAGTAAGCATCATGGCCGCGGACACTGTTCTCGAAGTCAATAACATCGAGGTCGTCTATAACAAGACGGTCCAGGTGCTCCGCGGCCTTTCGCTACAAGTAGCCGAAAAGTCGGTCGTGGCCTTGCTCGGCTCCAACGGAGCCGGCAAATCCACCACGCTTAAAGCGATTTCCAACGTGCTCTCGCTCGAAGACGGCGAGGTCATCGCGGGCAATATCGTGTTCAAGAAAGAGCCGGTCGCGCGGCACGCGCCGCATGAACTCGTCCGCAGCGGCCTGTTTCATGTGATGGAAGGCCGCCGGATTTTCGAGGACCTCACGGTCGAAGAAAACCTGACCGCCGCGACCTATGCGCTCTCCGGGCGCAATACGCCGCAAACGAAATTCGAAGTGGTCTATGAATATTTCCCAAGGCTGTTCGAGCGCCGCAACGGCCGCGCCGGATATCTCTCCGGCGGCGAGCAGCAGATGCTTGCGATCGGCCGCGCGCTGATCGCGCAGCCGAAGCTCATGTTGCTCGATGAGCCCTCGCTTGGGCTGTCGCCGAAGCTGGTCGAGGAAATCTTCACCATCATCGCGCGCATCAACCGCGAGCAGGGCGTCTCGATGCTGCTCGTGGAGCAGAACGCGGCGGTTGCGTTCGCCGTCTCGCATTACGGATACATCATGGAGACCGGCAAGATCGTGATCGACGGCCCGGTCGAGCGCCTTCTGCGCGATCAGGACGTGCGCGAGTTCTATCTCGGAATGGGCGGAAGCGGCGGCGAGGCCAGAAGCTTCCGCGACATCAAGCATTACAAGCGCCGCAAGCGCTGGCTGTCGTGAGGGAGAGGGTCATGTTTCCCGAATTGACACTTCCGCAAATGATCCGCGAGCACGCGCAGAAGCGCGGCGAGCATGTCGCGATCCGGCAGAAGGAATTCGGCATCTGGCGGCCTTATACCTGGCGCGAATATTACGAGCGCGCCTCCGCCGTCGGTCTCGGTTTCCGCGCCATGGGGCTGGAAGAGGGCGGCCACGTCGCGGTCATTTCCGAAAACCGTATCGAGTGGGTGCTCGCGCAACTCGGCGCGGGCCTGGTCGGCGCGATCACCATCGGCGTTTATCCGACGAGCCCTTCGAATGAAGTCGCCTATGTGCTCGAACATTCCAACACCGAAATCGTGATCTGCGAGGACCAGGAGCAGGTCGACAAGGTGCTGGAACGGTTGGCGGAACTGCCGAAGCTGCGCCGGATCGTGGTGATGGAAACTAAGGGGATGCGGCAGTATCCCGAAAACCGCGTGGTTTCGTTCCTCGATCTGGAACGTGCCGGAAAAACGCATGCCTTCACGCATGGCAAGCTGATCGACGACGTGCTCTCGCGCCAGAAGCTCTCCGATATCGCGTTGATGATCTACACCTCGGGCTCCACCGGCAAGCCCAAAGGCGCGATGCTGAGCTACAAGAACATTCGCGCCGAGGCGACGTCGGTGGTCGAGCGGCTTGAACTCGACGCTTCGACGACGCTGCTTTCCTATCTGCCGCTCTGCCACGTTGCCGAGCAGATGACGACGGTGATGGTGCCGGGCTATCTCGGCTCGCTGGTGAACTTCGGCGAGTCGATCCGCACCGTGCAGGAAGATCTGCGCGAGGTCGCGCCGACCATGTTCCTCGGCGTGCCGCGGATCTGGGAGAAGCTGCATTCCTCGATCCACATCAAGCTCCTTGAGTCCGATCCGGTCCGCCGCAAGCTGTTCGAAAAGGCTTATGCCGCCTGCGAGCCGTTTGCCGAGAAAGCGCCCGCGCAGCGTTCGTTCGGCGAGCGCATCAAGTTCTTCGTCTATTACTGGCTCGTGTTCCGCTCGCTGCAGAACTTCATCGGCCTTCGCAACGCCAAAGTGGCGATGACAGGTGCCGCGCCGATTTCCGCGAAGATCGTCAAATTCTTCCGCACACTCGGCGTGCCGCTGATCGAGGTCTATGGCCTCACCGAAAGCTCGGCGGTGGCGACTGCGCAGACGCTCGATGCGCGCGTGCCGCTTTGCGTCGGCACGGCGGCTCCCGGCATCGAGGTGAAGCTCGGCAGCGACGGCGAGTTGCTGGTGCGCGGCGACACCGTGTTCGAAGGCTACTACCGCAACGATGAGGCGACGCGGGCCTCGATCCGCGATGGCTGGCTGCATACCGGCGACGTTGCCCAGATGCAGGACGGACAGTTCCGGATCGTCGATCGCATCAAGGACATCATGATTACCGCGGGTGGCAAGAACCTCAGCCCGTCGGAAATCGAGAACACCGTGAAGTCGAGCCCCTTTATCAAGGAGTGCATCGTCATCGGGGAATCGCGAAAATACGTTTCCGCGCTGATCCAGATCGATTACGAACTCACCGGCAAATGGGCGGAAGAAAAAGGCATCGCCCATACCAACTTCAGAAATCTCGTGGAGCACCCGCAGGTGCACGAGTTGATCCAGCGCGAGATCGATACCGCGAATGCGCAACTCGCGCAGGTTTCGAACATCCGCAAGTTCCACCTCTTGACGAAGGAGCTGGATCACGACGACGACGAAGTGACGGCGACCATGAAGGTGCGCCGCTCCAACATCACCAAGAAATACGCGGCCGAGATCGAAGGGCTTTACGCGTAAGCCGCGCAGCGTTCTTTGCCGAGGTAGCGTGCGACGATCGTGAGATCGTGGATGAACGCCTTGTATTCCCGGTCTTTGTCTTCGGGCTGCACCCGCAGCAGGAAGGACGGATGGACCGTAATCAACGCGTGGGTGCCGTCGGCGAGCTGGAGAATTTCGCCGCGGCTTTTCTGCACCGGCATGTTGCGGCCGAAGACGGAGTAGATCGCGGTCGCACCGAGCGCCACGATCAACTTCGGCTTGATCGCGTCGCGCTCGCGCTCGAACCATTGGCGGCAGACCTTGATCTCGCTCATGTTTGGCTTCTGGTGGATGCGTCGCTTGCCGCGCGGCACGAATTTGAAATGCTTCACGGCGTTCGTGACATAAGTGATGGCCCGCTCGATCCCGGCTTCTTCAAGCGCCTGGTCGAACAGCCGGCCTGCCGGGCCGACGAAGGGCGTGCCTGCGATGTCTTCCTGATCGCCGGGCTGCTCGCCGACGAACATGACCTCGGCATTCGCGGGGCCTTCGCCGAAGACGGTCCCAGTCGCGTCCTTCCAGAGCGGGCAGTCGCGGCAATGCGCGGCCGCCTCGCGCAAGGCTTCGATGCTGCCGGTTGACGGGTGCTTTTGCGGCATCGCTTCGAGCTTCTGCAGGGTGGCACGGGCGGCGGGGGCCGGTGCCTCGATCATGTTTACTGCGCGGCGCGTGGCGTCGGCGGTCAGTTCTCTAATCAACGGCGCTTCGGGAAGGTTCCGCCAATATTTCTGTGGCATTTCTTTTTGCATCGCGCCGATTTTCATGCGCGCGGGGTTGAAGATGCTCGCGTAATAGCTTCGCCAATAGTCCTCGAGCGCGTCGTCGCTGGGCGCGTCCTTTCGGCTTGCGCCCGCGCTGAAGGAGAGTTTTTCGAGGTCCCAATGCGCGCAGGCTTTCGGCGTCAGGATCGACCAGCGCATGGTGTGGAAGCGCTTGACGAAAAAGTCTGCGGTCGCTTCCACGATATGATGATCGGGCTCGAACCAGGCGATGAAGAGTGCGACGCTTTCTGTTTCGATTTCCCGAAAGCGGACGAAGGCCGTCATCTTGTGCTGGTCGCGGCGAACCGATTTCACAAGGTCGCGCAGGCGCGAAACATCCGGGTCGATGCCGGTTTCCATGAGTCCGCGTTCACGTTGCAATCGCCACAGCAGGCGATAGAGTAGCGCGAAGCGTTCCGGGTCGCTATGAAGCGCGGCCTTGCGCGCGAAACTCACGAACGACTTCGGAACGGTCGGTGTCGCAGCGGCAAGGCTGAACATGCGCGCGCCGTCTTCCTTCGGGTCGGCGAAGAGATCGCCCGCGCCTTCGCCGGCGAGCCAGGCAATCAGTTCCGGTTTGACGCGTTCGACGAGGAGCGCGCGGGCGGCAATGCGCCAGCCTTCGAAATCGGTTTCCGATTGCAGCCGGACAGTGCGCATCTAGAGCGCCAGCGAAAGTTGTGCGGGCTCGGGCACGAAATAACGCTTGAAATTCGCCGTATCGATCAGGCGAGTGGAGGGGCGGTGATCGGCAAGCGCCAGAAACGGCAGCACCTTGCGCGGAGAAACGTGCAGGCGTTTCAAATCGTCGGCGCGGATGGTGCGAAAGCGGCGCGAGGAAAGAATGCGGTCGACGCTGCGCACGCCGAGCCCCGGCACGCGCAACAATTCCTCGCGCGAGGCTTTGTTGATGTCGAGCGGGAAGTGCTCGCGATGCGCGAGTGCCCAGGCGAGCTTCGGATCCATGTCGAGCGCAAGCATGCCTTCGTTGCCGGTCGCGATTTCCTCGACGTTGAAGCCATAGAAGCGCAGGAGCCAGTCGGCCTGATAGAGCCGGTGTTCGCGCACGAGCGGCGGCGCCTGCAAGGGCAGCGCGCGGCTCGCATCGGGAATGGGACTGAAGGCGGAGTAATAGACCCGCTTGAGGCGATAGGATGCGTAAAGGTTGGTGCTGGTTTCGAGGATCTGGCGGTCATTGGTGCCGTCCGCACCGACGATCATCTGCGTGCCCTGACCGGCAGGCGCGAAGCGCGGCGCTTTCTTCTCCGCTTTGGCTTCGTCGATTTTCAGCCGCAGCTTGCCCATGGCGGTGCGGATCGCGCGCACATTCTTTTCCGGCGCGAGTTTTGCGAGGCTCTGTTCGCGTGGCAGTTCGATGTTGATGCTGAGGCGGTCGGCATAGCGGCCCGCGGCCTCGACCAGCTTTTCGTCGGCGTCGGGAATTGTTTTCAGGTGAATATAGCCGCGGAAGTGATGCTCTTCGCGCAGCGTGCGCGCGACGCGCACGATCTGCTCCATGGTGTAGTCGGCGCTGCGAATGATGCCGGAGGAAAGAAACAGTCCCTCGATATAATTGCGCTTGTAGAAATCGAGCGTGAGCTTGACGACTTCTTCCACCGTGAAGCGCGCGCGCGGCACGTTGCTCGACGCCCGGTTCACGCAATAGAGGCAGTCGAACGCGCAGGCATTGGTGAGCAGGATTTTCAGGAGCGAAATGCAGCGCCCATCCGGCGCATAAGAATGACAAATCCCGGCGCCGGTATTGGAGCCGATGCCCTTGCCGTCGATGGAATTGCGCTTTTCGCCGCCGCTCGAAGCGCAGGAGGCGTCGTATTTCGCCGCATCCGCCAGGATTTCGAGTTTTCGCTTCAATTCCATTGTCTTACGCCGCCTTTTGGCCCGTTGACTCTTCCTTCATTTCTATA
This sequence comes from Xanthobacteraceae bacterium, assembly GCA_035440445.1. GTDB lineage: Bacteria > Pseudomonadota > Alphaproteobacteria > Rhizobiales > Xanthobacteraceae. The sequence goes on from DAORMJ010000004.1 coordinate 50,675, forward strand.
GAACATAACAAGAACAAAGGAAACAGGTTCGAGATGCCGAGGCTTTCGCTCGCCGCACTGCGCGAGACCATCACCCGTATCGAGGCGGCCGGCATTTCGCTGCACGAGCAGGCGAAGCGGGTGGAACTCGGCCATGCCGGCGCCGATGCCGCCCTCGGCGGCGGGCTGTTACCGGGAAGGCTCCACGAGATTTATGCCGATGAACGCGACAGTGTTTCCGGTTCCGCTTTCGCGGCGATGCTGGCGTTGCGCGTGTCGCGGCCGGGAAGTGTGGTGTTGTGGGTGCGACAGGGCTTCACGGCGCAGCAATGCGGGGAATTGTCCGCGCAGGGTCTGTTCGATCTCGGAATCGATCCCGACCGGATGTTGCTCGTGAAGACGCGCAACGTCGCGGAAGCGCTGCGTGCGGCATCCGACTCGCTCACCTGCAAGGCGCTCGGCGCGATCATGCTCGAAGTCTGGCGGCAGCCGAAATCGCTCGATCTCGCCGCGAGCCGCAAGCTCACGCTGCGCGCCGGAAAATCCGGCGTCACGGTTTTTCTGATCCGCGTCGCGGCTGCCGAAGCCATGCCGAGTGCCGCCGAGACGCGCTGGTTCGTCCGCGTGCAACCCACGCCGGACTTTGTCGGGGATTGGGGAAATCCTCTGTTTGAAGCGACGCTCGCACGCAACCGGCATGGGCAGACCGGCGTGTGGGCGATGGAGTGGAGTAGTGATGCCCGCGTATTCAGAGAAGTCCCGCAGAATCCTCGCGCTCGAATTTCCTTCGCTGCCGCTGGACCGGATCCGGCGAAACCGGAAGCGCCGCGGAGAAGTGCCGCCGGCTGAACTGCCGCTCGTCGTTGTCGCGAAAATCTCCAACGCGCTGCAATTGACTGCAACCGATGCGCTGGCCGTCCGCAATGGTCTGCATGCCGGCCTGCCGCTGGCCGATGCGCGTGCGCGCGTGCCGGCACTCGATGTGGTCGAGGCGGACGAAGCGGCGGACCGCGCGCTGATCGAAGCCATCGCCGACTGGTGCGACCGCTTTACGCCGCTGGTCGCCCTCGATCTTCCTTACGGTCTTCTGCTCGACGTGACCGGTTGCGCGCATCTCTTCGGCGGCGAGGCAGCGCTGCTGCAATCGCTTTGCGGCTTCGTGCGGAAGCAGGAAATTTCGGTGCAGGCAGCGATTGCGGGAACTTCCGTAGCCGCCCGCACGCTTGCCCGCGGGACCGATGGCGTCATCGTGCAAAACGGAAACGAGCGCGAAGCGGTCGCGTCGCTTCCTGTCACGGCGCTGTTGCAAAACGACAAGATCGTTTATGCGCTGAAACGCGCGGGACTGAAAACCATCGGCGAGGTCGCAAGCCGTTCTTCTTCCGAACTCACCGCGCGCTTCGGCGCGTCTTTCTCATTTCTTCTGCAGCAGGCGCTTGGGGAAAACGGACAGCCGATCGTGCCGCGCCGACCGCTGCCCGATTATGTCGCCGAGCGGCGCTTTGCCGAGCCGGTCGCAACCGCGGAAGTAATTCTGCGTACCATCGCTTCGCTCGCGTCCACGCTGGAAAACCTGCTCGAAGAGCGCGACCAGGGCGCGCGCAGGCTCGAGGCTTCGTTTTTCCGCACCGATGGCGCGGTCCGTCATATCGCGCTCGATACCGGCAAGCCGCTCCGGGATGCCACGCAGATCGCTGCCTATTATGCCGAGCGGCTGGAGGTGCTGGCCGATCCGGTCGATCCCGGCTTTGGCTTCGATCTGGTTCGCCTTTCCGCGCTTGCGACAGAGCCGCTCGAATATAAAGCCGCGGACCTCGAGGCTTCGCAGGACGAAACGGAAATCGCGGCACTGATCGAGCGGCTTTCCGCGCGCTTTGGCCCGGAGCGGATCACGCGGTTTCTTTCGCTCGACACGCATGTGCCCGAACACGCGGCCGCCTTTTGCCCCGCGCAGCGCGGACAGGGGCCGAGCGCTTGGCCGCAGATGCGGCTGGAAGGCGAAGCGCCGCGCCGCCCGCTGCACATGCTTTCGCCGCCCGAGCGCATCGACAACACCATGGCGGAGTTTCCCGATGGCCCGCCTGCGCGTTTCGTCTGGCGGCGTGCGGCCCACAGAATCGTTCGCGCCGAAGGGCCGGAGCGCATCGCCATGGAATGGTGGCGCGATGCGGAAGCGAAAACGCGCGATTATTTTCAGCTCGAAGACGAGGGTGGCCGCCGCTTCTGGGTTTATCGCGACGGTCTTTATGATCGCGAGGCGGATAAGCAGCATGATCGCGAAGCTGAGAACCAGCATGATCGTGAGGCGGAAAATCCGCGCTGGTTCATGCACGGCCTCTTTGCATGAACGGACACGCCGCCTATGCCGAAATCGGCGTCACCACGAATTTCTCGTTTTTGCGCGGGGCTTCGCGGCCTGAAGAACTCGCGGCACAGGCGAGCGATTTGCGGCTGCACGCGCTCGGCATTGCGGACCGCAACACGCTTGCAGGCGTGGTGCGCGCCTATCGCACGTTCAACGATCTTGAAGATGGTTTGTGGAAGCCGAAGTTGCTCGCCGGTGCGCGGCTTTGTTTCACCGATGGCACGCCGGACATTCTCGCTTATCCGCGCGACCGCGAAGCCTATGGCCGTTTGTGCAGGTTATTGACTACGGGGAATCTGCGTGGCGGCAAGGGCGAATGTCTTCTTAGCTTTCAGGACTTGATGGAGCATCGTTACGGTTTATTGCTTGCCGTGGTGCCACCGCGAGACTGCGGCGAGAAGTTCGCCGTGTGGCTGCGGCAGCTTGCGGAAAGCAACAAAGAGCAGGTCTGGCTGCTCGCTTCCATGCTCTATCGCGGGCGCGACCGCTTACGGCTTTCAAAACTGAAAGAGACTGCCAGAGCCGCGAAAGTGCCGCTGCTTGCCAGCAACGAGGTGCTTTATCATCATTTCGAGCGGCGTGCGCTGCAGGATGTCGTCAGCTGTATTCGCGAGAAGACTACGATCGAGAAAGCCGGACGCTTGCTGGAAAGCAATGCCGAGCGGCATCTGAAGCCCGGCGTGGAGATGGCGCGGCTCTTTCGCGACGCGCCGGAAGCTATCGAAGAAACGCTGCGCTTTTCGGACAGGATCGAATTTTCGTTCGATCAGATCCGTTACGTCTATCCGGACGAGCCGGTGCCGGAGGGCATGACGCCGCAGCGCTATCTGGAAACGCTGGTCTGGAAGGGGATTCGAAAAAGATACCGAGGCTTCAAGCCGTCGCGGGTGCGAAAGCTTCTGCATAAGGAGCTGCGCCTGATCCGTAAGCTCGAGTACGCGAACTATTTCATTACCGTACACGACATCGTCGGGTTTGCGAATTCGAAGGATATTCTTTGTCAGGGCCGTGGTTCGGCGGCGAATTCCGCGATTTGCTATGTGCTCGGTGTCACCGCGGTAGATCCGCTTCAGATCAAGGTGCTGTTGGCGCGCTTTCTTTCCAAGGAGCGCAAGGAGCCGCCCGACATCGACATCGATTTCGAGCACGAGCGGCGCGAGGAGGTGATCCAGTGGATTTATGAGCGCTACGGTGAAGATCGGGCCGCGATTGCGGCGACCGTGATTCATTACCGGCCGCGCAGCGCGATCCGCGATGTCGGCAAGGCGCTCGATCTCACCGAAGACGTCACGGCTGCGCTCGCCAATACCATCTGGGGAAGCTGGGGTGACGAAATTCCGGATCAATATATCCGGCAGGCGGGTCTAGATCCGGAAAATCCCGAAATTCGCCGCGCCACCGCGCTCGCGAGTGATCTGCTCGGATTTCCGCGGCATCTTTCCCAACACGTCGGCGGTTTCGTGCTGACCAAAGGCCGCCTCGACGAGCATGTGCCGATCGGCAATGCCGCGATGGAAAATCGCCGTTTCATCGAGTGGAACAAGGACGATATCGACGAGCTTGGCATGATGAAGGTCGATGTGCTCGCGCTCGGCATGCTCACCTGTATCCGCAAGGCGCTCGATCTTTTGAAGCTCCACAAAGACATCGACTACAATCTCGCGCAGGTGCCGCAGGAAGACCCTGCGGTCTATCAAATGTTGAGCCGCGGGGATTCGCTCGGCGTGTTTCAGGTCGAAAGCCGCGCGCAGATGAACATGCTGCCGCGCATGCGGCCGCAAACCTTCTACGATCTCGTCATCGAAGTCGCGATCGTGCGGCCCGGCCCCATCCAGGGCGACATGGTGCATCCTTATCTCAAGCGCAGAAATGGGGTTGAGAAACCTGATTTTCCGAAACCTTCACCGCAGCACGGCCCTGCCAATGAATTGGAGGAAATTCTGGGGAGAACGAAAGGCGTGCCTCTGTTTCAGGAGCAGGCGATGGAGCTTGCGATCGTTGCCGCGAAGTTCTCTCCGGACGAGGCGAATGGTTTACGCAAGGCCATGGCCACGTTTCGCAGCGACGGAACGATCTGGAAATACAAGGAGAAATTTATCGGCCGCATGGTCGAGCGCGGCTATGAACGCGATTTTGCGGAACGCTGTTACAAGCAGATCGAAGGCTTCGGCAGCTACGGCTTCCCGGAAAGCCACGCGGTGAGCTTTGCCATCCTCGTTTACATTTCCTCCTGGCTCAAATGCCATCATCCGGAAGTGTTCTGCTGCGCGATCCTGAACTCGCAGCCGATGGGCTTCTATACCCGCGCGAGCCTGGTCCGGGACGCGCGCGAACATGGCGTCGAGGTGCGGGAAGCCGACGTCAACTTCAGCAGGAAGGACAATATTCTGGAGCCGGCTGCCGGAAGGCTCGCAGTGCGGCTCGGTTTTCGCAACATCGAGGGCTTTCAGGATAAATGGGAAGAGAAGATCATCTCGCGGCGAGATGGCGGATTTCCTTCGCTCGAGAGTTTTGCGCAGCGAACACAGCTTCCAAGAAAGGCGATCCTGTTGCTTGCCGATGCGGATTGTTTTCGCTCTGTTGGGCTTGACCGCCGTGCAGCGCTATGGGCCGCGAGACGTTTGCCGGACGACGATGCGCTGCCGCTCTTTGCTGCGATGAAAGAGCCAGAACATCCGCGCGAAAACTTGCAACCCTTGCCGCTTATGCCGCTGCCGGAGCATGTCGTCGCTGATTATCAAACGGTCGGCCTTTCCCTGAAAGGCCATCCCATGGAATTTCTGCGCGCGCTGTTCGACCGCGAGCGCGTGTTCTCCTGCAAGGCGGCAACCAGCGCAAAGGATGGCGCTTTGCTTCGCTGTGCCGGTGCGGTGCTGGTGCGGCAGCGTCCGGGCACCGCGAAGGGCGTCGTCTTCATGACCATCGAAGACGAAACCGGAATTGCAAACGTCGTGGTCTGGCAGAACACGTTCACGCGCTTCCGCAAGGAAGTCATGGGCGCGCGGCTCATTCTGGTCGAAGGCCGCATCCAGCGCAGCGAAGAAGGCGTGGTGCATCTGGTTGCAGAGCGGCTCGCCGATCGCAGCGGAGATTTGCGCCGCTTGTCCGAAGAAAACGGTCTCGTGCCGTTGAGTTCCGCGGATGAGATATTGCATCCGCAACAGCACGATCACCGCACGCCGCGTCATCCTCGGAACGTGCGCATCCTGCCGAAGTCGCGCGACTTCCACTGAGCGCGGAAATCTTGTTCTGGATTAAGTTTTCGCGGTGTTTCTCTGCGTTGCGAATACAACCTTCGGTAATTAATCAGGACCAATAATACTAGTTATTGGTGTATTCAGATTTTTCACTACTATGGCGATTAACCGATTCGGAGGCCATAGAATGCTTGATATTGTTGAATCCGCTGGCAAATCTCGTTCCCCCAGGCTTCCGGCAGATCAGTTCGCTGCCGCTTCGTACCTGCCTACATGCGTAGGTTGTATCGCCCGCGAGTTCGGGGCCTGTCCGGGCTATGGCGTTAAACAGCAATCCGGCGTGCGCTCCGTAAGCCAGACTTTCCCATCGCGCCGGACCATCCTGCATCAGCGCGAGCTTTCGGATGTGGTGCCCGTGATATGCAGCGGCTGGGCCGCAACGTCGCTCCCCACCCCCCAAGGAAAACGCCAAGTTGTTGCGCTTCTGCTCGCCGGTGATACGGCTTCCATCAATTATCTTTTTGAACCTTGTAGCGGGCGCGTTATCGAAGCCGTCTCTCCCGTTACTTGCCGAAAACTCCTACGCGCTGACTTATTGTCTGCTGCATCTCGTCATCCATCCTTTCTTTCAGTCGTAGGTAAAGCGCTAACCGAGGAAAGAGAGACCCGCGATCAGATGAACTTCGATTTGGGGAGGAGGGGGGCGGAGGTGAGGATTGCCCGCTTTATTCACGGACTTCATATGCGGATGGCGAAACGCGGGCTCGCGAAGGCCGGATCCTTCGAATTTCCCCTGCGCCAGCAACAGATTGCCGATGCGCTGGGTCTTACCGCGGTTCATGTCTGCAAGGTCATCAGCCGCATGCGAAATGCGCGTATGATCGAACTGGAAGGCCGGCGCCTCAAAATCCTGGATCCAAAAGCGCTTGCGTTCATGGCCGATCAATAGCCGCCGCCAAGCGTTAACAGATCGTTACTCCGCCAGCCGCCCGACGCCGACCACTGCAACGCATTGCCAACATTTTCCCTGTAGCTCTCTGCCGCGTAATGCTTGCGTGAGGTACAGGGTGCCGGCTCAACCGAAACCGGAAATCAGAGAAGAAACCGCTTCGCGTGGAGGCGCATCCGATTCCTCCCGCACCATTTCCGTGCTGAATGCGGTGATGGCGCCGAAAGACGCGCTCGCGCTCCTTCATGCCCTCAATCCCGTTTTGCCTTATGTCCGCGCGATCCTCCTTTCCGGCGCCGAGAGCGGCGCCGAAATTCTCGAATCGACGTCGCCGCTGGACCGAGTTCGCGACTGCGCCCCGATCGATTTCCACGAACTGATGAACGTGCAGACGGTCGTGGCGTTCGAAACGCATCCGTCCGCGATTCAAACGCTGCTGACCCCCGGCGAGATGGCGCTATGCCTGCCGCTTGCCTTCGGCGGGATGCCGGTCGCCGCAATACTCGTGCGCAGCGATGCGATGGGTGCTTTCGCGTCCGAGGAAATCACGATTGCGCGCCTGTGCTCCGCGGCCGGTCTTGCAACCCTCGCCTCGCAGCGAAACGCGCTTTCGTCTGCCGAACGCGGCAGCCGGCGGAAAGAGGCGTTCGACGATCATCACTTGCTGAAAGTGATCCTCGATCATCTGCCGATCAGCCTCACCGTGCAGGACAGTTCCGGCCGCTTCGTGCTGGCCAATGCCATCGCGGCGGCCGACCTTGCGATGCCGGTCGATCGCCTGATCGGACGTTCTCCCGCCGACTTTCTTCCCGCGAGCGAAGCGCAGAGCCGCCGCGACTGGGAGCAAAGCGTCATCGCGCGCGGCGAAACCATCACCGCCGAAGCGCGCGTCGAGGATTCCGATGGCGAGCGCATTCTGCTGACCTCGCATACGCCGGTCGCGATTACGAACAACACGCTTCTGATCTCGAGTTCAGTCGATATTACCGCGCACAAGGAGATGGAACGGAAACTGACCGAGCGGGCGCAGATCGACAATCTCACCGGGCTGCCGAACCGCGTGCGCATCGAGCGTCATGTCGATGGGGTGATCGCCGAACGGCCGCAGGAGCCTTTCGCGCTGGCCTTCATCGATCTCGACAACTTCAAGCACGTCAATGACTACTATAGCCATGCCATCGGCGACACGTTGCTGGTGAAGATCAGCGCGCGTATCAAGAAGCGGCTGAAGCCGAGCGACATGCTGGCGCGTATTTCCGGCGACGAGTTCGTGCTGCTGCTCAGCGGCTACGAGGAAAAAGACGCGATCGCGGAGCTGATCGAACAAATTCTCGCCGACGTGAAGAACCCCTTCTATATCGAAGGCTTCGAGATCTTCAGTTCGTGCTCCATCGGCGTCAGCTTTTATCCGGCGCATGGCGCAAGCTACGAAGTCCTGCGGCGCAACGCCGACGGCGCGATGTATGGTGCCAAGGATCGCACGAAGGGGACGGCGGTTTATTTCGATGACGGCCTCGGGCAGGCGATCGCCAGCCGGATGGAATCCGAGCAGAGGCTGCGGCTCGCGATCCGCGACAACCGCTTCGTTTGCGCGTTCCAGCCCAAGGTCGATATGCATACGCACGAGGTCAAGGGTTTCGAGACACTGGTGCGGTGGCGCGACAGCGACGGCGAAATTCATTCACCGGGTCAGTTCATCGGGCTTGCCATCGAACTCGGCCTGATCAATCCGATCACAAACTTTGTCCTGATCGAAACGTTGAATTCCATCGACGCGCTGGATGCGGCCTATGGAAGCGATACCAGCATCAGCATCAACGTGGGCGCGAAACAAGCCGGCGATCTCGGCTTCATGCGGGCTTTTGCCGAAACGATCCGCAACAGCGGTCAGGCAAAGCGGCTGATCGTCGAACTGACCGAGGACGCGATCGTGGAGAAGGGCGTCTTTCAGGCCGAAGTTCTGCCCATGTTGCGCCAGCTCGGCGTGCGTATTTCGATCGACGATTTCGGCACCGGATATTCATCACTCAGCGCACTTGCCGACATTACCGCCGATGAAATCAAGATCGACCGCTCTTTCATCACGCGTATTCACGAGCGTCCGCGCAGCCAGAGCGTGCTGAAGGCGATTGAATCGCTGGCGTTGTCGCTCGACATGAGCATGGTCGCCGAAGGTGTCGAGAGCGCCGAGGAACTGATCTATCTGCAGACCTCGAGCCGCATTCGTCTGGCGCAGGGCTTCTATTTTGCGAAGCCGATCTATCTGCACGAAATCAGCGGACGCCGCACCGGAGGCAGGCAGGACGAGCAGCGTTCAGTGCTGTCGAGCGCGCGCGCGAGCAGCAGGATGCGTGCGCCGGCACGCGTGGGTTAGGTTCGAATATTCCGGGCGTCCTGCCTCGCAGCGAGGTGCCTCATGAATCGGGATTGCCGGGACAAGCCCGGCAATGACGACAATGTCTCACGGCATGACGAAAAGCGCCGGACGCTACGCCGGGATGATCGGCTTCTTCAGTAGGCTGAGACGGGTTGCTTCCATCGGCATGCCGCCGCCATGACCCGGCGACAATGCCGGTTGCAGGGATGCAGCTTCCGCCGCGGAGCCGGGCACACGAAGCGGTTCATCGTTCTGCTGGCTCATGGTCGCCCGGCGCCAGCGATCGACCACGGCGCTGATGAAATCCTGCTCGATCTCTTCCGCGTTGAGGCCGGTGTTGCGGACGAACGACTCGCTGCGGGGGATGGACGCTGCCGGAAGCTCGGGAAAGGTGAGCCGTGTCGGCAGCGGGACGCCTGCGCCGAAGGCGAGGGCTTCGCGCGTGCCGAGCGATGGCACGAAGGCAAACAGATCCGCGCCGTGATCGGCGACTGCCGAGCGCAACAGCGCCTGATCGCGATCGTTCGACATGCGCATCGCGAAGAGCGTGCCGCACTGAGAAATAATGGTCGGGTCGAGTTCGGCGGGCCGCTGCGTCACGAGCCCGAGATAGACGCCGTGTTTGCGGCCTTCCTTGGCGATACGCGCAAGCGCGCGGCGGGTCGGCGCAAAGCCGGCGGTACGATCGGCGGATGCGTATTTATGCGCTTCCTCGCAAACGAAGAGCAGCGGTACGGCGCCATTGCTCCACAGACCGAAGTCGAAGGCGAGCCGCGTGAGCACGGACACTACCGGCTCGACGACTTCGGAGGGGAAGCCCGCGAGTTGCATGATGGTCATGTTCTTGCCGCCCCGGCTGCAGGCGGAAAAGCTGACTTATCGATTCCGCCATGGTGTCGCCGCCGACATTCGCGCGCTCGAACATGAAGGCGTAGCGCGGATCGTTGCTGACGGTTTCGATGCGCGTGATCAACCGCTGATAGATCATGCGCGACGAGCGGTTCTCGAGTTTGCCCATCCGCTCATCGATCAGCGCCAAGAGATCGGCAAGGCGATAAGGCACCGGCGTGTCGACGGTGAAGCCCACGCTCTTTGCGTCCGGCCGCTTGATCGCGGGGCGGTCGGCGGGGCCGCGATAGCTACCATAAGCGGCCTTCGCCATCGGGATCAGTTCGGCGAGGATGTCGGCTTCTTCCTGCAGGCCGGGTCTGCCGGCGAAGAACACGTCCACGATCTCTTCGAAGTTGAAGAGCCAGAACGGCAGCCTGAGGTTGCCGGGGTTCATCACGTCGGCGAGCGCGCCGAACGAGCGATGATATTCGTTATGGGCGTCGAGCAGGAAGACGCGAAGCTGCGGGCGAACCTTCATGGTCTGCGCAAGGATATGTGCAACGCCGGTCGATTTGCCGACGCCGGTGGAGCCGAGCACGGCGAAATGCTTGTTCAGCATCTCGTCGACCTCGATGCGTGCGTTGACAGTGGTGTCCTGCTGGAGCGTACCGATGCTGATCGTGGCGTGGCTCGCCTCGTCGAAGATCACGCGAAGCTCGCGGTTCGAGAGCGGCAGTGCCTTGTCGTGGATGGTCGGATAGCCTGCGACGCCGCGGCGGAATTTCGTGGCGCCCGCATGCGCGACGATCTCGCCCATCAGATCGATGCGCGCGATGGCGCTGTAATTCGTTTCCGCCGAGTGTTTGATCGATACGTCGGTGATGATGCCGATCAGTTGCGATTTGGCGGTCTGAATTTTCAGAAAGCGGCCGACGGTGATGACCGGCCGGTTCGGCCCGTTCAGGGCACTCGCAAGCAGACCGACGGTCGCCTGCGAACCGTTTACCGCATGCACGTGTCCGAGCGTTTCCCCCGTGCTTCCAGCCACCGCGGCCGGAGCAGACACGTTTCTCGCAACTTCATTCACTGGAACCAACTCCCCATTCATCGCCCGGGACGTTGGTACGCAAAAAAGTTCTAGGTCTCGCTAACTGGAACCCGCATTTTTTCCGATGGGCGATACCAGTTGTTTACCAGAACAACCGGTTTCGCGGGCCGATTTAGTATGCGGCGACGGTGCCCGTGCGTGCGGGAAGCGAGAGGGGTCCGCGCAGCGCGAGTGCTGAACCCGCGCAGATTCCGGCAATCGCCAGAAACGATACGAAACTCAGTGTCGAGAAGCCCGTCAGCCCCTGGCCGATCGAGCAGCCGAGCGCCAGCGCGCCGCCGATGCCCATCATCGTGCCGCCCGCCATATAGCGAAGCATCTGCCTCGGCTGGCTGAAGCCTTGCAGTTCGTAGCTGCCGCTGAGCAATGCGGAGGCCAATGCGCCGAGAAATACGCCCGCGATCACGACGATGCCGAAGGAGAGCTTCATGCCGGTGGCGAGCATGGCGTATTGGATCGTCTCGCCGACCGGCGCGATGAAGGTCAGCGATACGATCGGAGCCGGTTCGAATTCGTCGGCGCCGAAATAGCCGGTGGTGAGCCAGCCTGCTGCGATCAGCAGGCCGACGATCGCGCCGCCGATGATGTCGCGCGGGCTCTTGCGAAACGCTTCGCTGCGGAAGGCGAGGCCCGCAAGGATCGCAGCGATCACGATCGCAGGCACGAGATGCGCGTTCTGCGCGCCGAGCAACGGCTCGAGATGCTGCGGAATGGAAGGCGGTCGTGCGAAGACCATGGTCGTGGCGCTGGCGATTGCTGCGCGGAGCGGCGCGAGCAGGCCGCTGAAGGTCGCATAGGCGGCGATGCCGAGGCATAGCAGAACGACGAAAGAGCGTAGGTTGCCCTGACCGAGCAGCACGAGCGCGCGTGCGCCGCAGGCGTTGGCGGTAATCATGCCATAGCCGAAGAGTGCGCCGCCGAGCGGGATCAGCAGCCAGGAAGACGGCGCCGAAAGATAAACCGAGCGGCGCAGGTCGATCAGGCCGAAGGCGGCCGATACCTGTGTTGCGAACACTGCGAGCGCCATGGCGAGCAGGAAGCTCGCGAGCTTGCGACGGTCGCCGGTGACCAGCAGGCCGCGAAATGCGGAGTTCAGGCAAAAGCCGCTGCGCTGCACGGTGATGCCGTACACGGCGCCGATCAGAAACCCGCCGACGAGGGCAGTGGTCAGAGGAGACATTGCAGGGGCCTACAAGCTAAAGAGTGCGTCTAATCACTTAAAAATCATGTGATTACGGTCATTTCACGCGAATTGCATACAAAGTGAACCGACGTCCAAAATCAAGTGGTATTTTATGGGCGTCGTCGCGCGGGTGGAATTTCTCTATGAATGAAAGGGGATGCCCCAACAGACGGGAACGGTGAGACGCCAATGGCCGCCGACGAATATTTGTCACCTGCAAACTATGTGGATAGCGCCGACCCCGAGGTCGTGCGTTTTGCGGAAGAAGCCGTGGCGGGGATTTCCGGGGAGAAGGCCCGCGCGCTCGCGCTCTATTACGCGGTGCGCGACCGGATTTCGTACAATCCCTATGTCGATTACGGGAAGCCCGCGACCTATCGCGCTAGCGACGTGCTGAAAGCGGGCGAGGGCTTCTGCGTCGGCAAGGCAGCACTCCTTGCCGCCTGCGCGCGGGCGGCCGGTATCGCTGCGCGTCCGGGCTATGCGGACGTGCGCAATCACATCACCTCGAAGAAGCTGCACGATCTTATCCAGACGGACGTGTTTCACTGGCACTCCTACACGGAGCTTTTCATCGACGGGAAATGGGTGAAGTGCACGCCCGCATTCGACGCGGCCCTTTGCGCGCGGGCGAAACTCGCGCCGCTCGAATTCGATGGCGACCAGGATTCGCTGTTTCAGCCGTATGATCCCGCCGGCCGCAGGCATATGGAGTATCTGCAGGATCGCGGGGCCTATGCCGACGTTCCGGCCGAGACGATCATCTCCGAGTTCCGGCGGCTCTATCCGAAGTTTTTCGCAAGCGATCTGCCGGAAGGAGACTTCAAGGAAGATGTCGCCGCGAGTTCTGCGCAGGGCGGTTGATTTCCCTGCCTGCGGGGGTGGCAAGCCCCGGCTTTTTCCCGGATAGTCCGGCGCCGTTGTTTCGAAAGTTGAGTGCAATATGTCGTCGCGTGCGTTCGATTTTTCTTCGCTGTTTCCGGAAAGCCTGCCGCCGCCCGCCATCAAGTGGACCGGCGGTGCGCGCTACAACTTCACCGGCGGCCATAACGATCCCGACATGGTGCCGGTCGAGGCGCTGCGCGAGGCGGCGGACAAAGTGCTCGCGCGCGAAGGCCGTGCGCTTTCCAATTACACCGTCAACACCGGCCCGCAGGGTTATCTGTCCTTGCGCGAGTTCGTCGCGCAGAAACTGAAACGCGATGCGCAGATTTCATGTAGCGCGGAAGACATCCTGCTGGTGTCGGGATCGCTGCAGGCGCTGGACCTCTTGAATGCGGCGCTGTGCCAGCGCGGCGACACGGTGATTTACGAAGAAGACAGCTATCAGGGCTCGATCAACCGCATGACCCGCATGGGCGTGAACGTCGTAGGGATTCCGCTCGACAAAGGCGGTATGCGAATGGACGCGCTCGCCAATGCGCTTGCCCAGATGAAGAGCCGCGGCGTGCGCCCGAAGTTCATCTACACCATCCCGACCGTGCAGAACCCGACTGCCACGATCATGAGCGAAGAGCGCCGCCTCGAAATGCTGCGGCTCGCGGATGAATACGGCGTGCCGATCTTCGAGGACGATTGTTACGCCGACCTGATCTGGAGCGGGAAGCGTCCGCCTGCGCTCTACGCGATGAGCAAGCGCGAAAACGTCATTTACATCGGTTCGTTCTCGAAGTCGGTCGCGCCGGCACTTCGCGTCGGCTACATCGTCGCGCCCTGGCAGGTGCTTTCCCGTGCGCTCGCGCTGAAGACCGACGCCGGCTCCGCCGGTCTCGAGCAGATGATGCTCGCGGAATTCTGCAAGCCGCATTTCGAAAGCCACGTTCCGCAATTGCGTAAGGCGCTGCGCGCGAAACTCGAGACCTTGCAGGAGTCGTTGAACGAGCAGTTCGGCACCGCCGCCGAGTTCGACGACGCGCCCGGAGGCATTTTCCTCTGGATCAAGCTGCCCGATCAGGTCGACAGCATGAAGCTTTACCAAAAGGCGCTGGCTGCAGGCGTCGCGATCAATCCCGGCCCGGAATGGTCGGTGAATGCGAGCCAGACCCGCAGCCGCATCCGCATGTGTTTCGCTAGCCTCACGCATCAGGACATCCGCGACGGCGTCGCGATCCTTGCGGAAGTCTGCCGGAGCGAGTTCGGCGTGCCTGCGCGCAGCGCAAACATTCAAAAGCAGGGCTGACCCGTATGGCCGAGGCGTCTCACGTCGAACGGCCGAATACCGCGCTTGCGCTCGTCCGTGCCTTGCGGCCGCATCAGTGGGTCAAGAACGCGCTGGTGTTCGTGCCGCTCGTGCTCGGCGGACTGTTGCTTGAACTTCCGGCATGGCGATATGCCTGTCTCGGATTTCTCTCGCTCTGCCTTGCGGCGTCGGCGAGTTACATCTTCAACGATCTTTGGGATTTGCAAAGCGACCGCGAGCACTGGAGCAAGCGCAACCGGCCGTTTGCAAGTGGAGCGCTCTCCGCTGCGACGGGCTACGTGCTCGGTACGGCCTTGCTGGCGGCAGCATTTCTTGTCGCCGCGATGATCGGCTGGGAAGAGACGATCATGGTCGTGGTCTATGTTCTGGCCTCGCTTTGTTACACGTTCTTCTGCAAGCGAATTCCGATCTTCGATATTTTTCTAATTGCAGGGCTCTTCACGTTTCGAATCGCGCTCGGAATCATGATCCTCGACGTGCGGCTGTCGCCGTGGCTACTCGTCTTCTCGATGTTCGTGTTTCTCTCGCTGTCCGCGGCGAAGCGGCATACCGAATTGCTGCGCTCCAAGGTTGCCGGGGACGCGCCGATACCGGGGCGCGGCTATGTGCGAAGCGACGCAGGTTTTCTGCTGGCGCTCGGTGTCGCCGCCATGCTCGGCGCGGTGCTCATCAATATCGTGTATCTGCTGGAAGATGCGTTCCCGAGCACGGTCTATTCCAATACCAACTGGCTTTGGGTGATCCCGCCCTCGATCTTTCTCTTTCTCAGCAGGGTGTGGCTGATCTCCCATCGCGGCGAACTGCTCGACGATCCGGTGGCCTTTGCGCTGAAGGATCCGGTGAGCCTCGTGCTCGGCGCGTTGCTCGGCTTTGCGTTTCTTGCGGCGGTGTTCGGCTCGGCGATGATCTAAGGCCTTACGCGGCGATGGCCTTGAGCACCTCGTCGGGTTTTTCCACCGGCATCATGTGGCCCGCACCCGCAAGCGTCACGAGTTTCGCGCCGGGAATGAGGGCGGCCAGCGCCTTGCCATTGCGCAAGGGCGTCATCAGGTCCCGCTCTCCCAGCACGAGCGTTGCAGGAACGTTGACCTTCCCGGCGGCGTCCTTTGCATCATAGGCGTTGCTTGCGAAGAGATCGGCGTGCAGCACGCCGGGCTTCATCGTTTCCAGAACGCGCAATCCATTGCCGGTCATCCAGCCGCCCGGCGTGAGACTGCCGCCGAGGCCCGCGCGCGCGCCGAAGCCCCAGACCGTCATCATCGCGAAAGCATCGGGTGAATTGTTCTTCGCAGCGGCAAGCAGCGCCTCGCTCACCGGCATCGCGGTGGCCGCGGCGATCAGCCCGATACCGGTCACTTTATCCGGGTAACGCGCAGCGGCCTCGACCGCGATCAGCGAGCCCAGCGAATGGCCGATGAGCTTCGCGGCTTTCGCGCCGCATGCATTGATCAGCTCCGCGGTCCAGCCTGCCAGTTCTTCGACCGAGGTGAGCGGCTCTCCCGTGGAGCGGCCATGGCCGGGGAGGTCGGGTGCCAGCGCGTTGAAGCCGTTATGGGCGAACCAACGGGTGAACAGCGCCCAGATCGAATGATCGCCGCCCGCGCCGTGCAGGAACATTACCGAAGGCTTGCCCGGATCGAACTCCTTGCCGCCAGTCGCCACGAAAACTTCGGAGCCGTTGACTGTCACGCGCATGGCTCAAGCCTTTTGCGAGGCGCGCAGCGCCTGCGAGAGATCGTCCACAATATCCTGCGCATTCTCGATGCCGACCGAGAGCCGGATCAGTTCCTCGCCGATGCCGGCGGTCTTCAGTTGCTCGGCATCCATCTGCTGGTGTGTCGTGCTGCCCGGATGAATGACGAGCGTTTTCGCGTCGCCGACATTGGCGAGGTGGCTCGCAAGGCGCAGGCTCTCGATGAATTTCTTTCCCGCGGCGCGGCCGCCCTTGATGCCGAAGCTCACGATCGACCCCGCGCCGCGCGGCAGCAGGGTTTTCGCGAGTTCATGATCTTGATGCGAGGGGAGCGTCGGGTGTAACACCCATTCGACGGCCGGGTTTTTGGAAAGCGCTTCGAGCACGGTGGCGGTGTTTGCGACATGGCGATCCATGCGCACGCCGAGCGTTTCCGCGCCCTGCAAAATCTGGAAGGCGTTGGTGGGCGAAATACACGCGCCGAAATCGCGCAAGCCTTCAGAGCGCGCGCGCATGATGAACCCCCACGGACCGAACTGCTCGACGAAGTTGATGCCGTGATAGCCGGCATAAGGCTCGGTCAATTCCGGGAATTTGCCGGAGCCGATCCAGTCGAAGCGGCCTGAGTCCACCACGATGCCGCCGATGGCGATGCCATGGCCGCCGATCCATTTCGTCAGCGAATGCATGACGAGATCCGCGCCCAGATCGAGAGGGCGGGAGAGGTAGGGGGTCGCGAAGGTGTTATCGATCAGGAGCGGGATTTTCGCGGCATGCGCGATCTCCGCGACCTTCGGAATGTCGAGCACTTCGAGGCCGGGATTGCCGATGGTCTCGCCGATCACGAGCTTGGTGTTCGGCCGGATCGCAGCCTCGATGCCGGCATGATCGCGCGGCTTTACGAAGGTGGTGGTGATGCCGAAACGCGGCAGCGTATGCGCGAGCAGGTTGATGGTGCCGCCATAGAGCGAGGCCGACGCGACGATGTGATCGCCCGCACTCGCAAGTGTCGCGATGGCAAGGTGCATTGCCGCCATGCCGCTTGCGGTTGCGACTGCGCCGACGCCGTTTTCGAGTGCTGCGATGCGTTCTTCGAGCACCGATGTCGTCGGGTTCGAGATGCGCGTGTAGATGTTGCCGGAGCGTTCGAGATTGAAGAGTGCTGCGGCGTGTCCGGTATCCTGAAAGACGTAAGAAGTGGTCTGGTAAATCGGCACCGCGCGCGCACCGGTCACGGGATCGGGGTGCTGGCCGGCGTGCAGGCTCATGGTTTCGAAGGCGGGCGGTTTCGGTGCGGCCATTTGATTTCTTCCGGGCGTTCCTCTTCCCGTAGTATAGCCACTGGATGATTACACGCGATGAAATTCGGCCCGGAGAAGTGGCCGTGACGGTGCCCGAGGCGCGCGACGCGGGGCTTATCTTCATTGGTAAAATCCATACGCCATGGCGCGACCGGCTCGAATGTCCGCGGCAGGGACGGCATGACGGCCCGTTGTGCCGCATCGAGATTTTCGAGCCATGGGTCGCGGCACTGCAGGGCGTGGAAAACTATCCGCAACTGGAAGTGCTTTACTGGCTCGACCAGTCGCGCCGCGATCTCGTCGCGCAGAGCCCGAAAAGCGACGGGCAGGCGCGCGGCACGTTTTCGCTGCGCTCGCCGGTGCGGCCCAATCCCATCGGCACGTCGCTCGTGAAGTTCGAGAAGGTGGATTGCAATTCGGTTTATGTGCGCGGGCTCGATTGCCTCGACGGCACGCCGCTGATCGACCTGAAGCCGGACCGCTGCCACTTCACGCCGCTGGCGCCCCCGCAGCCGGGTGATTTTCAGAAGGGCTGAGCGGCGCTCTCACAACATCGGCAGGCTTTTGGCGCGGCCGCGCGGAAAGGCGCGGTCGATGGCTTCGATTTCACTTGCGGTCAGCACGAGATCGCCGGCGCCGGCATTTTCCTCGGCATGCGCGACCTTCGACGCTTTCGGGATCGCGAAGACGGCGTCTTTCCGGGTGAGGAAGGCGAGTTCGACCTGCCGCGGCGTCGCGCCGTTCGCCTTTGCGACTTCGGCAAGTACTTTGCCGCCGGGAGAAGCGGGCGAGGGCGAGGCCATCTGCCCGAACGGACTATAGGCCACGACGGCGACGCCGTTTTCCTCACACCACGGGATCACTGCGTGTTCGATCGCGCGCTCGCGCAAATGATAGAGCACCTGATTGCAGGCGATCGTACCCTTGCCCGCGACGGCCAGCGCTTCCTCGAGATCGTCGGTGTCGAAGTTCGAGACGCCCCAGGCGCGGATTTTTCCGGCGGATTTCAGTTCATCGAAAGCGGCGAAAGTTTCTTCGAGTTCATACGAGCCGCGCCAGTGCAAAAGATAGCAATCGAGATAATCGGTCTTCAGGTGTTTGAGCGAACGCTCGCAGGCGGCAAGCGTGCCTTTGCGGGATGCGTTGGACGGCAGCACTTTCGAGACTAGGAATACCTTGTCGCGTCGTCCGGCGATGGCGTCGCCGGTCAGCGCTTCGGCGCGGCCAGAGCCATACATCTCGGCGGTGTCGATATGTGTCATGCCGAAGTCGATGCCGCGTTGAAGGGTGCGAATTGCCTCGGCGCGGTCGGCAAGTTCGAGGTTCCAGGTGCCCTGGCCGATGACGGAAACGCCGGTGCTTGCCGGCCCGAATGCGCGCGTTTTCATTTTTCGAGTGTTGCGGGCCGGCTTGCCGCGGTCAATGCGCGGGCTTTTCCATCACATAAAGGCCGACGTCGATCGCCTTCGAGCGGAAGCCGCCTTCGCAATAGGCGAGGTAATATTCCCAGGTGCGCTTGAAGCGCTTCGAATAGCCCATGGCTTCTATCTGCGGCCATGCGCGCTGGAAGCGGCGGTTCCATTCATTGAGCGTGCGGGCGTAGCTCTCGCCGAACGTTTCGAACGAGACGAAGCGCATGCCGGCTTGCTTGATCTGCTCCAGCATGATGCCGTGCGAAGGCAGCATGCCGCCGGGGAAGATGTAGCGCTGAATGAAGTCGGCGTTCTTGCGGTAGAAGTCGAAACGCTCATTGGCGATCGTGATGACCTGCAGCACCGCGCGGCCGCCGGGGTTCAGGACTTCCGCGATCTTGCCGAAATAGGCGGGCCAGTATTTCTCGCCGACCGCCTCGATCATCTCGATCGAAACCACGCGGTCGAATTTCTCGGTAACGTCGCGATAATCCTGCAGGCGCAGATCGGCATTGTCGCCGGCACCGGCCTTTGCGATGCGCTCGCGCGCGCCCGCGAGTTGCGAGGGCGACAAGGTAAGACCCGTGACGTGGGCGTTGCGTTCGCTGGCTAACCGCTCGGCCAGGCGGCCCCAGCCGCAGCCGATTTCCAGTACGCGCTCGCCGCCGGAAATTGCCAGCAAGTCCATGATGCGGGTGAGCTTGTTGTCCTGCGCATCTTCGAGCGATTGCTTCTGGTTCGCGTAGAGCGCGGAGGAATAGGTCATGCTCGGGTCGAGCCAGAGCTTGTAGAAATCGTTGCCGAGGTCGTAATGCGCCTCGATGTTGCGGCGGCTGCCGCTTTTGGTGTTGGCGCGCAGCACATGCTGCAGCCGGTGGGCGAGGCGGGTGAACCAGCGTCCGGCCGTGACTTCGCTCAAAGCCCGCTCGTTCAGCGCGGCGAGTTCGATCAGGGTTGCGAGGTCGGGCGTGGACCAGTCGCCGTCCATATAGGCTTCGGCAAAGCCGACATCGCCGCCGAACATCAGGCGGCGCATGGTGCGCCAGCGGTGGAGGATCAGGGTTGCGCGCGGGCCTTCGATTTCGCCTTTGCCTTCGACGCGCGCACCCGAAGGGGTTTCGATGGTGAGCTGGCCTGCCTTCAGCGAGCGGACGACGCGGGCGATCCAGCGGTCGGCGAACCGGGAATGATCGAGCACATCCTCGATCCGGGTCTCGTTTCCATGCCGTTCGATCTCGCGCATGCGCGGGGAAGACATCGCCGCCGGGACTCCCTTTCCCTTCCGTATCAATGTTCCGTAAAACCAAGCGTCTTAAATGCGGTGCCGCTAGTCAACTGTAACTGATACGGGTGGTTGCCTAGTGCAACGCAACAGGCGCATAGGGGCGGTAGTCCGCTGCGGCCGCAGTTCTTGGTTTTGATTTACGGAGGAAACGATGGCTCTCGAAATGAGTGGCGAATACGAATTGCCGCAATCGCGTGAGGTCGTCTGGAAGGCCTTGAACGATCCGGAAATCCTCAAGAAGTGCATTCCGGGTTGCGAGACGCTGGAGAAAATTTCCGATTCAGAATTCCAGGCGACCGTAAAATTGTCGATCGGCCCGGTGAGCGCGCGCTTCAAGGGCAAGGTCAAGCTCGAGGATATGGACCCGCCGAACGGTTATAAAATTGCGGGCGAGGGCGAAGGCGGCGTTGCCGGTTTTGCCAAGGGCTTCGCCAATGTCGCGCTCGCGGAAGCCGGCGAAGGCACCAAGCTCACATATAAGGCGGAGGCGGCGACCGGCGGTAAAATCGCGCAACTCGGCCAGCGGCTGATTGCCGGTTCCGCGAAGAAAACCGCGGACCGCTTCTTCGAAAATTTCGTCGCTGCCTTGCAGGATTACAAGTGATGCGGGCGCTTTGCGATGCCAGTGGGCGCTTGACCGCGTGTCTGGAACCGGACCAAACTGGAATCCTTAAAAAGAGAAGAGACGCGGCCACTTAAGAAAAAGCCGGTCAGCGCAATGACCGCGGGGCCACGGTTTCTTCAAAGCCGGAGAACGCCCCATGCCGAACGTGACCGTTACGGTCAACGGGAAGTCGCATACCGTTGACGTTGCGCCTGAAACCCTCCTCGTCGAACTGATCCGCGAAAAGCTGCGCCTGACCGGCACGCATATCGGTTGCGATACGTCGCAATGCGGTGCCTGCGTCGTGCATGTGGACGGCGCGGCTGTGAAGTCCTGCACCATGCTTGCCGTGAGCGCCGACGGCGCGAAGGTGACGACCATCGAAGGTCTCGCCAACGGCTCCACGCTCCACCCGATGCAGGAAGCCTTCCGCGAGCATCATGGCCTGCAATGCGGCTTCTGCACGCCGGGCATGATCATGACCGCGGTCGATATCGTGAACCGCAAGGGCAGCAATCTCGACGAGCACACCATACGCGACGAGCTCGAAGGAAATATCTGCCGCTGCACCGGCTACCACAACATCGTGAAAGCGGTGGATGCCGGAGCGAGAGCGATGGCCGGCGGCGGCAAGTCCGCGCAGGCAGCAGAATAAAAAAACAGAGTTCTGGAGGACGTCATGAGCGCGACAGGCATTGGCGCAGCAGTACGCCGCAAGGAAGATCAACGCTTCATTACCGGCACGGGGAATTATACGAGCGACATCACGCGCCCCGGCGAGGTCCGGGCCTATTTCGTGCGCTCGCCGCATGCACATGCGACGATCAACAAGATCGACGTCAGCGCCGCCAAGAATATGGCGGGCGTGGTCGATGTTCTCACCGGCGCGGACCTTGCGGGTGACAAGATCGGCGGCCTGATCTGCGGCTGGGCCATCACCTCGAAAGACGGCACGCCGATGAAGATGGGCGCGCATCCGGCGATAGCCGCGGACAAGGTCCGCTGCGTCGGCGATGCGGTCGCCGTCGTGCTTGCCGAAACTTTGCGGCAGGCGCGCGATGCGGCGGAGGCTGTGGAAGTCGATTACGGCGTGCTGCCGGCGGTGGTCGATCCGGCGAAAGCGACCGCGAGCGGTGCACCGCAGATTCATGACGTGGCACCAAACAATCTCATTTACGACTGGCATCTCGGCGACAAGGCGGCGACGGATGCGGCCTTCGCTGCCGCCAAGCACGTCACCAAGCTCGACATCATCAACAATCGCCTCGTGCCGAATGCGATGGAGCCGCGTGCGGCAATCGCGGAATACGATCAAGGCAACGATGCGCTGACGCTCTGGAACACGAGCCAGAACCCGCATGTCGCGCGTCTCGTGATCTCGGCCTTCGTCGGCATGGCGCCGGAGCACAAGCTGCGCGTGATCGCGCCGGATGTCGGCGGTGGATTCGGCTCGAAGATCTTCATCTATCCCGAAGAGGTGGTGGCGCTCTGGGCCGCGCGCCGCGTGAAGCGGCCGGTGAAGTGGGTGTCGGATCGCTCGGAAGCCTTCCTCACCGACGCGCATGGCCGCGATCATGTCACGCGCGCGGAACTTGCGATCGATGCGAACAACAAGATCACGGGTCTGCGGGTTCACACCATCGCGAATATCGGCGCTTACATGTCGACCTTCTCGTCGTCGGTGCCGACCTATCTCTATGCGACGCTGCTCTCCGGGCAATACGCGATCCCGGCGATCTATGCGGAGGTCGATGCGGTCTATACCAACACCGCGCCGGTGGACGCCTATCGCGGTGCCGGACGTCCGGAAGCGACCTTCGTGGTCGAGCGGCTGGTCGAAGTCGCGGCGCGCGAGCTCGGGCTCGATCCGGCGGAATTCCGCCGCAAGAACTTCGTGACCGCGTTCCCGCACCAGACACCGGTCATCATGACCTATGACGCGGGCGACTACGACGCCTCCATGACCAAGGCCATGGAGATGATCGACTACAAGAACTTCGGCAAGCGCAAGGCGGAGTCGGAGAAGAACGGCAAGCTCCGCGGCATCGGCTTCTCGACCTACATCGAAGCCTGCGGAATCGCGCCGTCGCAGGCCGTCGGCTCGCTCGGTGCCGGCGTCGGATTGTGGGAGTCCGCGGAAGTGCGCGTCAACCCGACCGGCTCGGTGGAAATTCTCACCGGCTCGCATAGTCACGGGCAGGGACACGAAACCACCTTCGCGCAGCTTGTCTCGGATCGTCTGGGCGTGCCGATCGACACGGTGAGCATCGTGCACGGCGACACCGACAAGGTGCAGTTCGGCATGGGCACTTACGGCTCGCGTTCGGGTGCCGTCGGCATGTCGGCTATCTCGAAAGCGCTCGACAAGATCGAGGACAAGGCCAAGAAGGTCGCGGGCTACATGATGGAGGCCGCCGCCGACGACATCGAGTTCAAGGACGGCAAGTTCACCGTCAAGGGTACCGACAAAACGGTAGGCTGGGGCGACGTCACGCTGAACGCGTACATCGCGCACAAATTCACCGGCGGCCAGCTCGAGCCGGGCCTGAAGGAAGGCGCGTTCTACGACCCGACCAACTTTACTTTCCCGGCAGGCTGTCACCTTGCGGAAGTCGAGATCGATCCGGACACCGGCAAGATCACGATTGCGAACTGGGTGGCGGTGGACGACTTCGGCAACATCATCAATCCGATGATCGTCGAGGGGCAGGTGCATGGCGGCATCGCGCAGGGTGTCGGCCAGGCGATGCTGGAAGGCGCGCATTACAACGCCGACGGGCAGTTGGTCACCGGCTCGTTCATGGATTACGCCATGCCGCGCGCGGCGGACCTGCCGTCGTTCAAGGTCGATACGACCGTGACGCCGTGCCCGTCGAACCCGCTCGGCATCAAGGGCTGCGGCGAGGCGGGCGCGATTGCGTCACCGGCCGCACTCATCAATGCGATTACCAATGCCGTCGGGCATGAAAACGTGCCGATGCCGGCAACGCCGAGCGTGGTCTGGAAAGCCGCGCAGGGTGCGGCCATGAAAAAAGCCGCGGAATAAGGGAGCGCCATCATGTACGCATTCAAATATGAAAAGCCGTCGAGCGTTGCCGATGCGGTTTCGCTGCTTGCAAAAGCCGACGACGCGAAGCTCCTTGCCGGCGGCCAGACGCTTCTGCCCGCGATGAAGCTCCGGCTCGCGGGGCCGGGCACGATCATCGACCTGTCGAAAGTGGCGGGGCTTTCCGGCATCACGCGCGAGGGCGACAATCTCGTCATCGGCGCGATGACGAAGCACGTCGAGGTGCTGAACTCGGCGGAAGTGCAGAAGTCCATTCCGGCGCTTGCGCATCTCGTCTCGGTGCTCGGCGATCCGGCGGTGAGGAACCGCGGCACCATCGGCGGTTCGCTCGCAAATAACGATCCGTCCGCCGATTATCCGGCAGCACTCCTCGCGCTGAACGGGACCGTGCATACCAACAAGCGCAAGATCGCGGCAGACGATTTCTTCATGGGCCTGTTCGAGACGGCACTTGCGGGCGACGAGATCATCGAGCGGGTCAGCTTCCCGGTGCCGCAAAAGGCAGGCTACGAGAAGTTCCGCAACCCCGCCTCGCGTTTCGCGCTGGTCGGCGTTTTCGTCGCCAAGACGAAAGACGGCGTTCGTGTCGCCGTTACTGGTGCGGGCGAGAGCGGCGTC
The DNA here is from genome assembly GCA_035440445.1 of Xanthobacteraceae bacterium. Lineage (GTDB taxonomy): Bacteria > Pseudomonadota > Alphaproteobacteria > Rhizobiales > Xanthobacteraceae. The sequence continues at coordinate 74,844 of DAORMJ010000004.1, forward strand.
TTCCGCGTGAAGGAAATGGAAGCGGCACTTGCCAAGGACTGGTCCGCCAAGGCCATCGAAGGCGTGAAGGTTTCGCCGAACGGGATCATCGCCGACCTTCACGGCACGGCCGAATACCGCGCGCACCTCGCTGGCGTGATGGCGAAGCGCGCGCTGGCCAGGGCGGGGTAAGTATCTCAATCGTCGTCCCGGCCAAGCATTGCGAAGCAATGCGCGAGCCGGGACCCATAACCACCCGAGTCAAATTCAGGCACAGGGATTATGGGTCCCCGCTTTCGCGGGGACGACATTCATTTCTTATCGAGCCGCTTTAAGCGTATGGTCGCGTATGTCTGCTCTCCCAAACTCCATCGACGAAACCATCGAGCTCTTATCGAGCGGCAGCTATGTTGCCGACCGCGCGCTGGCGACGGTGGTGTTTCTGTCGCTGCGCATGGGGCGGCCGCTGTTTCTCGAAGGCGAGGCCGGCGTCGGCAAGACCGAAGTCGCGAAAGTGCTTTCTGGCGCGCTCGGGCGCAAGCTCGTGCGGCTGCAATGCTATGAAGGGCTCGACTCCGCCTCAGCACTCTACGAATGGAATCACGCCGCGCAGATGATCGCGATCCGCGTGGCGGAGGCAGAAGGTGCTGCGAACCGCAAGACGCTGACCGACGACGTGTTCTCGGAGCGCTATCTGATCCGCCGTCCGCTCCTCGAAGCGCTGACGCCGGACCCGGCCGGTGCGCCGGTGTTGCTCATCGACGAACTCGACCGCGCCGACGAGGCGTTCGAGGCGTTTCTTCTCGAAGTGCTTGCGGATTTTCAGGTGACGATCCCGGAGTTCGGGACCATCAAGGCCGAAACACCGCCGATCGTGATCGTGACCTCGAACCGCACGCGCGAAATCCACGACGCCCTGAAGCGGCGCTGCCTCTATCACTGGATCGATTATCCAGCGCTTTCGCGCGAACTTGCAATCGTGCGGGCGAAGGTGCCGCGTGCCTCCGAGCGGCTCACCGAGGAAGTGGTCGCCTTCGTGCAGCAGCTTCGGAAGGAAGACCTCTTCAAATCGCCCGGCACCGCGGAGACGCTCGACTGGGCGTCTGCCTTGGTCGAACTCGATGCGACGGCGCTCGATCCGGCGCTGATCGGCGATACGCTTGGCGTGGTGCTGAAATATCAGGACGATGTCGAGCGCTTTAACGCGAAGAAGATCGACGCCGTGCTTTCCGCTTCGCGCGCGGCCTTGCAGGCGGCGGGATGAGCGCGCCCGCGCAAGGGATGCTGTTTCAGCGGCTGGTGGCTTTTGCACGGCTCCTCCGCCGCGCAGGCATTCCGCTCGGCCCGGGTTCGGTGATCGATGCCTTCGAGGCGGTGCTGCTCGCCGGCACCGGCACGCGGCAGGATTTCTTCTGGACGCTGCATGCCGTGCTCATCAAGCGGCGCGAGCATTTCCCGATCTATTACGAAGCCTTCTACCGCTTCTGGCAGCGCGGGCAGGTCGAGCGGGTGCTTGCCGAGATGCTGCCCGTGACGCGCACGGACGGCGTCAAGACGCGCGTCGCGCAGCGGCGCGTCGAGGAAGCGCTGGGCCTGCAGAAACGCGCGGCAAAGCCGCCGAAGCAACAGGAAACCGTATTCGACATGCGCGGCACCATCTCGGACGCCGAGATTCTGCGGCGGAAGGATTTCGCGCAGATGTCGGTCGCAGAAGTGGAAGAAGCGCGGCGGCTGATCTCGGCCATGCGGATCCCGGACGATGCGGTGACGACGCGGCGCTTCAAGGCATCGCCCCGCGGACGCATCGATCTCGCGCGCACGCTGCGGGCTTCCGTGCGTTCCGGCGGCGATCTGATCGAACTTCGCTTCAAGGCGCCGCGCGAGCGAAAGCCGCCAGTCGTGGCGCTGGTCGATATTTCCGGCTCGATGAGCGATTACTCGCGGCCGCTCCTGCAATTCTTCCATATGCTGACGATGAAGCGGCGCAACGTCTCGACGTTCTTGTTCGGCACGCGGCTTACGAACGTCACGCGCGCGCTGAAAACCAAAGACCCGGACGATGCGCTCGCGCTCTGCTCGCAAGGCGTTTCGGACTGGTCGGGCGGCACGCGCATCGCATCGGCGCTCGAAGAATTCAACAAGCGCTGGTCGCGCCGCGTGCTCGGGCAGGGCCCGACGGTGCTCCTCGTCACCGATGGACTCGAACGCGAAGGCGAGAGCGAGTTGAGGCGGGAAATCGGCCGGCTGCATCGCTCGTGCCGCCGGCTGATCTGGCTGAACCCGCTCTTGCGCTTCGAAGGCTTCGAAGCGAAGGCTGCCGGCATTCGCACCATGCTGCCGCATGTGGACGAACTGCGCCCCGTGCACGATCTCTCGAGCCTCGCTTCGCTCTGCGATGCCCTTACGGAAACGCGGACTTCCCGTGTGCACGATCCGAAGCATTGGCTGGGAGCGGCTTGATCGGGCAGAATGGCGTCACGGGAGTGACGCCATGCAAGAATCCGAAGACCTCGTAATTTTCCGTGATAGCGCACGGCGCTTTTTCGAGCGCGAGTGCATTCCGCATGTCGAGCGCTGGGAAAGCGAAGGCATCGTCGACCGCGAGATCTGGAACAAGGCGGGGGCTGCGGGTCTCCTCTGCGCGATGATCCCGGACACTTACGGCGGCGCGGGCGGCACTTTTGCGCACGAGAAAATCCTGATCGAGGAAATGATCCGTGCCGGCGTCACGGGCTGGGGCAACGCCGTGCATAGCGGCATCGTGGCGCCTTATCTCCTGCATTACGGCTCGGAGGAGCAGAAGCAAAAGTGGCTGCCGAAGCTCGCCTCCGGCGAACTCGTCGCCGCGATTGCCATGACCGAGCCCGGCACCGGCTCCGACCTGCAGGCGGTGCGGACGACCGCGCGGCTCGACGGCAATCAATACGTGATCAACGGGCAGAAGACCTTCATCACCAACGGCCAGCATGCCGGGCTCGTCTGCGTCGTCGCCAAGACCGATCCGAAAGAAGGTGCCAAAGGCGTCTCGCTCATCATGGTCGAGGTGGATCAGGTGGAGGGCTATCGCCGCGGCCGCAATCTTGAAAAGGTCGGCCAGCATGCGCAGGATACTTCCGAACTCTTTTTCGACGACGTGCGCGTGCCGACCGCGAACTTGCTCGGCGACCGGGAAGGGCTGGGCTTCATCCAGTTGATGCAGCAGTTGCCGCAGGAGCGGCTGGTTATCGCGATTCAGGCGGTCGCCGCCATGGAGCGGGCGGTGGAAATCACGGTGGCCTACGCCAAAGATCGTAAGGCGTTCGGCAAGCGCCTGCTCGATTTCCAGAACACGCGTTTCAAGCTCGCCGAATGCAAGACTGAAGCGACGGTGGCGCGCAGCTTCGTCGAGCATTGCACGGCGCTCTTGCTCGAGGGCAAGCTGGACGTGCAGACCGCGGCCATGGCGAAATGGTGGACCACGCAGAAGCAATGCGAAGTTGCCGACGAATGCCTGCAGCTGTTCGGCGGCTACGGCTACATGAAAGAGTATCCGATCTCGCGGATGTGGACGGATTCGCGCGTGCAGAAAATCTACGGCGGAACCAACGAGATCATGAAGGAATTGATCGGGCGCTCGCTTTGAGGGTAGAAGCTCCCGCATGAACGAAGCAACACCGCAATTCACCCGCTGGTGGTGGGTCCGCCACGCGCCGGTTCCCGATACCGTCAATATCTACGGTCAGAATGACGTCGATTCCGACACGAGCGACCGCAACGTGTTCGATGCGCTGGCGCGCGAGCTGCCGCGCGGGGCCGCGTGGTTCACGAGTAACCTCAGACGCACGCAGCAAACCGCGGAAGCCATCATCGCGGCCATGGTGGAGCGCGATCCCGCAAGTTCAACGCGCATTCCCGTCAGCGCGTTCGCCGAGCAGCATCTCGGCGAATGGCAGGGGCTGAACCGCGCCGAATTCTTCGCCGCCCGCGCGCATCTTTCGCATCCGTTCTGGTTCGGCCCTGCAGCGGAACGGGCGCCCGGCGGCGAGAGTTTCGACGATCTCTATGCGAGGGTTGCACCTGCGATCGAACAGCTTTCCGCCGAGCATTTCGGGCGGGACATCGTCGCCGTCACGCATGGCGGCACGATCAAGGCTGCGATCGGTCACGCGCTGAAGCTCTCGACCGATGCAGCGCTTGCTTTTGCCATCGACAATTGCTCGATCACGCGGCTCGATCAGCTGGAAATGGGCGCGGACTCGCTCTGGCGCGTGGTTTCGATCAACCACAGACCCTGGACCGGGATGGAATCGATCCGCGCCGCAGCGTTGATGGCCTAGCTTCGGCCGCCTTAGCCAGTTTTCGCGACGGCAAGGTCGTGAAACTTCCTGGCGCCTTCGTATTTCGAGGCCGCATCGAATAGCTGATCCATCGCGCTCGCAACTTCGCCGGTGGAGCCGGTAAGATCGCGCGAGGAGTTCAGAACCGTTTCCGCCGCAGCGCGCGTGCGGGCAACGGTGTCTTCGACCGTCTTCATCGCTCCAGCCACCGTGTTGGCATTCTGCGCCGCGGCAATCGCACTTTCAGCGATGTTACCGGTTGCCATCGCCTGTTCGTTCAGCGCAGTCGCGATCATTTCCGCGGTCTGCGCGATCTCGGAGATGGTCTTTCCGGTGCTTGCGATCTCGCCGACCGAGCGGTGGGTGGCTTCCTCGATCATCGCGATCTGCTGGCCGATTTCGGTGGTCGCCTTGGAGGTCTGCGTCGCCAGCGATTTCACTTCGGATGCGACGACGGCAAAGCCGCGGCCTGCTTCTCCGGCGCGGGCGGCCTCGATCGTGGCATTCAGCGCCAGCAGGTTGGTCTGGCTCGCGATCTCCGAGATCAGGCTCGCGACCGAGCCGATCTTGTCGACGGCTTCCGAAAGCGAGCGGATCGTCACGTTTGTGCGTTCCGCGTGGCTCACGGCTTCGCGCGCGAGCGTCGCGCTATTCGATGCCTCGCCGTGAATGTTCGCGATGGACGCGTTCAGCTCTTCGGTCGCGGCCGCGATGGTGCCGACGTTGCTTGCCGTACTCGCCGCAGCCTCGGCCGCTTTGTTCGATTGCTCGGAAGCGGAATTTGCGAGCGTGGTCAGCTCGTCCGAGGTCGCGTTCAGGAGATCCACCGCGTTCGATACGGATTGCCGGACGGTATGGATGGTCGAGCTGAAGCTGCCGACGGCCTGACCGATGCGGTCGCCCTCGGCGCGTGTGGTGCGGACCTGAAAATTGTAGTGGATCGACACGGCGGTCGCGACATCGAGATTGAGAATGCGGGTGGCAGTGTCGAGAAGTTCGCAGGCCTTTGCGCGGCTCATCATGCGCTGCTTTGCGAGCAGCCCGGAGAATTCCTGCAGAATGTAGGAGTTCATGCCGGGCCGGCTGCGCACGTCATGGCCCATTTCCTTTTCGAGCCGCGCGCGCTCCTGCGTGTCCTTGACCCATTCTTCGTCGATCGGCGCGCAGAAGAGCTTTTCGGTATATTTGATCGTGCGCGCTTTATAGTTGTCGCCGTTCTTGCGGATCATCTCGATGAAGTAGGGCGCATGCTGGAACAAGAGTTCGAAGTGCCGATCGATGATCGCATCGAGGTTCGGCCCAAGAATATTCCAAGCCTCCTGACGAGTTGCCAGGACGCGCGCATCGACCTGAAACAGGCCGAGGCCGACTTTATAGGCGGTTGAAATCGTCATCGGAAAACAGTCGCTGGCGTCGCGAGTGCCAAAGCTAGACTGCTATCGTTAATCGCTTCTTAACGGTTGCGGGAAGGCCGCTAATCCCTGGCCCCGCGCTGATAAACGTCCTCGATCCGCACGATGTCGTCCTCGCCGAGATAGCTGCCCGACTGCACCTCGATCAGCTCGAGCGGCGTCGTGCCGGGGTTTTCAAGCCTGTGCACCGCACCCAGCGGCACGTAGATCGACTCGTTCTCGCGCAGCGTCTTCTTTTCCTCGCCCACGGTAACGAGGGCTTCGCCCCGCACCACGACCCAATGTTCGGCGCGATGCGCGTGCTTCTGGAGCGAGAGGCGGCCGCCGGGGTTCACGACGATGCGCTTCACCTGATAGCGCTCGCCGCGATCCAGCGACTGATAATTGCCCCAGGGCCGATGCACTTTCGCGTGCGTGTCGGCTTCCGCGCGCTTTTCGGCGCGCAGCTTTTCGACGAGCTTCTTCAGGTCTTCGGCGCGTGCGCGATCGGCGACCAGCACCGCGTCGTCGGTCACGACGACGACAAGGTTCTCCGCGCCGACGAGCGCCGTGAGCTTGCCGTCGGAGGAGATGTAATTGTTCTTCGCATCCACGACCGCGACGGGGCCGCGCGCGGCATTGCCCTGCTTGTCGCGTTTGGAAAGCGACCAGGCCGCGCCCCAGCCGCCGAAATCGGACCAGCCGTAATCGGCGGGGATCACGGCGGCACGCTTCGTCTTCTCCATGACCGCGTAGTCGATGGACTTCTTCGTCGTGCGCTTGAAGGCTTCATCGTCGAGCAGGACGAAGCCGAGATCGGCGCCTGCCTGTTCGATTGCGTCACGGGCCGCGGCGACAGTCGCGGCATCGTGCTTCGCATATTCTTCGAGCAGCACGTCGGCGCGAAACATGAAGTTGCCGGAGTTCCAGAGGTAGTTCTTCTTGAGATACTTCGCGGCGGTTTTGGCGTCGGGCTTTTCGACGAAGGCTTCGACCGCGCGTGCGTCACCGGCACCCGCAATCGCCTTGCCGGGACGGATGTAGCCGTATCCGGTCGCTGCGTGATCCGGCTTGATGCCGAAGGTCACGATGTGGCCCTTTCTGGCTGCAGCGCGCGCCTTCTTGCAGATGGCAACAAACTGCTTCGGCTTGGTCACCACATGATCGGCCGCGAGCACGAGGACGAGTGCATCGGCTGCCGACTTTGCGATCCATTGCGCGGCCGCCGCAATCGCGGGGCCGGAGTCGCGACGCGCAGGCTCCAGCACGATGTCGGCATCCATGCCGATTTCCGAAAGCTGTTCGCGAATGAGAAAGCGATAGGCGTGGTTCGCGACGATCACCGGCTTGCCGAACACTTTCGGATCGGCCACGCGCAGCAGCGTTTCCTGCAGCGTGGAGCGGGTGCCTAGCAATTTCAAAAACTGCTTCGGCAAGCTGTCGCGAGACGCAGGCCACAGCCGCGTTCCGGCTCCGCCGCTCAGGATGACTGGCCGGATCAGATTGTTCATGAGGCTTTAGCCGTTTGCGATGTTTCGTTCGTCGAATTGCAGACGATAGAATGCGTGATAGCGGCCACGGCGCGCAAGCAGTTCCTGATGCGTGCCGGTCTCGACGATGTTGCCGCCATCCACCACGCAGATTTTGTCGGCCGTCAGCACGGTGTGCAGGCGATGCGCGATCAGGATCGTCGTGCGCGATTTGCGCAGGTCGTCGAGCGCGCGCTGCACTTCCATCTCGGACTCCGCGTCGAGTGCCGCGGTGGGTTCGTCGAGCAGCAGGATCGGCGCATTCTTGAGGAAGGCGCGCGCGATCGAGATGCGCGCACGCTGTCCGCCGGAAAGTTGCGCACCATGCTCGCCGACTTCGGTGTCGTAGCCGTTCTCGAAACCCATGACGAAATCGTGCGCATGAGCGGCCTTGGAGGCGGCGATGAATTCTTCTTCGGTGGCGCCGGGCCGGCCGAGAAAAATGTTCTCGCGGATCGTGCCGCTGAACAGGAAGAGATCCTGGCTCACATAAGCGATCTGGTCGCGCAGCGAGCGACGCGAATGCAGCGCGATGTTCTGCCCGTCGATCGATATGACGCCGGCGGTCGGCTCGTAGAAGCGCTCGATCAGGCTCATGATCGTCGACTTGCCGCTGCCGGAGCTTCCGACCAGCGCGGTGGTCTGTTGCGCTTCGGCGGTAAAGGAAACCTCGCGCAGCACCGGCTCGCCGGGGCGATATTCGAAGGTGACGCCCTTAAATTCGATCTCGCCGCGTTCCACCTTCAGTGCGGGGAGCGCGAGCGTTTCGGCTTCGGCGGGCGTGGAGTCGAGTACGTCGAACAGGTAGCGCGACATCGTGAGGTTCGCGGCCAAGTCGATGTTCATGCGCGCGAGCCGCCTTGCCGGATCGTAGGCGAGGAGGAGGGCGGTGATCGCCGAGAAGTATTCGCCGGGCAGTCTCGCGCCGTTCAGCACGTTGTAGCCCGCATACATGACGAAGAGGCCGATCGCGAGGCCGCCAAGCGTTTCCATCAGCGGGCTCGTGCGCGAGGCGACGCGCGCCTGCTTGTTCATGGTGGCTTCGAGATCGCGGATGTTTTCGTCCATCCGCGCTTTCATGCGGTCTTCCAGATTGTAGGACTTCACCGCGCGAATGCCCTGCACGGTTTCCTGCATGGTCTGCATGACGCGGCCCGAGCCGATGAAGTTGCGCTGGACCATCTGGCGCGCACGGCGGATCAGCTTGCGGATACCCAGTACCACGCCCGGCATGATCACGAGGCAGAAGAACGCCATGACGGGCTCCTGCACAACCATGACCGCGATCAGGAAGGTCAGCGTCAGCGCGTCGCGGCCGATGCTGGTCACGACGATGTTGAGGATGTTGCGCGCCGCGGCCGCGCCGCTGTTCAGGCGGTTCAGGAAATCGGTCGAGTGCTGGCGCGCGAAAAAGGGGATGCCCTGCGCGAGCGTGCTGTCGAAGAGCTGCCGCTGGTAGTTGGCGATAATCTTGTTGCCGATTTTCGCGAGAATGATCGCCTGTGAATATTCGGCGAGCCCTTTCACCAGGAACAGCCCGATCAGCGCGCCGCCGAGAATCCATACCGCAACGTGGTTGCGTTCGACGAAGATGTGATTGATCACGTCCCGCATGAGATAAGCGGTGAGGCCGGTCGTGCCGGCGACCAGAAACATCATCACGAAGGCGATGGCATATTGCCGGGCGTGCTGACGGCCGTCGGTTTTCAGAAGCCGCGAAACAATGGTGCGGGTATCTTCGCCGAAGATGCCGGAGAGACGGTATCTCAGCTTCGCGAGCGCGCCGTCCTGAGGCGGAATGTTCTTGCCGTCCGTCACGACGCGGCCGAAATGCGTTTCAGTTCGGCGCGGAAGCTGTCCGCGATGTCTTCGCGCGCGAGACCGAAGGCGACATTGGCGGCGAGGAAGCCAAGCTTGGAGCCGCAGTCATAGGTCGTGCCTTCGAAATTGAAGCCGTAGAATTTCTGCGACTTCGAGAGCGCGATCATGGCATCGGTGAGCTGGATTTCGCCGCCCGCGCCGCGATCCTGCTTTTCGAGGACGTCGAAAATTTCCGGCTGCAGAATGTAACGCCCGGTGACGATATTGTTCGAAGGGGCGGTGCCTTTCGCGGGCTTCTCGACCATGGCAGTGATTTCGAAGGCGGGGCCTTTCTTTTTGCCCATGCCGACCACGCCATATTGGTGCGTCTGGTCGGGCGCGACTTCCTCGACCGCGATCAGGTTCGACTTCTCGCCGGTCTCAGCATGGGCATCCAGCATCTGCGCGAGGCAACTTTTCTTCGCGAGCACGAGTACGTCCGGAAGGAGGACCGCGAAGGGCTCGTTGCCGACGAGATCGCGCGCACACCAGACAGCGTGGCCGAGACCGAGCGGGGACTGCTGCCGCGTGAAGCTGGTTTCGCCCGCATCCGGCTGCGCGGCTTTCAGGATTTCGAGTTCGGCTTTCTTGCCGCGCGCTTCCAGCGTCGCCTCGAGTTCGTAGGCGCGGTCGAAGTGATCCTCGATCACGGCCTTGCCGCGGCCTGTGACGAATATCAGGTGCTCGATCCCGGCCGCGCGCGCTTCATCCACGACGTGCTGGATCACCGGGCGATCCACCACGGTCAGCATCTCTTTCGGCATCGCCTTGGTGGCGGGGAGAAAGCGGGTGCCGAGCCCGGCAACGGGGAAAACGGCCTTACGAATGCGCGGCATTTACAGGCTAAACCATTGGAAAGAACGGGATGCCCCGCCTTTTGCCGCGTCCCGGGGGGAATGGCAAATCCGCCCCGGGCGTTGGCGATCAGACCGGGGGACGGCCGATGCTGACGTAGCGGAAGCCCTGGCTTGCGAGTTCCGCAGGCACATAGACGTTGCGCAGGTCGACGATCACGGGGGAGAGCATCGCCGCTTTCAGCATCGCGATGTCGAGCGCGCGATAGACGTCCCATTCGGTGATGATGACGAGCACGGAGGCGTCTTTCGCGGCGTCATAGGGGCCGTCGCAGAAGGTGACGCCCTCGAGCATTTTCGCCGCGGCTTCCATCCCCTCGGGGTCATGCGCGCGGATTTTGGCACCGGCCTTTTGCAGCGCCGGAATGATTTCGAGGCTCGGTGCATCGCGCATGTCGTCGGTGTTCGGCTTGAAGGTGAGGCCGAGGACGGCGACGGTTTTGCCTGCAAGCGATCCGCCCGCGGCGGCGATGATGCGATCGGCCATCGCGGCTTTGCGCTTGTCGTTGATGTCTACCACGGTTTCGACGATGCGCGCGGGCGCGCCGAATTCTTTTGCTGTCCGCACGAGGGCAAGCGTGTCTTTCGGGAAGCATGAGCCGCCGTAACCGGGGCCTGCGTGCAGGAACTTCGAACCGATGCGGTTGTCGAGGCCGATGCCGCGCGCGATTTCCTGCACGTTTGCGCCGACTTTCTCGGCAAGATCGGCGATCTCGTTGATGAAGGTGATCTTGGTCGCGAGAAATGCGTTGGCTGCGTATTTCGTGAGTTCGGCGGTGCGCCGCCCGGTGAACAGGATCGGGGCCTGATTGAGATTGAGCGGGCGATAGACCGCGGCCATCACCTCGCGCGCGTCCGGATCGTCGGTGCCGATCACGATGCGGTCTGGGCGCTTGAAGTCCTCGATTGCCGCACCCTCGCGCAGGAATTCCGGATTGGAGACGACCGTGATTTTTTCCTTCGGCCCGACTTCGGCGACGACCTTTTCGATTTCGTCGCCCGTGCCGACCGGCACGGTCGATTTCGTGACAACGACCAGCGGTCTGGTTGCAGCTTGTGCGATCTCGCGCGCAGCGGCGAGCACATAGGAAATGTCGGCGTGTCCATCGCCGCGCCGCGAGGGCGTGCCAACTGCAATGAAAACGACCTCGGCTTTGTCCAGACCTTCGGTGATGCTCGTCGTGAAGGAGAGGCGGCCTGCCTTCACGTTGCGCATGACGATTTCGTCGAGGCCGGGTTCGAAGATCGGGATGCGGCCTTCGCGCAGCGCCTCGACCTTCGCCGCGTCGGTATCGACGCAGACGATATGGTGGCCGAAGTCGGAAAAGCAGGCACCCGACACAAGCCCGACATAGCCCGCGCCGATCATCGTAATATGCATAAACTCAACCCTCGTAAGCGGCGGGAGGCTTGTGCCACGAGGTTATCGGCGGCGGCAAGCGCCGGAGCAGGACCCCGCTAGGCCGCCGCGGAGTTCGCCGGCAGCTTCTTTTCCCAGGCGAGCGCGTGGCGCACGATGGTTTCGAGGTCGTCGTATTTCGGCTGCCAGCCGAGCGTCTGGCGGATTTTATTCGCACCCGCCACGATCGATGCCGGGTCGCCGGCCCGCGCGGGCGCGAGCGTCACCGCAAAATCCACGCCGGAAACCCGCTTCACGGTTTCCACGACGTCGAGCACGGAATAGCCCGCGCCATAGCCGCAGTTCATCACGGCATTCGCGCCGCCGTTCTTCAGGTAGCGCAGCGCATCGAGATGCGCGGACACGAGATCGCTGACATGGATGTAGTCGCGGATGCAGGTGCCGTCGCGGGTCGGATAGTCCGTGCCGAAGACCTGCATGCCCGCACGTTTGCCGGTCGCGGCCTCGCAGGCAACCTTGATGAGATGGGTCGCGCGCGGGGTCGATTGTCCGGTGCGGCCGAGCGGATCGGCGCCCGCGACGTTGAAATAGCGGAGCGCGACATATTTCAGGCCGTAGGCATGCGCGCTGTCGCGCAGCATCCATTCGCTCATCAGCTTCGAGGCGCCATAGGGCGAGACCGGTGCTGCGGGCGTTTCTTCGCTCACCGGCTCCTGCGAAACGTCGCCGTAGACTGCGGCGGTCGAGGAGAACACAAAATGCGGGACATGCGCGGCCGTGACGGCTGCGAGCAGCGCGCGGGTCTTCGCGGTATTCGCGAGATAATAGTCAAGCGGATCGGCAACCGAGTCCGGGACTACGATCTTAGCCGCGAAATGCACGACCGCGCGGATGCCGTGTTCGGCAATCAGGCGCGCCACGAGCACCGGGTCGGAGACATCGCCGAGGACGAATTGCGCGCGGGAATCGACATTGGCGCGCACGCCGGTCGAAAGATCGTCGAGCACGACGACTGTCTCGCCGGCATCGCAGAGCGCCAGCACCATATGGCTGCCGATATAACCGGCGCCGCCCGTAACCAGAATCGCCATCGCAGTTCCGTTGTTCTTTTTTGTTCGGCGGATCGATAACAGGCGAGGGTTTCGTTCCGGTCAAGCGGCAGGGTTGATTTTCAGCTAACGCAACAAGGTTTACGGCCGATTCACCACGAGCCCCGGAGAAAGCCCGGCATTTTCCATGAACGAGACATGTTCTAAAGAGGGGCATGAATGAAAATAAAGACCAGCGCCCGATCCTGATCGTGCCTTATGTCTGGATCGGCGATTTCGTCCGGTGCCATTCCGTGGTGCGCGTGCTGAACGAGCGCTTTCCGGGCCGGCCGGTCGATATGCTGGCGTCGAAACTGACCGCGCCGCTGACTGCCTTCATGCCGGGCGTGCGCAAGGCGATCGCCTTCGACATTCCGCGCAAGAAAGCGGCGTTCTCGGAAAACTTCACGCTCGCGAAAATCCTGCGCGCGGAGAACTACGGCTCTGCGCTCATCATGTCGCGCAAATTGAAGGCGGCGTTCGCGCCCTGGCTCGCGGGCATCCCGGAACGCACCGGCGTCTTCGGCGAAGCGCGCATTGCGTTACTCAACGACATTCGATGGGACGAGAAGACCCACAAGCGCATGATCGATCAGTCCTGCGCGCTGGCATTGCCGAAGGGCGCGCCGCTGCCTTCGCAATGGCCTTTGCCGCAACTCGTGGTTTCGGACGCACAGGCCGATGAGTGGCGCGGGCGCATGAGTGTCGTGAAGGGAACGCGCTCGGTCGCGCTGGCCCCCGGTTCGGTCGGCGAAGCCAAGCGCTGGCCGGTTGCTTACTACGCTGAAACGGCAAAACAGCTTGCACAAAGCGGCGTCGAGGTGTGGGTCATCGGAGGCCCCGACGAAAAGCCCTTCGCCAAGGAAATCGCTGAACACGCGGGCGAGGGCGTGCGCGATTTCACCGGCGGCAAACTAAGCGACGGCGTGATCTCGCTTTCGCTTGCGCGTGCGGTGGTCGCAAACGATTCAGGGCTGCTGCATGTCTCGGCGGCGCTCGGCGTGCCTGCGATCGGCATGTTCGGCCCGACCGATCCGGCAAAATGGGCTCCGATCAATCCGGTTGCCGAACTCATCACGCATGAGCCGCTGCTCGATTGCCAATACTGCATGCAATATGTCTGCCCGCTCTCGCATCACAACTGCATGCGCGAAGTGTTGCCGGCGCGTGTTGTCGAGTCGGTGCGGCGGGCGATGAAGATGCCGGGCTTTGCGGGGGTCTGACCTCATCCTGAGGAGCGAGCCGAAGGCTCGCGTCTCGAAGGATGGAGGTGACCTCATGGTTCGAGACGCACTCGCTATGCTCGTGCTCCTCACCATGAGGAGAGAGACAAGTGGCTATGGGTCCTCGCCTTCGCGGGGACGACGGAATAGCTAACGCGGCAATGCCTCGATCGCCGCTATTACTTCCGCCGCCGAAGGCATCTCGCCCGCGGTGCCGAGCGTCGTCATCGGGCCGCTGCTGACCGGGCCGGAAAGGCCGGGCTTGGTGGCAATGAAGATCGCGACCAGCGGCACTTCGAGCGCTGCGGCAAGATGCAGGAGCCCCGTATCGACGCCTGCGACCAGCGTCGCGCCCGCGATGAGCCCGGCGACCTGACCGAGCGGCTGCTTCTCCGGTACGCGTGCATTCTTCAACGCACTCTTGATGCGTTCGCTGCGGGCGCGTTCGCGCTCGTTACCCCACGGCAGAAGCGGCGTGATACCTTTGGCTTCCAGCGCGCGGCCCACTTCGATCCAGCGATCTTCCGGCCACTCTTTTCTTTCCTGCGCGGTGGCGTGGAAAAGAAGCGCGTAAGGAGCGTCGGACACCGGCGCGATGCGTTTGCGGTCGATGCCGTAGTCGGTGCGGCCTTCGGCTTTATAGCCGAGCGCTGCTGCCGTCAGTGCGCGGTTGCGGTCGACCGCGTGCAATTCGCGGCTGACGGTGTGCTTCACATTATAAAAACGCGACGCGAGCGGCTCGCGGATCGACTTAGCGTCATAGCCGTGGCGTTCGCCGCGCGCCCATTTCGACAAGAGCACGGTTTTGACGAGGCCCTGCGTGTCGATGATCTTGTCGAACTGCTGTTCGCGGAGCTTCGCGCGCAACGCGCCGACTTCGCCGCGCGCTTTCGAGAAGGTGGCGAGTTTCAGGATTTCCTTGCGCCAGCGGCGCACGGCGACCGGAATGACTTCATCGACGCCGGGATGCAGCTTTGCGAGCGGAACGTAAGCTTCCTCGACCATCCAGGAAATCTTCGCGTCCGGGAAATGCTTCCGCGCGTCGGTGACGGCCGGCATGTGATGGATCACATCGCCGAGCGAGGAGGTCTTGATGAAAAGGATTTCGGTCATTCAAATCTTCTTCGTGTTCCAGACGCGCTCATAGACTTTATAGATGCCTTCGGCCTCGCGCTGGATCGCGAACTTCTCCAGCACGCGCGCTCGGCCTGCCTTGCCGAAGGCGGCTGCGCGCTGCGGGTCTTTCATCAGGTTCTCGATGCGGGCGGTCAGCGTGTCGGTGTCTTCGATCTCGACCAGATGGCCGGTGACGTCTTCCTCGATCAGGTGGCGCGCGGCGCCTGCTTTGGTCGCTACGACGGCGAGTTCGCTCGCCATGGCTTCCAGCGTCGTCAGGCCGAAGCCTTCGTTGCGCTGCGGACCCACGAAGACGGTGAGCTTCCTGAACCAGCCGGGTACATCATGCTCAGGCAGTTCTCCGAGGAACACCACGCGATTGGCGAGGCCGGCATCTTCCACTTTTTTCTTGAGTGCGGCTTCCCACTCTTTTTCCTGCGGCGTCGCGAGACCGATCACGACCGCGGTGAAGTCGGGATAGCGCGGCAACAGACGGCACATGGACTCGATGAAGAGATCGGTGCCTTTCTGCGCGCGGATGCGGCCGAATACGCCGATACCGTATTTGCCCGGCAGGCCGGTCGCGGCCCATTCGGCGTCGCGGTCTTCCGAAGGGCGATAGCGCTCGGCATCGACGCCGTGGAACACGACGGTCGAAGGAAAGGTGAGGTAAGCGGCGGCGTCGGGCGAGGGGCAGATGATCGCGTCCATCTTGCTCATCAGCCAGCGCGAAAATTTCTTGTGCTTGCGCTGCGCGGCCGAGGTGAAGACCATGCCGAGCTTCATGCCGAGAAGTTTTTTCAGCAGAAGACCGACGATCATCTCGTCGTTGCGGCGCGCGTGCCAAATGCGAAAAGGCTTGGTCGGCGGAACCGAGCGCCCGAGGCTCCGCACCTGCTTCACCGAAATCGTCGGCACGCCGGGCGCAGTCCAGCGCATGCCGACGAGCGCGGTCTTCGCGAGTTTCGCCATCTGCGGCGCGACCGCGAGAATCGTGGTCGTGACCCCCGAATAGCGCTTGTGCAGGCAGGGGTGCAGGACTTCGAGGGCCTTCAGATCGTCGGTGGAAAGCATGCCGGGATTTGCTATGACTGCCTGGGAATGACGGGACGGATTGCCCTGATTTCCGACGAAGCGCAAGGATTGGTATCGACAATGGCTCGGACGCTGGAATCGCTGAAAATCAAGCTGTTCACCGACGGCGCGGAAAAAGCGCAGATCGTGGAAATGGCGAAGCAAAGCTACATCGCCGGTTTCACGACCAATCCGTCGCTTTTGAAGAAGGCAGGGGTCAGCGATTACGAGGCTTACGCGCGCGAACTGGTCGCGGCCGTGCCCGATCGCCATATCTCGTTCGAGGTGCTTTCCGACGACATTCCGGAAATGATCGCGCAGGCCCGCCTCATCACGACCTGGGGCAAGAATGTTTACGTGAAGCTGCCGGTCATCAACACGCGCGGCGAAACGCTTTATGACGCCATCCGGACACTTTCGAAGGATGGCGTGAAGATCAACGTGACCGTCCTCTGCACCGAAGAGCAGGTGGAGCGCGCGACCGAAGCGCTCGCAGGCAATGCGCCCGGCTGCACGTCGGTATTCGCGGGCCGGCTCGCCGATCTCGGCATCGACTATAAGCCTGCCGTTTCGCTCGCAGTGAAGCGCGCGAACGAGGCGAAGAACGTCGAAGTGATCTGGGCCTCGACCCGCGAGGTGTGGAACGTCATCGAGGCGGACGAGATGGGCGCGCATATCATTACCGCGCCCGCCGACATTTTGAAGAAGCTCAAGGCGCTCGGCACCAAGACCGCGGCAGATCTTTCGCTCGACGGGGTCAAAGCGTTCCGCGACGATACGCTTTCCGCCGGTCTCGACCTGCCGGGCGCAAAGGTCGCAGCCGAATAGCGCGCCTGTAACCCGCGGACACGAATTGTGAGCCCTCAGGGGTTCCGGGTGCCGGTGCTGCGGGGTATCCAGCCTCACCCGTTCAGGGGATCGAGGGGTGCTTCGTGCCTAGCAGCAAGATTACCGGCGAAGAGCGCATGCTTCGCCTCGGCGTCGTCGGTGGCGGCGTCATGGGCCGCAACCACGCGCGCGTCCTTTCCGAACTTCCGAACGTCGAACTGATCGGCGTTGCCGATCCGGATGCAGGCCGGGCGTCGCAGGCCGCCGGACAGGCGGAGGGAGCAGAGGCTTTCTCCGATCACCGCGAACTGGTCGCGCGCAAGGTCGATGCGGTGGTCATCGCCGCGCCCACGCATCTGCATCACGAAATCGCGCTCGACCTGATCGAGTCGGGCGTTCATCTCCTGGTCGAGAAGCCGATCGCAACCACGGTCGAGCAGGGCCGGGAAATCGTCACCGCGGCTGCGCGCAACGGCGTGACGCTCGTTGTCGGCCATGTCGAGCGCTTCAATCCGGCGGTGCAGGCGGTGAAGCAGGCGCTTGCGGGCGAAGAAATTCTTTCCATCGGCATCACGCGCGTCGGGCCGTTTCCGCCGCGCATGTCCGACGTCGGCGTGGTGATCGACCTTGCCGTGCATGACATCGATCTGATCCGCTGGTTCACCGGCTCCGAAATCGCGGAAGTGCAGCCGCAGATTTCTTCGGTCATCGCCGAGCGCGAGGATATTGCGCTGCTGCAATTCCGGACCGCGAACGGCGTGCTCGCGCATATCAACACCAACTGGCTGACGCCCTTCAAGGCGCGCACGGTGCAGGTCGCCACACGCGACAAATACGTGATGGCCGATCTGCTGACGCGCACCGTCACCGAGTGCTTCGGCTTCCAGAAGGACGGCTCTTACGGGATGCGTCATTTGTCGGTCGGTCACACCGAACCGCTGCGCGCGGAACTGACCGCGTTCTGCGATGCGGTGCGCGGCGTGAAGCAGCCGGCCGTGACCGGCGAAGAAGGTGTCGCGTCTCTTGAAATCGCAATCCGTTGTCTTGCCGATCCGCATCCGGCGTTCCGCCGCGGACCGCGTAAGGTCGCCGGCTGATTATCGAAAGCAATTTGCAAGTGAACCAGCACAAGTGAACCAGCATATGCGCGCCAACGCGGCTCCGATTCCGTTCATCGATATTGCCGCGCAGCGCCGGCGCCTCGGCAACGCGATCGATGAAGCAGTCGCCAAAGTGCTTACGCATTGCCAGTTCATCATGGGCCCGGAAGTGCGGCAGCTCGAAGCCGATCTCTCGGCCTTCTGCGGCGCGCGTCATACGATTTCCTGCTCGAACGGCACCGACGCGCTGATCATGGCGCTGATGGCGACCGGCGTGGGGCCGGGGGACGCGGTGTTCTGTCCGTCTTTCACCTTCACTGCGACCGCCGAAGCGGTGGTCGTGGTCGGTGCGTCGCCGGTTTTCGTCGATGTTGAGGAGAAGACCTTCAACATCGACCTCGGCAGCCTCGAGCGCGCAATCACCGAAACCAAGCGCGGCGATCTCAAGCCCAAAGCAATCATCCCGGTCGATCTGTTCGGTCAGCCTGCCGACCTCGACGGCATCGCGGCGATCGCGAAGCGCGAAGGCCTCTTCGTCATTTCCGATGCTGCGCAGTCTTTCGGCGCGACCTATAAAGGCAAGCGCGTCGGCACGCAGGCGCTCGTCACGACTACGAGCTTCTTTCCGGCCAAGTCCTTGGGCTGCTACGGCGACGGCGGCGCGGTCTTCACCGACGACGACAAGATCGCCGAGGTGCTGCGTTCGGTCCGCGTGCACGGGCAGGGTGCCGACAAATACGACAATATCCGCATCGGCATGACCGGCCGCCTCGACACCATTCAGGCGGCGGTATTGATCGAAAAACTCAAGATTTTCCAGGACGAGATCGAGGCCCGCAATCGCGTGGCGGCCCGTTATGCCGAAGGATTGAAGGACGTCGCCATCGTCCCCGAGGTCGCGTCAGGCTATGGTTCGGTATGGGCGCAATACACGATCCGAGTCGAAAAGCGGGACGCGCTCGCCGCCGTCCTCTCGACGCGCGGCGTGCCGACCGCGATCTATTATCCGAAGCCCCTGCACCGGCAGGAGCCCTACAAGCGCTATCCGGTTTCCGGCAACGGATTGCCGGTCACCGACCGGCTCGCGGCGGAAGTGATCTCGCTGCCGATGCATCCCTATCTCGACGAGCCGACGCAGGAGCGCGTGATCGCTGCAGTGCGCGAGGCGCTCTCGTAACCGACCACAGGCGCGCGGCATGATCCGGCGCTTCTTCACGGTCGGCGGCTTTACGCTGCTCTCGCGCGTTACCGGATTTTTTCGCGATGTGGTGATGGCGGCCGTGCTCGGCGCGGGGCCGATCGCCGACGCCTTCTTCGTCGCCTTCCGGCTGCCGAATCATTTCCGTGCAATCTTTGCCGAAGGCGCGTTCGCGGCGGCGTTTGTCCCGGCCTATGCCCGTACGCTTGAAGCCGATGGCACTGCCGCGGCGCGGAGTTTTGCCGACCGGCTCGCGCTTGCGATGATCGTGCTGCAGGCCGTGCTTATGGTTGTAGCCTTGATCTACACGCCGGAAGTCGTGCGTCTGCTTGCGCCGGGGCTAGATGCTTCGCGCTTCGATCTCGCGGTGGCGCTGACCCGCATCACGTTTCCTTATCTCGCGCTGATCTCGATCGAGAGCCTGATTGCGGGCACGCTGAATGCGAACAATCGCTTCGCGAGTGCTGCCGGTGCGCCGATCCTGCTCAACCTCGCGATGATCGGCACGCTGACCTATGCCGCGCTCTTTCCGACCGCTGGACATGCCGCGGCCTGGGGCGTGTTGATCGCAGGCATTCTGCAACTCGCACTGGTCGCAGGCGATGCCGAAAAACACGGCTTCGGTCTGCGGTTGAAGTTTCCGAAGTTCGACGAGCCCACGAAAAAATTCCTCAGGGCGCTGGGCCCCGCGATCATCGGCGCGGGCGGCGTGCAACTTGCGCTTTTCGCCGACACCATCATCGCGACGTTTCTGCCTACCGGTGCGCTGTCGGCGCTTTATTACGCCGACCGCATCCACCAGCTTCCGATCGGCGTGGTCGGTATTGCCGTGGGCACCGTGCTGTTGCCGGAGATGGCGCGGCGGTTAGCTGCGGGTGACGAGAAGGGGGCCGCGGCCTCTCAGGGCAAGGCGATCGAGTTTGCGCTTCTGCTTGCGGTCCCTTGTGCCGTGGCATCCCTCGTTATCCCTGAACTCATCATGCGCGCCCTGTTTGCGCGCGGTGCATTCTCCGCCGCCGATGCCGCGGCAGCGGGCAAGACGCTCGCTGCCTATGCAACGGGCCTCGTGCCGTTCGTTTTGATGCGCAGCTTCGTTGCGCCGTTTCATGCGCGCGGGGACACCGCGACGCCGGTGATCGCCGCACTCGCAGGCGTCGCGCTCAACATCGCGCTGAAAGTTGCGCTGATGGGGCCGCTTGCGCAGGTCGGGCTTGCGCTCGGGACGGCGGCGGGGGCCTGGCTGAACCTGTTGCTGCTGATCTGGTTTGCGCGGCGGCGCGGATTCGCAAAGCCCGGCGAAAACACTTTTGGAAATTCCTTGCGACTCATCGCCGCCGGATTTTTTCTCGGCCTCACCTTGTTCGCCGCGATGTACTTTCTACCGTCATATTTCGCGGGTCTCGCCACGCTGCGGGACGAGGCGCTGCTGGTGACGCTCGCGGTGCTTGGGGGCGTAGCCTATTTCGCGCTCATCTTCGCGCTTCTCGGCAAAGGCTGGCTGCGAGGCCTTCTGCGAGCCACCTGATTCCGCGCCCACAAAGGGCTGCGCCATGCGTCTTGCTCATACAGTGTGTTGCGTGGGCCACATGTGACTAACCGGTCTATGCAGTGTATGAAACCTGCCGACCATAATACGCCAGAGATATTCCATGTACCGCCCGACAGCGGCCTTCGGTGCCGCTCTTTCTATGGCCCTCCTGCTTGCCGCGTGCGGACAAAGCGCGCCGCCTGCGCCGCCGCCGCCGCAGGTGACGGTCGCCAATCCAGTGCCGCAAAAGCTCATCGACCGCGACGAATATGTCGGCCGCTTCGTGGCCATCGATGCTGTCGAGATCCGTGCGCGCGTTTCGGGCTATCTCGACAAGATCCACTTCACCGACGGCCAACTGGTGAAGGCGGGCGATCTCCTGTTTACCATCGACCAGCGTCCGTTTCAGGCGGCGCTCGAGCAGGCGCGCGCCGATCTTGCGCGCGCAAAATCGCAAGCCGACCTGACCGCCGCCGATCTCACGCGCGCGGAAACGCTGCTGCAGCAGAAGACCATCGCAGAGGCGCTCTACGATCAGCGCGTGCAGGCGAAACGCGCGGCGGATGCCGCCTTGCAGGCAGCGGAAGCGGCCGTGAAAACGGCCGCGCTCAATCTCGAATTCACGGAGCTTCGCGCGCCCGTGACCGGGCGGATCGGCGATCGCCGCGTTTCACCCGGCAACCTCGTGCCGGGCAACACGACACTGCTTGCGACCATCGTTTCGACCGATCCGATCCGCTTCGAGTTCAGCTTCGATGAAGCCTCGTATCTGCGCTATCAGCGCATCGCGCGCGCCGCGGGACGCGCGGACGAGCGCGGCCAGAAACTACCGGTGCAATTGCGCCTGCTCGACGAGAAGACCTTCGATCACAAAGGCAGCATCGACTTCGTCGATAACGTGATCGACACGAGTTCCGGCACGATCCGCGGCCGTGCGGAGTTCGCCAATCCGAACGCGCTGTTCACGCCGGGCATGTTCGGGCGCATCACCGTGCCGGGCTCGCCCGAGTACGAGGCGCTGCTGGTGCCGGACTCTGCGATCGGCACCGAGCAGATCCGCAAGTTCGTTTACGTGGTCGATGCCGAGAATAACGTGCAGCAGAAGTTCGTCGAACTCGGCTCGCTGCAGGGTACGAAGCGCGTGATCCGCAGCGGTCTCGACGTGAAGGATCGCGTCGTCATCAACGGGCTGATGCGCGCGCGTCCCGGCACCAAGGTCACGCCGGTGAACGAGGGCGAACAGCCCGCGCCGCCGGCGCAGAAGAAGTAGCGAGGCAGCTTCGTGACGATTTCGCATTTCTTCATCAACCGGCCGATCTTCGCTTCCGTCGTCTCGATCATCATCGTGATCCTCGGCGCGGTGAGCTTCGTGCGGCTGCCAGTCGCGCAATATCCAGAAATCGCTCCGCCGGTCATTAACGTCTCGGGGCAGTATCCCGGCGCGAACGCCGAAACGGTGGCGACTACCGTGGTCGCTCCTATCGAAGAGCAGATCAACGGCGTCGAGGGCAT
Organism: Xanthobacteraceae bacterium; assembly: GCA_035440445.1. Lineage (GTDB taxonomy): Bacteria > Pseudomonadota > Alphaproteobacteria > Rhizobiales > Xanthobacteraceae. Next base: position 96,800 of record DAORMJ010000004.1, read on the forward strand.
GCTCTACATGTCCTCGAATTCGACCGCCGACGGCCGCTTCACGATTCAGGTGACCTTCGACATCGGCACCAACCTCGATCAGGCGCAGGTGCAGGTGCAGAACCGCGTCGCGATCGCGAACCCGCGGTTGCCCGCGGAAGTGCGCAATATCGGCGTGACGGTGACGAAGTCGTCTCCCGACCTGATGCTGATCGTGCATCTCTATTCGCCGGACAAATCCCGCGACGCGCTGTTCGTATCGAACTACGCGAACCTCGAAATCAAAGACGAACTGACGCGCGTGGACGGCGTCGGCTCGATCACCGTGTTCGGCAGTCGCGATTACGCGATGCGGGTGTGGCTCGATCCGGGCCGCATGCAGACGCTCGGGCTGACCTCGGCCGACGTTGTCGCCGCCATGCAGCGGCAGAACGTGCAGGTCGCGGGCGGTGTGCTCAACGCGCCGCCGGTCGAGAAGGGCCGCGAATTCCAGATCGCGGTGACGACGCAAGGGCGTCTCGCCAATCCGGAAGAGTTCGCGAATATCGTGATCAAGACGACCGGGAACGCGAACGTGCTCCTGAAGGACGTCGCGCGGATAGAGCTTGCGGCGCAGGATTACGGTTCGAACTCGTATCTGAACGACAACGAGGCGGTGGCGCTTGCGATCTTCCAACGGCCGGGGTCGAACGCGCTTTCGACCGCGACCGCGATCCGCAATGCCATGAAGCAGCTTGGCGAGCGGCTGCCGCCGGGCGTCAAATACGACATCATCTACGATCCGACGCAGTTCATCTCGGAGTCCGTGAACGCGGTCGTGGAGACCATGTTCGAGGCGATCATTCTCGTGATCCTCGTGGTGGTGCTGTTCCTGCAGACCTGGCGCGCGGCGGTGATCCCGATTCTGGCGATCCCGATTTCGCTCGTCGGCACCTTCTTCCTGATGACGGTGTTCGGCTTCACCATCAACAACCTGACACTGTTCGGGCTCGTGCTTGCGATCGGTATCGTGGTCGACGACGCGATCGTGGTCGTCGAGAACGTGGAGCGCAATATCGAGGCCGGAATGGCCCCGAAAGAGGCGACCCACAAGTCGATGGACGAAGTGGGCGGCGCGCTCGTCGCAATCGCGCTGGTGCTTGCCGCGGTCTTCGTGCCGGCGGCCTTCGTGACCGGCATCTCCGGTCAGTTCTACCGGCAGTTCGCGCTCACGATCATTTCGGCGACCGCAATCTCGCTTCTGGTTTCGCTGACGCTTTCGCCGGCGATGTGCGCGCTCTTGCTGCGCCCGCACAGCCACGAGCCGCCGAAGGGTCTCGCGATCCCGATCCGCAAGTTCTTCGGCTGGTTCAACAAGGGCTTCGACTGGCTCGCCGGCCGCTACACGCGGCTTGCCGCGCGCGCGGTGCGCATCGTCGGCATCATGCTCGTGATCTACGTGGCGACCGTGGCGCTCGGCATGTTCCAGTTCGCGCGGACCCCGCAAGGCTTCATTCCGCAACAGGACCGCGGCTATCTCATCATCGCCGTGCAATTGCCGCCGGGAGCAGCACTCAGCCGCACCGACGAGGTCATGAAACGCGCGACCAAGGCCGCGCTGGAAGTGCCGGGCGTGCAGCACGCGATCAACATCGTGGGCTTCTCCGGCGCGACCTTCTCTGTTGCGCCGAACGCGGGCGCGATCTTCGTGGTGCTGTCGCCGTTCAGCGAGCGGGTGGGTAACGCAAACCTCACGGCGAGCGGCGTGCAGCAGGCGCTGTTCGCAAAGCTCGCGCCGATCCAGGAGGCGCTGACCATCGTCGTGCAGCCGCCGCCGGTGCAGGGCATCGGCAACGCGGGCGGCTTCCGCATGATGATTCAGGACCGCTCCGGGCAGGGCGCTGCCGCGCTGCAGGGCGTCGTCTATCAGATGATGGGCAAGGCCGCGCAGACGCCGGGCGTGCAACAGGTGTTCTCGCTGTTCGAGACGCAGACGCCGCAGCTTTATCTCGATATCGACCGGCAGAAGGCGCAGTTGCTCGGCGTCAACATCACCGACGTGTTCTCGTCGCTGCAGACATTTATCGGCTCGTCCTACGTCAACGACTTCAACCTGTTCGGCCGCACCTTCCGCGTGATCGCGCAGGCGGAGTCCGGCGACCGGCTCGATCCTGCGGACGTCTTGAAAATCCGCGTGCGGAACGCGGCCGGCGCGACTGTGCCGCTCGGTTCGTTCACGACCGTGCGCGACCAGTCCGGGCCTTATCGCATCCCGCGCTACAACCTTTATCCGGCGGCCGAACTCGATGGCGCGGCGGCGCAAGGCTACAGCCAGGGACAGGCGATCCAGATCATGCAGCGTCTGGCTGCGGAGACGCTGCCGCCGGGCTATTCCTATGAATGGACCACGCTCGCGTTCCAGCAACTGCGCGCTGGCAATACCGCGGTCTATGTCTTCATTCTGGCGACGATCTTCGTGTTTCTCGTGCTGGCGGCGCAGTTCGAAAGCCTGCGGTTGCCGCTCGCGGTCATCCTGATCGTGCCGATGTGTTTGATCGCGGCGATCGTGGGCGTGTTCATCTGGCGGCAGGACAATAACATCCTGACGCAAGTGGGTTTCATCGTGCTGATTGCGATGGCGTCGAAGAACGCGATCCTGATCGTGGAGTTCGCGAAACAGATCGAAGACCGCGGCGAAGATGTCTGGCACTCGGCGGTGGAGGCGGCGCGGCTGCGGTTGCGCCCGATCATCATGACGTCGCTGGCGTTCATCCTTGGCGTGCTGCCGATGATGCTGGCGACCGGAGCCGGCGCGGAACTGCGTCAGGCGCTCGGAACGCCAGTGGTGTTTGGCATGATCGGCGTCACGATCTTCGGTCTTATCTTTACGCCGGTGTTCTATGTGGTGGCGCGGCGGATCGGTCAGCGAAAGTCTCGTACGGCTCCTGTAGCGAGTGCGGAGCACTAATGGAGTGAGCGCATGCGGCCATTGAAATTCGGTGCGGGGCAACCGCACCGGCGTCTCGAAGATCCGCCGCTGATCACGGGGCAAGGCCGCTTCGTTGCCGATTGTGTTCCGGAAGAAAGCCTGCGCGCCGCCGTGCTCCGCTCGCCGCATGCGCATGCCAAGTTCAGGATTGTCAGCACGGAAGCCGCGCAAGCGCTGCCCGGCGTGAAGCTGATCCTGACGGCGGCGGACGTCACGCATTTCACTCATCTGCAATGCCGCGCGGCGGGCTTCATCAAGCCCGTGGACGAGAAGTCGTGCTTCGTGCCGCCTTATGAGGTGCTTTGCACCGACGAGGTCCGGCATGTCGGCGATGCCATCGCCTTCGTCGTCGCGGAGAGTGTCACTGCCGCGCGCAATGCGCTTGAAGCCATCGAGGTCGAGTGGGAGCCGCTGCCCGCCGTTTCCGGCACCGCCGACGCTGCGAAAGCAGGCGCCGCGCAAGTCTGGCCGGGCCGAGACAACAACAAGGCCTATATCGCCGACATCGGCGACAAAGCGGCGGCGGAGCAGGCCTTCGCTTCGGCGGCGCGTATCGTAAAGATCGAGATCGTGAACCAGCGGCTGGTCACGAATTTCATGGAGACGCGCGGGGTCGTCGTCTCCTATGGCGACGACGGGCGCTATACCATGACGGTGTCGAGCCAGGGCGCGAACATGATTCACGCCAGCGTTTGCGGAATCATGAGGCTCGAGAAAAGTCGCCTGCGCGTACTGACGCACGATGTCGGCGGCGGTTTCGGCACCAAGGCGCCTGCCTATCGCGAATATGTGCTGGCAGCACTTGCCGCCGAGAAGTTGCGCGCTCCGGTCGCATGGATCGCGGATCGCAGCGAGCATTTCATCGGCGACAATCAGGGCCGCGATCACGTCACGCTTGCTGAAATGGCGATCGACGAGAATGCGAAATTTCTCGCGATGCGGCTCCACTGTACCGCGAACATGGGCGCCTATTACTCGGAAGTCGCGCCCTACATTCCCTATCTCGGGGCGTCGATGATGACCGGCGTCTATGACATTCCGGCCGTCTATGGCCGCGTGCATACGGTATGGACGCATACCGTGCCGGTGGATGCCTATCGCGGCGCGGGCCGGCCGGAAGCGGCCTATCTCATCGAGCGGCTGGTTGATGCGGTCGCGCTCGAAACGGGCATCGCGCCGGAAGAAGTGCGCCGCCGAAATTTCATTCGCAAAGAAGCGATGCCCTACAAGACCGCAACGGCGCGGGTCTATGACAGCGGCGACTTCGATCAGCATTTGACGCGCGCGCTGGAAGCCTCCGGTCACGCCGGGTTTTCCGTGCGTCACGCGGAGTCGAAGAAGAGCGGCAAGCTGCGCGGAATCGGGATCGCGAGTTACATCGAGGCCTGCGGTCAGACCATGCCGGAGACTTCGAAGGTGCGGATCGAGCCGGACGGCACGGCGACGGTGTTGATAGGCACGCAAACCAACGGGCAGGGTCACGCCACCACGTTCCGCCAACTCGTGCATGACGAACTCGGTTTGCCGCTCGAGCAGATCAACGTCCTCACCGGCGACACCGATCTCATTCCGACGGGCGGCGGCACGGTCGGTTCGCGCTCGATGCCGACCGGCGGTTCTGCGGTACAGAAAGCCACAGTAACGCTTGCGCAGAAGCTGAAGGCGCTTGCCGCCGAGCACCTCGACGCCGCGCAGGACGACATCGAAATCGCGGACGGACTGGTTCGCGTGCGCGGCACCAATCGGGCCCTGTCTTTTGCCGAACTGGCGGCAAAGCCCGGCGTTTCGGTGGATCAGCTCACCGGCATTGAAAAGAATTTCATGCCGCCCGCGCCGACTTATCCGAACGGAACGCATGTCTGCGAGGTCGAGATCGATCCGGAGACAGGCCACGTCGATTTCACGAATTACACCGTGGTCGATGACTTCGGCGTCACGCTGAACCCACTGCTTCTCGAGGGGCAGGTGCACGGCGGCGTCGGGCAGGGCATCGGGCAGGCGATCATGGAAAACACCATCTATGACGCGGACGGCCAGCTTCTTTCCGCCTCGCTGATGGATTACGCGCTGCCACGCGCGGCAGACGTGCCGAACTATGCATTCGAAACGAAGAACGTCCGCTGCACGACCAATCCGCTCGGCGTGAAGGGAGCGGGCGAGGCGGGCGCGATCGGCTCATGTCCTGCGATCATCAACGCGGTGGTGGATGCGCTGCATCGCGCCTACGGCATCCGGCATATCGACATGCCGGCCTCGCCGCAGCGCATTTGGCAGGCGATCCAGGCCGCGCGGCATTAGTTCCCGCATGGCGGTATGCGCAGAGCGGGCTTTATCTTCGTACGGTAAAAAGGCATAGCTGGTGACGCAACCGGCGCTACTTTTTCCATGAACGTGTTTCTCGGTATTGCGCTTCAGCTCGGCGCGACGTTTCTGTTTACGCTGATGGGCGCGCTGATCCGCGCGCTCGGCGATCGTATTCCGATCGGCGAGATGGTGTTTTTTCGGAGCGCTCTGGCGCTGCTGCCGCTGTTGCTGATGCTGATCTGGCGGCATGAGCTGACCTCCGGGCTGCAAATGAAACATCCCGCGCGGCACGTGACGCGCGCATTCACCGGCATCGTCGCGATGGTCCTGATGTTTCTCGGTCTGCAGCGCCTGCCGCTCGCAGACTCGACGGCGATCAGCTTCATCACGCCGCTCTTCAACGTAGCGCTTGCGGCGATCTTTCTGGGCGAGGTGGTGCGGCTCTGGCGCTGGAGTGCGGTCTTCGTGGGCTTCGCAGGCGTGCTCATCATGCTCTCGCCGCACCTCAGCATGACGTCATGGAGTTCGAGCACGGCGGCGGGCGCGGTCATGACACTGTTCGGAGCGTTCTTTACTTCCGCAGCGATGACGCAGGTGCGCAGCATGACGAAGATCGAAACGACTGCCTCGCTGGTGTTCTCGTTTCAGTTGATCGCGGCGGTAGCAGCGCTCGCCACCATTCCGTGGGGATGGGTGATGCCGTCGTGGCAGGATTTCCTGTTGCTTTGCGGGGTCGGCATTTTTGGCGGCATCGCGCAGATTCTGCTCACCTATTCCTATCGCCATGCCCCGGCTTCGGTGGTTGCACCGTTTTCCTATACCGCGATGATTTGGGCGGTGGTGCTGGGCTATCTCATGTTCAGCGAGTTGCCGGACATGATCGTGCTGGCCGGAGCCGCGGTCGTCGTTGCGGCAGGCCTTTTCGTGATCTTCCGCGAGCGTGCCCTCGGTATCAATCGCCAGAAAGAAAAAGAAGCGTCGGCGCCGCCGGCGGGGCCGCCGGTCGAGTGATCAGCCGAAGGCCTTGAACGTGATGATCGTTCGCGTGTCCTGAATGCCGGGAATGATCTGCACTTTCTCGTTCACGAAGTGGCCGATATCGGTGCCTTCATCGACATAGAACTTTGCCAGCAGGTCGAATTCTCCCGCGGTCGAATAGACTTCGGAGGCGATCTCGGCGTCTGCAAGCGCGTTGGCGACATCGTAGGATTTGCCAAGCTGGCACTTGATCTGGACGAAGAACGGAATCATGCGGCGCCTCCGGCGGTTCTCTGGATGGCGAGGGGAGCAAAAAGCGGGAAGACTTGCAAGCTCTTAGGTCTTGAAGACGCTGGTTCCGTCCCATAGTTTCGCCAGCAACAAGAAAAGGGAGACAAACGAGGAATGATTCCCATTGCGGTAACGATCGCCGGGTCGGATTCGGGAGGCGGTGCGGGCATTCAGGCCGATCTGAAGACTTTTTCGGCGCTCGGCGTCTATGGAGCTTCGGTGATCGCGGCCTTGACCGCGCAGAATACCAAGGGCGTCACGGGCATCCATGACGTGCCGGCTGAATTTATCGCGGCCCAGATCGATGCCGTCTATTCGGACCTGAAAGTCCGCGCGACCAAGATCGGGATGCTGTCGCAGCCGGCGGCGATCGAAGCGGTGGCTTCTGGCTTGAAAAAGTACCGCGCTCGAAACGTTGTCCTTGATCCGGTGATGGTCGCGGCGTCTGGCGATCGGTTGCTGGTCCCGGAAGCGATTGAGACGATCAAGCGCGAACTCTTTCCGGTTGCCGATCTGATTACGCCCAATCTCGCGGAAGCCGCCGCACTTCTCGGCCAGCCGGTCGCCAAGCACGAAAACGAAATGGCGGCGCAAGGCGAGGCGCTGCTCGCGCTCGGTGCAAGGGCCGTGCTCGTCAAAGGCGGGCACACCGAAACGCGCTACGCGGTCGACGTGCTGATCGAGCCTTCCGGCGTCCGGCGTTTCACGGCCGAGCGGATCGAGACGAAGAACAATCACGGCACCGGCTGTACGCTGTCTTCGGCGATCGCTGCCAATCTCGCGAAGGGACTCGTGCTGCACGATGCGCTTGCCGCAGCGAAAGGCTACATCACCGACGCGCTCAGAGCGGGTATCGATCTCGGCGTCGGAAGCGGCAGGGGGCCGGTGCATCACTTCCATGCCTTGTGGCGAAATCGCTGAAGCGTCGTCGTCTTAAAAAGTCATCGTGCTGCGAATGCCGATCAGCGCGCCGTTGCGGATAGCGTGTTCAGGCCTATGCGGATCGCTGATATGCCCGCCGGGATGGACGATGTACTGAACCAATGGTTGCAGCATCCAACCCGCTCGCATTTCGATCTGATAGTTGAGTTCGAAAATCAGTTCGTGGTTGCGAACCGGATGCGCGATACCGGTGAAAAAGTTGCTGTCGTGGTCCAGTGAGCGCAGGTGTTCCGAGACGCGCGCGTAAATGAAACCGGCGTTCAGCTTGTCGGCGCGGCGGGAAGCAAAGGGGCCGGTGAAGACGAAGCCGCCATCGACATAAAGGCTGATGACGCTGCGGTCCGCGGGACTTGCGAAGACGCGGGCGAAGACGCCGATGCCGCTATCGGGGCCGCCGCCTTTCGGGCGATAAAGCTGTTGATCGATGACGCCATAGATGCCGCTGGTGCCGCGGAATTGCCGCGCCAGTCCGCTGCTCAAGGGGTTCGCCAGAGATAGTCCGGCGCTATCGAAGTGCTGATCCTCGAACTTTCCGAAATGATGCCAGGCACCGAGCCGTATGGTCCGGGCTAGGCCCTGATCTTCTTTCGCGTGATTGTAGCGATGCTGCACTTCGCCGATGACGAGCGGCGGATCGTTGACGCGGAAATTGGTCCCGGTGCGATTGACGGTTCCTTCTTCGCCGGGATTTCCGTTGAACACGCCGAACAGCGCCGACCAAGCCGGTGTGGGCTCGAACTTGAAGCGTATGCCGGGCGTGGCGAGAGGGTAGGCCGGCCCGCCCGCGGGGAGATTTGCTCCCGTGATCGCCGGCCAGTCGTTGCTGAGCAGCCCAAGGCTGTAGCTGCTGATGAAGAACTCTTCGTCCGCCGCAAGCTGGCCGAAGCGAATGCTGAAGCGGTCGTCGAAGAATTTTCGCTCGAGCCAGAATTCGGACAGGCGCGTCGTCGGCTTGGCTTCGATATTGCTGATGGTGATCAGGCCGTGGAAATGATCGTCGCGCATGCTCCGCGTGCGATGGATCTGAAAGACGTTGCTGTAAAACGTCAGTCCCTGCCATCCGAAGAGCTTGTCGAGGTCCGCGCTGACGGAAGCGTTGACCTTGCCGGCGTAGCGCGCGCCGCGCCGTACCCCTCCCGAAACATTGCCGAGGAGGTCGCTCGTATAGAGCAGCGAAAAGGAGAGGCCGCGTTCCTGTAGCGCCGCCCGCGCCTTCGCAAGACTGTCATTGCCCAACGTTAGCGTCTCTGCCGGTGCTGGTTGAGCCGCAAAGCCCGCCAGAAGCGCAAGCACGGACACTGCGATCGCCTTCCTGATTTTGCGGAGGGCGGCGGGGCGGCTCCGGCCGGTATTTTCTTGCGGTGACAAATCGGGCTTTCAGCAGCTTGGATATATTGCAAATGCGAACTATTCGCATTTGCAGAATGGATAGCCTAACTGCGAACCATTCGCAACTGCCGGCGGGCGCTCGGGCGGCGCTAGTTGTTGTGGGCAGCGGCTGGCGCGGAGACTTGCAAGCCAACGCGCGGTGCACGACGGCTCGTGCGAAGGCGGCAGGTAGCGCGTGCTGGGTTCTTGCGAAGGAAGGCCGTGGATGGCCGCGCTCCGCGGCGGCGTTAAGGGCCGACTTCAGGCGTCAGAAAAAATTGTGCGGTTGCGCTGCGACTTGCCGAAGGAGAGCGCTTCAACGGCGCGCGGCTGTCGTTCAGAAAGTCGGCTGCCCGGGTATCGGTCCCGGGCAGCCGGTAGTGCTTACTTCTTGAAGCCGACGACTTTCTGCTTCTGATCGCCAAGACCTTCGATGCCAAGCGTCATGACATCGCCCGGCTTGAGATAGACCGGCGGCTTCTTGCCCATGCCGACGCCCGGAGGGGTGCCCGTAGTGATGACGTCGCCGGGTTCGAGGACCATGAACTTCGAGACATAGGCGACGATATAGGCGCAGGAGAAGATCATCGTGCTCGTCGAGCCCGTCTGCATCCGCTGGCCGTTGACGTCGAGATACATCGCAAGTTTTTGCGGGTTCTTGATCTCGTCGGTCGTGACGAGCCACGGGCCAAGCGGTCCGAAGGTTTCTGCGCATTTTCCCTTGAGCCACTGGCCGGTGCCTTCGAGCTGGAACGCGCGCTCGGAAACGTCGTTGCAAACGGCATAGCCGGCAATGTGCTTCACCGCGTCCTTCTCTTCGATGTAGCGGGCGCGCTTGCCGATCACGATCGCGATCTCGACCTCCCAGTCGAGCTTGGTCGAATCTTTCGGGACCATGACGTTGTCGTTCGGTCCGACGATGCAGTTCGGCGCCTTGGAAAAGAGGATCGGCTCTTTCGGAATCGGCATGCCCGACTCTGCGGCGTGATCGGCATAGTTCAGGCCGACGGCCGGGAAGTTGCGCACCTTGCCGACCGGCGAGCCGAGGCGCGGCTTGCCCGGGACGAGTGGCAGTTTTTCAATTTTGGCTTTCTTGATTTTTGCGATCGCGCCTGCCGCAAGCGTTTCCGGCGTGATGTCCGGGACGATTTTCGCAAGGCTGCGCAGCTTGCCGTTCTTGTCGATGATGCCGGGCTTTTCCTTGCCTGCCGGGCCGTAACGCACGAGTTTCATGATGCCTCCTCATTCGAATTCGCGGCGGACTATGCTGATCGCCTGTACGAAAGACAAGAGATCGTGCGGCTTTAGGCGGTCCGGCCTCATGCTCCGAGCGAATAAAGTCATGCAATTCCAGTATTTGACTATGCGGTCGCCAAAAGCCTCTCTTCGGCACAACAAGAACAAGTAAATCCATTTCGTCTGGAGGAATATATGCGCCGTAGAGACCTGCTCGTTGGAGGTGCGGCCACTGGTTTGGCAATGCCAAGCGTGGCGCGCGCGCAGACGCCGAAAGTGCGCTGGCGCCTTGCTTCGAGCTTTCCCAAATCGCTCAAGCTTCTGTTCAATTCCTGCGAGTTGTTTGCCCGCCGCATTGGAGAGCTTACCGACGGCGAGATGCAGGTTCAGCCATTTGCCGCGGGTGAGATCGTCCCCGCGCTCGGCGTGTTCGACTCGGTTGCCAACAACACTGTCGAGTGCGGTCATACGCTGTCGCTCTATTACACCGGTAAGAACAAAGCGCTCGCGTTCGAATCCGGCGTTCCGTTCGGGATGACGGCCCGCCAGCACAGCGCCTGGATGTGGTCCGGCGACGGGCTCGATCTTACCCGCAAGCTACTCGGCAAGTTCAACATCGTGAACTTTCCTTTCGGCAATACCGGCGCGCAGATGGGCGGCTGGTTCCGCAAGGAAATCAAGTCGCTCCAGGACTTCAAAGGCATGCGCATGCGCATTCCGGGTCTCGGCTCGTTCGTGTTGAGCCGTCTTGGTGTTGTGCCCCAGAACATCCCAGCAGGAGACATTTATACGGCACTCGAGCGCGGATCGATCGATTCGGTCGAGTGGGTCGGGCCTTATGACGACGAGGTGCTCGGCTTCGACAAGGTTGCGAAGTTCTATTACTTCCCGGGATTCTGGGACTGCGCCGCGCAGAACTCGCTTTACGTCAACAAGGACGTATGGGCTGCGCTGCCGCAACGCTACAAGACGGCCGTCGAACTCGCGAGCCACGAATCCTACACGACGATGCTCGCAGCCTATGACGTAAACAACATGCTGGCGATCCGGCGCCTCATCGCGAAGGGCGTTCAACTGCGGCAGTTTCCGAAGGACTTCATGGAGGCGGCCTATACCGAGACCTTCAAGATGTACGACGAAGAAGTGAAGGCGAACGAAGACTTCGCGGCGATCTACAAGCCGTGGCTGGAATATCGCAATCGCCTGCAGCAGTGGTTCCGCGTTTCCGAGGCCAGCTATGAATTTTTTGCCTACAGCAAGCAGTAACGAGGCGGATGCCGCGCAGGCGGTTGAACGCAGGAAGCGTTTCACGAAGCCGGTGTTCGATCCCGAGAATCCGCTTGCCGCGAAATTGATGTGCGACGTCACCGATACTTCGGTGGCGTCCGCTATCGCGACCATGCGTCAGGCGGCGTTCAAGGGGGCGGACGTATTCAACCTCAACGTGTCGCGCCTGGACTGCGAGCGTGTTGAGGAAGTGGCGCCGGTCTTCTCGCAGATCCGTTTGCCGGTGCTGACCGCCGTACGGCGCGCAAGTTTTCTCGCGCTGTATGGGGGCGGCGAGCCTTCGCGGCTTTATCGCTCTGAAGAGGAGCGCATCAAAGTTCAGCTTCGCTGCGTCGAACTCGGTGCGGCGGGAATCGATCTCGAACTGGATTCCCATGACGAAGATCCGGCGTCGCCAGATGCAGAAATTTCGGCTGGCGTCGCTGCGTCCCGCGCCCGCGAACTGGGACCGATAGGCGACATTTCGTTCGATCCAGCCGTGGTCGACGCACAGAAGAATACTGTTGCGGCGATCAAGGAGCGCGGCGGCTTTGTGCTGATGTCGTCGCACACGCGGCGGCCGATCAACACGGAGGAAGCCTGTCTGATCACCCAGAATGCGATCGACCGCGGTGCTGACTTTGTAAAGATCGTCGTCAGCGTCGGTTCGCGCGACGATCAGGATGAACTGGTTCGCGCCTCGCTGGTCATGCGCAAACGTTTCGATATCCCGTTCATCCTGATGCCGATGGGCCGCGATACCGTCTCTACGCGGATCGCGCTTTTCATGCTCGGTGGCGGCTGGGCGGTGACGCAGAACGATTTCGTGCCAAACGGTTTTCATCAGCAGCCGTTGATCGAAGCATGGCGGTCTATCGTCAACGCGTGGCGGGCGTCCTAGCGAGCAGTCTGTTCCACGACTGCTCGGCTGCCTCTGGCAGGAGGCGAGACGCTCGTGAAAGGAGATAGCGCACGGGGAGCTCGTAGCGCCGGTCGCCCGCGCGAGTAATGCGTTTGCCAATGCGGGTTCGTTTGGTGAACTGCTCCGGCAGCCAGCCCATGCCGCCATCGTTGATAATGCTTTCGCTGATTACGCGAGGATCGTGCGTGCAGATCAGTTTGTTCAATTTATCGAGTTCGGGTCGTGCCTTGATGAAGGTCGCGATCTCGCGGCCGAAATAAGTTGCCTGTGCGAAGCCGTAATACGGCATGCGCGTATCGTTGCGGCTGTTCAGGTCATGCAGCGGCTTACCACGCTGGGTTTTTGCGCTTACCGGCACAAGCCTGTCTTCGCCGAGAGAGATGTGGTGGCCGTCGGGAAGCTTTTCGTCTTCCGTAGTGATCGCGGGTGAAAGATAGAAATGCACTTCGCCGCTTTTGAAGGCGCTGGCTGCGTTCGCGGGCTCGACCGTGCTTGCGCGATAGCTAATGCCGGAGCCGCTGGAATTCATCATCGCGATCACGTCGTTGACGATCCACTCCAGTCCCGGTGCGACGCCCACGAAAACGCCTTCGGGTATCTGCGATGCGGTATTGCGGATTTCGAGGCGGGCCTGATTGCTAAGCGCGAGGATGGTTTCAAATTTCACTTTCGCGACGCGGCCGGCCTGCGTGAGGCTGACGGGAATTGCGTTGCGGTCGAAAAGTTCCTGGCCTGCCCAGCGCTCGAGCATCTGGATCCGGCGGCTCAACGAAGGCTGTGAAGAGTTTCTAAGGCTCGCAGCCTTGGTAAAGCTGCCGGTTGCTTCGACCGCCAGAAAGTCCTGAAGCCAGTCGAGGCTCGGAACGCTGTTGAAGGACATTTCCATCCACCCGTTTTTTCTTTCGCGCGCACGCTAACGCATATGTCCGCCGCAGGCCAACGCGCTCAATCGCCGGCAGGCGAAATGCGGAATTCGAGGACGTCCTTTTTCTCGCGAAGTGCCACGGCCAGGCGTTCGAGCGCATTCTTCTGCGTGGTCTGGATGGTCATGCGGTATTCGAACGTGGTGCCGCCGTCTTCCATCCGGTAGTTGATGTTGGCGACCGAGAAGCCGTGCTCTTTCATCATCTCGCGCACCTTGTCTTCGGGCATGGTGCGCTCGCGCTGAAAGCGCAGGATGAAATGCGCATAAGCCTGCGTCGGCATCCAGCTTTCGATCCAGCGGAACACCTGCAGCGTGCCGAGCACGGCGATCGTGCCGAGCACGGCGGGGAGGAAAAAGCCGACGCCATAAAGGATGCCGAGCGCGGCCGTCGTCCAGATCGAGGCGGCTGTCGTCAGGCCGCGCACCGTAAGGCCTTCCTTGAAGATCACGCCCGCGCCAAGGAAGCCGATGCCGGTCATGATGCCTTGGGCCATGCGCTGCGGATCGAGGATGGTGCTGACGCCGGCGCCTTTCACGTCCGCCGGCAGCCAGTCCTGCGGGTAGGCGGTAATCAGCATCAGGAGCGCGGACGCGAGCGAAACCAGCGCATGGGTCCGGAAGCCGGCCGGCCTGCCGCGATAGCTGCGTTCGAGCCCGATCAGGCTCCCTGCGACCCAGGCGGCCGCAAGGTGTCCGAGGATTTCGAGGGTGTGCGGGCTGAGGGTCAAAGGCGGGCCTCGTAGAATGGCTGTCAGGCAGCTAAAAGCAATTCACGAAAGCCTGCAATGCGCAGCGCCGCATGACTCCGTTTCCAGCGAAGCACGGGAGAACGCGCCATGGATGTTTCTCTGATCGCGCCGGGGCGCAACCCGCCGCACGACCTTCACGCCGTGATCGAAATTCCGCTCGGCGGCGTTCCGGTCAAATACGAGATCGACAAGAGTTCCGGCGCGCTGTTCGTCGATCGCTTCCTGCATACGGCGATGTTCTATCCGGGCAATTACGGCTTCATTCCGCAAACGCTGTCGCTGGATGGCGATCCGTGCGACGTGCTTGTCGTCAGTCAGGTGCCGGTGGTGCCGACATCCGTGATCCGCTGCCGCCCGGTTGGCGCGCTAATCATGGAAGATGAAGCGGGCGGCGACGAAAAAATCCTCGCCGTGCCGGTCGATGCGCTGCATCCGTTCTACAAGGACGTGCACAATTATACGGACCTGCCGCAGATCATGTGCGATCAGATCTCGCACTTCTTCCAGCACTATAAAGATCTGGAAAAAGGAAAATGGGTCACCGTGGTGCGCTGGCTCGATGCCGCGGGTGCCGGTCAACTCGTGCTCGACGCGATCGCGCGGGCAACTCAGAAAAAATAGCGGGCCGCGAGCAGGGCGGCAAAGAGAGCGGCGATGCCGGCGCTGACGCTCAGCATCACGTAAAAAGCCGCGAGCCGTGCCGCGCCGCGCTCATAGAGAAGCGCTGCATCGAGCGAGAAAGCCGAGAAGGTGGTGTAGCCGCCGAGAAAGCCCGTGGTCAGAAACAGATAGAGCGGGTGACTCCAGGCTGCATGGGTCGAGAACATTCCGTAGAGCAGGCCGATCAGCGCAGACCCCAGGATGTTCACGGTCAGGGTACCGTAAGGAAACGCGGTGCCGAGCAGCCTTGCGGCGAGGAGGTTGGTCGCGTGGCGCAATCCCGCGCCAAGCCCGCCGCCGATCATGACCAGAAGAAAATCCATCACGCATTCCCTGGGTCTTGGGACATCGATTGGCAAGCATAGGGCCGGCTGCCGCGGCTGGGCAGGGGCGGCTATGGCGATGCGCAGGCAGGTGTGCGAAATACCGCGCGCTTTGCCAGAACAGCTGCTCGCCTTCACGCTTTTTTCGTTCGCCGGTGCCGTGACGCCGGGGCCGAACAATACGATCTCGACGCTCTCCGGCGCGACCTTCGGATTTCGCAGGACGCTGCCGCAGATGCTGGGCGTCTCCGTGGGCTATCCGTTGATGCTTGCGGCGCTGGGCCTTGGCCTCGGCAAGCTGTTCGAGCTCGCGCCGTGGCTGCACGGCGCGATGCGCTATGTCGGCGCGGCGTTCCTGCTCTATCTTGCGTGGAAGCTCATTCGTGCGAACGCGCCGGAATCGGCGGACAATGCTCGCCCGGTCGGATTTTTCGAGGCGTTCTTCTTCCAGTGGCTCAATCCGAAAGCGTGGTCGATCGCGCTCGGAGCGCTGGCGGCGTTCACCACGCCCGGACTTTCCACGAACGCATTTCTCCTCGAAGTCGGTATCTTCACGCTCGTGTCGGTGGCAGTCACTCTGCCGTCGCTAGTGCTGTGGTGCCTGTTCGGGGTCGCGATCGCGGCTCTGCTCAATGACGAGAAGAAACGCCGTATCTTCAATTACTCGCTGGCGGCAATTTTGGTGCTTTCGATGGCGGTTCTGTTTCTCTGAAATTGCTATGCCGCTCGCCCACGAGCGCTGTCATATGGGCGTTGCATGAATCGCCTACGCGGGCGCCATGTTGCAGATACCCATAGGCTTCAAGGATCAGCCAATCGACTTCGATCCGGCCGCGAGCCGCAGGTTTCGCGCGCTCTTCATCTCGGACGTGCATCTCGGCTCTCGCGGGTGCCAGGCCGAGCTCTTTCTCAACTTCCTGCGCGATCACGATGCCGACGTAATCTATCTGGTGGGCGACATCGTGGATGGCTGGCGCATGCGCTCGTCCTGGTACTGGCCGCAGGCGCATAACGACGTGGTGCAGAAACTTTTGCGCAAGGCGCGCAAGGGGACGCGCATCATCTATATTCCCGGCAACCACGACGAATTTCTGCGCGACTATTACGGCACGCATTTCGGCGGCATCGAGGTGATCGAAAATGCGATCCACGAAGCCGCGGATGGCAGGAAGTTTCTCGTGCTGCACGGCGACGTCTTCGATGTGGTCGTGCGCAATGCGCGCTGGCTCGCATATTGTGGTGACTGGGCTTACGACTTCGCGATCTTCGCAAACCGCCATTTCAACTTTCTGCGCCGCAAGCTCGGCTTTCCCTACTGGTCGCTCTCCAAATGGGCGAAGCAGAAGGTTAAGAACGCCGTGAACTTCATCGGCGAGTTCGAGCAGGCGGTGGCGCTGGAAGCGCGGAAGCAGAACGTCGAGGGCGTGATCTGCGGCCACATCCATCATGCGGCGATCCACGATCTTTACGGTACCCGCTACATGAATTGCGGGGACTGGGTCGAAAGCTGCACTGCGCTTGCCGAGCACTATGACGGCACGTTCGAGCTTTTGAGCTGGACCGTTCCGGAAGCTGTGGCGCATCCGGCGCAGACTGCCGCTCCCGAAGGCGTGCCCGCCACCGCATGAGGAAGGTCCTGATCGTCACCGATGCCTGGCATCCCCAGATCAACGGCGTGGTGCGGTCGCTGACCGAAATCGGAAAACAGGCGGAAGAGTTCGGGTTTGCGGTCGAGTACCTTACGCCGCGCGGCTTCCACTCGATTGCGATGCCGGGCTATGCGGAGATCCGGCTGGCGCTCGCGACGCCTGCGCAGATCGCGCAGGAAATCGAACGAGCGGCGCCCGATTGCATCCACATCGCAACCGAAGGTCCGCTTGGCCTGCTCGCGCGCCGCTATTGCCTCAAGCGCGGACGGAAATTTACGACGAGTTATCACACCCGCTTTCCCGAATATCTTTCGGCAAGGCTGCCCGTTCCTTCATGGCCGGTGGCCGCCTTGATGCGGCTCTTTCACGGCGCGGCCGCTGCGACCATGGTCTCGACGCAGTCGCTCGAAGACGATCTGCGCGCGCAGGGTTACGGCAACCTCTTGCGATGGTCGCGTGGCGTGGACGCCTCGCTCTTTCATCCCGGCAAGGCAGTGCGGCTTCCTTTTACACGACCGGTGTTTCTCTATGCGGGCCGTGTCGCGGTCGAGAAGAATATCGAGGCGTTCCTGTCGCTCGATCTGCCGGGTACGAAGCTGATCGTGGGTGACGGTCCGGAGCGTACCGCACTGGAGGCGAGCTATCCCGAAGCGCATTTTGCCGGTGCGCAGGAGGGGGAAGCACTCGCGCGTTACTTTGCTTCCGCGGATGCCTTCGTCTTCCCCAGTCTGACCGATACGTTTGGAGTGGTTCTACTCGAGGCGCTGGCGAGTGGCGTTCCGGTCGCGGCATTTCCCGTGGCGGGGCCGCGCGACGTCATCGGTGCGTCGAACGCAGGCGCGCTCGATCGCGATCTGCGCCGGGCCGCACTCGCGGCACTGGATATTCCGCGCGAGCGCTGCCGCAATCACGCGCTGCAGTTTTCCTGGCGCGAAAGTGCGCGGCAGTTTTTCGGCAATCTGCTCCTCGCCAACGGCATGGGCGCTTTGCACGAAAACCCGCAAGAGGCCGCGTGACAGCGGAGGCCGAGGCGCATAGTTTCGCGCGCCATGCAAAATACCCCTGATCCGAAACTCCCCACGCCCGCCGACATTGAAGACGCCGCACTTGTGCTTAACGGCATTGCGGTGCGCACGCCGCTTTTGCGTTGCGACGCGCTCGACGAAATGACCGGCGGGAAGGTGTGCCTGAAGCCCGAAATGCTCCAGCGCACCGGTTCGTTCAAGTTTCGGGGTGCCTATAACCGGATTTCCCGGCTCACGGTGGAAGAGCGCAAGGGCGGTGTCGTCGCCTTTTCCTCTGGCAACCACGCGCAAGGGGTGGCGCTTGCCGCCAAGCTCGCGGGCGTGCCCGCGGTGATCGTGATGCCTTCGGACGCGCCGAAGTTGAAGCAGGAACGCACCAAGGGGCATGGTGCGGAGGTCGTGCTTTACGATCGCGCGACCGAAGACCGCGATGCCATTGCGCGCCGGATCGCAAACGAGCGCGGCGCGGTCGTGGTGCCGCCATTCGACGATTTTCATGTGATCGCGGGGCAGGGCACGATCGGCTTCGAGATCACCGAGGACCTGGAGGTGCTATCGCTTGCGCCCGACATCGTCACCATGCCCGCCTCGGGCGGCGGGCTGGCGGCAGGGATTTCGCTCGCGGTTAAGGCGCTTTACCCGCAGGCCCGGATCGTGACGGCCGAGCCCGAGCTTTTCGACGACCACGCCCGCTCGTTCCGCTCCGGAAATCGCGAAAAGAACGAGCGGATCACCGGGTCCATCTGCGATGCCCTGCTCATGGCCGATCCCGGCAAGCTGACCTTCGAGATCACCAAGCGGCTTTCCGGCGAGGGCGTCGCTGCGAGCGACGTGGAGGTGCTTTCGGCAATGTCTTTCGCATTCCGGGAGCTCAAGCTCGTGGTCGAGCCGGGCGGGGCGGTCGCGCTTGCCGCGATCCTGACCGGAAAAATCGATGTGAAGGGCAAGGTCGCGGTGGCCGTGCTTTCCGGAGGCAATGCCGACCCGGAGATTTTTGCCCGCGCTATCACCTCCAGTTGATCGTGTTCGATATTGCGGCTTTCCGGCGTCCCCTCTAGGCTCGCCCCCGAAATGCAACACCTTATGGGGAAGGTCATGGCCCGCTTTGGCATGAGACAGTTTTTCTTTGCTCTCGGATTTCTTTTCGTGCTCGGCGCGTCGTCCGGCGCGCAGGCACAGGGCCAGTTCGGCGCGTTCGCGGTTGCGCCAGACGGTGCCTGGGGCTCGTCCCGCAACTTCGAAAACGTCGACGTCGCGCAGGATCGCGCCGTAGCGGAATGCAACAAGCACAGCCGTGGTTGTCAGGTGCTTCGCGTGTTCCAGAACGTCTGCGTCGCGGTTGCCCGCAACGAGGACTCCAAGAACGTCATCATCAACTGGGTTGCGGGCTTCACCAAGGAAGAGCGTTCGCAGCGCGCGCTGCGCAACTGCCGCAACGATGGCGGCAACGACTGCCGGGTGCTGACGGAGTTCTGTACCGGGAACGCGAAATAGCGCTCTTTAAGTAAAGAGGGCGAGCCGTTCGTCGAAGGTAAGCCTGTCGAGATCGGAACGCTTCGCGGAAATGGCGGACGGCGCTGCGGCAAGCGGCGCCGTTTTCGTTTGCGCAACGTCGGTTGCGGCGAAGTTCGAAACCTCAGGCGTTAGCGCGGCGATCGGCCTGTCTTCCCAGGCGATATCCTGCTCCTGCGCGGAAGAAAGCAGTTCGTCGATCTCGTTCTGTTTGTCCTCTCCATTGCCGGCACGGGTTGCGTCGAGGACTTCAACATCGTGTTCGATTGCGTCTTCGGTCTGCGGCGAAGGCTCCGCCTGCCATAATTTCGCGAGTGCTGCGACGCGGGCTTCGAGCACGCGCAAGGCGAGAACAACTTTATGGGTGCGCTGGCCCGCCATGTCCTGAAACGCGCAGGCAGCGTTAAGATGCGCCGACAGTCCGTCGAGCCGGTCGCAAAGGTTTGGCGACAGACCCTGTGCTCGCATGGCCGCCGAAATCTCGCCGAGGCGGCTCGCGTCCGAGAGAATTCCCGTGGTCGCCTCAGCCTGCGCGGCAAGGATGTCGTCGAGCTCCTTGCCAAGGCTGCCTTCGCGCGCACGCGCGGTTTCAAGCTGGGCGAGGGCAGCGCGGGTTTTCTCCGCGGTCTGCTCGATCTCGCTCAGTTCCTTGTCGAGTGTGGGCGCTTCGCGCGCCGGTGCGGGAAGCATGCCGGTGCCAAGCACCGAGCGTTGCAGGCGCTGGATCGCATCGAGCACGAGCCGGGTATCGGCGTTGCGATTGCGATAGGCATATTCGTCGAGAAACCACCGGCCGCGGGCAGTTTCCTTCACCGCCGCTTCGATCGCTTCGTAGTCGATTTCGGAGATCGTTTGATGGGCGGGCGGGAGCGGCATTTCAGGTCCGGATCGGGTAGAAGGCGCAGATTCCGTGAGACCATGAACGTGAATCACTTACGAAAGATAACCATTGTCGGCCTCCACGCCCACTAGTTCTTCGTCCGCCCGTTCTTCGCCAGGCAGTTCCTGGGGCGCAGGCTCGGGAATGCTGGCAAGCGTGTATGCGGCGCTGTTCGTGGCGCCGGGGTTCTATCTGCCGTTCTTCCCGGTTTTCCTTGCCGCAATGGGCTTTTCGCCGGAAGCGATCGGAATCGCGATCGGCATTCCGATGGCAGTGCGCCTGTTCGCAAATCCCATAGCGGGCGTGCTTTCGGATCGCATCGGCAGGCCGCGGCGCTTCCTCGCATTGCTCGGAGTCGGAGCCGCC
>DAORMJ010000004.1:117153-120475 GCA_035440445.1 Xanthobacteraceae bacterium
TAGTGCCGGAGAAGGCCGCGGTGCTGTTTCTTGTCGCCGTCGCCACGATTTTCTGGGGGCCTGCATTTCCGCTGACCGACGCCTTCGGCGTCCGTCTCGCGCGGGAGAAGAACATCGATTATGGCCGCGCGCGTCTCTGGGGTTCGGTGTCGTTCATTGCCGCGAACATCCTGCTTGGCGTTGCGCTCGAGGTGCTGCCGCCTGCCTCGATCGTCTGGCTGATTGCCGGCTCGCTCGTGCTGTTCGCGCTTTCCGCGCAGATGCTGCCGCGCCTGCAGCAAGTCACGGCCGCCGATGCCGTGAAGCCGCCCAAGATCAGCCGCCGCGTTTTGCTTGCGGTGTTTGCGGCGGCTTGCGTGCAGTCGAGCCACGCCATGCTTTATGCCTTCGGCTCGGTGCATTGGCGCGCGAGCGGCATCTCTTCGAGCATGATCGGTTTCCTGTGGGGCATCGGCGTCGCGGCCGAGGTTGTCGTGTTCTATTTCGCGACCGTCGCGCTGCGGCGCTTCTCGCCGGTCGGGCTGATCATGATCGGCGGCGCTTCGTCGATCATCCGGTTTGGTTTGACTGCGCTCGATCCGCCGCAGGCCTTGCTGGTGCCGCTGATGCTCATGCATGCCTTCACTTTCACGGCGACGTTCCTCGGCATGGTTTCGGTCGCGGGTGAAAGCGGCGGCGCGGGTGCGCAGGGCCGCGCCCAGACGTTCTCGTCGGCTGCCGTCAGCATCGCGATGCTGCTTGCGACCTTTGCGGCAGGGCCGTTGTATGCGCGCTATGGGGCTTACGCGTTTTTCGGATCGTCCGCGATTGCGCTTGTCGGGTTCGTGCTTGCCTTGGCTGCCTGGCTTCAGCCCCAGAGCGCGGTCTCCGGCGGGAAAACAGTCGAGCCTTCGTAACGCAGGCCGTGCTCGCGGTCTTTCGCAAGCAGAAGCGGCCCATCGAGATCGACGAACTTTGCCCGGTTCGCGAGCAAGAGCGCCGGCGCCATGGCGAGCGAGGTCGAGACCATGCAGCCAATCATGATGGTCAGGCCCCGCGCTTCGGCTTCGTTCGCGACGAGGAGCGCTTCGGTGAGGCCGCCGGTCTTGTCGAGCTTGATGTTGATTGCGTCGTATTTGCCTTCGATCGCCGCGAAGCTCGTGCGGTCGTGGAAACTTTCATCGGCGCAGACCGGAGTGCTGCGTGAAACATTGCGCAGAATTTCGTCTTCGCTCGCCGGTAGCGGTTGCTCGACCAGCGCGACCTTCGCCGCCTCGCAGGCGCGAAGATTTTCTTCGAGGTTCGCCTGGCTCCAGCCTTCGTTGGCATCTGCGATGAGCACTGCGTCGGGCACGGCTTCGCGGATGGCCTGCAGGCGTTCGATGTCGCCGCCCGCGCCGAGTTTCAGTTTCAACACCGGGCGGAAGGATTGCTTCGCCGCGGCGGCCATCTTCTCCGGCGTATCGAGGCTCAGGGTATAGGCGGTCGTCACGGACGCGGGCAGACGCAGCCGCGCGAGCGCGGTGACCGTGCTTTTGGCCGCTTTTGCCTCCAGGTCCCACAAGGCGCAATCAATGGCGTTGCGGGCAGCGCCCGCTTTGAGCGCGTGCTGAAGACCCGCGCGATCCATGCCCTCGGCGATGGCGGGGGCGGCCTGTTCGATCTCCCAGCCGACGCTTTCGAGCGACTCACCGTAGCGGCCATAGGGTACGCATTCGCCACGTCCGCGGTGGGAACCGTCCGAAATTTCCACCACGATGACGGCGGCTTCGGTCTTGGCCCCCCGGCTGATGGTGAAGGCCCCGGAAATCGGCCATTTTTCGACCCGGAACTGCAGCTGCCGCGGCATAAATGTCACTCTTTGCAGGAACTTATCGCCCCCGACCGGCCTCTGGTGGGGGCTTGTGATAAGTATTAGCAGCCAATGGCCACCCAGGAAGCGGGCGGGCTTTTTCGAGGTAGCTGGAGAAGAATTCTTGGCGGCGCAAGCGGTCTCTTTGAACCGGAAGGAAGAAGCTGGCCGGCTCGTCCTGGAAGCGACGGGCCGCTGGATTTCGTCCTTTGCCGGAGAGATCGAACCGCTGGTGGTGGACGTCGAGGCGCGCAAGCCGAAGGCTGCGAGTGTCGATATCGACGTCAGCCATATCGAACAGCTCGATACGTCCGGCGCGTGGTTGCTTGAGCGCATGCGCCGCGATCTCGAAGCGAAGGGTGCTTCGGCCGAGATCGTCGGCCTCAATCCGCGCTATCGCATCCTGCTCGATGAAGTGCAGCAGACCAACACCGGCAAGAACATGCAGGAGGACGACCACAATCCGGTCGTCAATACGCTGAGCTCGCTCGGCGAGATGTCGGTTAGCTTCGTCAAGGATACCGCCGAGTTCGTGCAGTTCCTCGGCGCTTCCGTGGTTTCGCTCGGGCGCGTCTTCATCAGGCCCTGGACGTTCCGCTTCACCGCGGTCGTGAACCAGATGGATCGCGCGGGCTTTCGCTCGATCCCGATCGTGGTTCTGATCCTGTTTCTGATCGGCGGCATCCTCGCGCAGCAGGGCATCTTCCACTTCCGCAAATTTGGCGCGGAAACTTTCGTCGTGGACATGGTCGGCATTCTGGTGCTGCGCGAAGTCGGCGTGCTGATCGTCTGCATCATGGTCGCCGGCCGGTCGGGCAGCGCTTATACCGCCGAACTCGGCTCGATGAAGATGCGCGAGGAGATCGATGCGCTTCGCGTGATGGGCCGCGATCCCATGGAAATCCTGATCCTGCCGCGCATGATCGCGCTCATTATCGCGCTGCCGCTGCTGACCTTTATCGGCAGCATGGCGGCGCTGTGCGGCGGCATGATCACGGCCTGGCTCTATGGCGGCTTCACGCCGGAAGTCTTTCTCGAGCGGCTGCGCGACGCGATCTCCTGGTCCACGTTCTGGGTCGGCATGATCAAGGCTCCGTTCATGGGCGCGGTGATCGGGCTCGTCGCCTGCGTCGAAGGCTTGCGCGTACAGGGCAGTGCGGAGTCGCTCGGCGAACACACCACGGCCTCGGTCGTGAAATCCATCTTCCTCGTGATCGTGCTCGACGGCGCGTTCGCAATCTTCTTCGCAAGCATCGATTGGTAGGCGGCATGGCGAACATCGAGAGTGCGCAGCCGGCGTCGCAGCGGCCCGAAAAAGTTCCGGACAACTGTCCGATCATCCGCGTGCGCGACGTGTGGGTGTCGTTCGGCGAGCATGCCGTGCTGAAAGGCCTCGACCTCGACGTGAAGCGGGGCGAAATCCTCGGCTTCGTCGGTGCGTCCGGCGGCGGCAAGTCGGTGCTGATGCGCTCGATCATCGGGCTCGTCAAA
>DAORMJ010000004.1:120529-122908 GCA_035440445.1 Xanthobacteraceae bacterium
AGCGCAATGCCGTCGAGCGCCGCTGGGGCGTCTTGTTCCAGCACGGCGCGCTGTTCTCGTCGCTGACCGTGCGCCAGAACATCCAGTTTCCGCTGCGCGAATACCTCGACCTTTCGCAGCGGCTGATGGACGAAATCGCGATCGCAAAACTCGAAATGGTGGGGCTCCCGGCCTTCGTCGCCGAGAAATACCCGTCCCAGCTTTCCGGCGGCATGATCAAGCGTGCGGCGCTGGCCCGCTCGCTCGTGCTCGATCCCGAAATCGTGTTCCTCGACGAGCCGACTTCCGGTCTTGACCCTATTTCTGCCGGAGAGTTCGACGATTTGATCAAGGCGCTCCAGCAAACTTTGGGCCTCACCGTTTTCATGGTAACGCACGACCTCGACAGCCTTCACAATGCATGCGACCGCATCGCGGCTCTCGCCGATGGGAAGATCATTGCGACAGGCCCGATTGATGAGATGCTGAAATCCGATCATCCGTGGCTCAGGGCCTATTTCCACGGGAAACGCGCCTCCAGCCGGGTTCAGGGCAGGAAGGCGTAAGGAGCGGAACCGGACATGGAAACGCGTGCCAATTACGTATTGATCGGCGTGTTCACGCTGGCCGTCGTGGTCGGCATTTTCGCGTTCGTCTGGTGGTTCCAGCGGCTTGGAACCGGCGAAGCCAAGGCGCAGTACGAGATTTATTTCGACGGCCCGGTGGCGGGTCTGCGGACGGGTGCGACCGTGAACTTCAACGGTATCCGCGTGGGTGAAGTGCGCAGCCTTGCGCTGGTTCCCGACATACCGCGCGCGGTCGTCGCCATCATCGAAGTCAACCGCTCGACGCCGATCCGGACCGACACCAAGGTCAACCTCGAGTATCAGGGTCTCACCGGCGTTGCCTCCGTCGCGCTGACGGGCGGCGATCCCAAGGCCTCCATGCTCATGGAACAGAAGAAGGGCGACAGGCCGCCCCGGCTGGTCGCCGAGCCGACCACCGACGCGTTCCAGGCCGCCGCAAAGCTCATGCAGCGCCTCGACAAGCTCGTCGCCGACAACGAGGAGCGCTTCGGTGCCATCCTGAAGGATCTGAGCGAGGTTTCGCGGGTGCTGGCGACAAGGTCCAACGATACGCTGTTGGAAGTCCGGGCGGCGGCGGAATCGATCCGCAAGGCCGCGGATAACGTCTCGAACGAGGCGGGGCCGACGCTCGAATCGATCCGCAAGGCCGCGACCAATATTTCCAACCAGACCGGGCCGACCCTGAACGAGTTCCGTTCGCTTGCGACCGACGCGAAGCGGGCGGTTGGGGAGATCGACCGGCTGGTCCGCAATATCGAGCGGAATCCGAGACAATTCCTGTTCAACAATGGCGGTACGGTGCCGCAATATAACCGCTAAGAATCGCGAAGAGACGAAAAGGCGTTTGCAGTTGGGCTTGGGTGGCGTGTTGAAGTCGAAGTTAAAGTCGGGCAGTGCGGCGCGCGCCGCGCTGGGACTCGTGCTGGCCGCATCGCTCGCCGGCTGCAGCGGCGGTGTGCTCGGCGGGATTGTCGGCACCGGCAGCAACCCAACGCCGACCTACGATCTGACCGCGCCGAGAAACTTCGGCCCGCTCCCGCCGCGCGCGCGCGGACTGCTCGCGGTCGAACAGCCGACGGCGCTCCAGATCCTCGATACCGAGAAGGTCGTCATCGCACCCGCGCCCGCGCAGGTCGCCTATCTTCCCGACGCGCAATGGGTCGATCGCCTGCCGAAGCTGATGCAGGCGCGCATCGTGCAGGCGTTTGAGAATTCCACCCGCATCCGTGCGGTTGCCAAGGCGCAGGACCGGGTGAACGCCGATTATGTTCTCGTGATCGATGTTCGCCAGTTCGGCATTGCTGCCTATGACACGCCCCAGGCGGTGGTCGAGCTTTCGGTGAAGATCGTCTATCAGCGCGGCGGTCGCATTGCCGCCGGAACGGTGCTCACGTCACGGGTTGCCTCGACCGGCACTGACGGGCAGGCGGCGACGCTGGCCCTCGATCAGGCCTTCTCCGACGTGCTGGTGCAGATGGTGAAGTGGACCTCGCGGCGGATCTGAGCCGCTGGATCTTGTCTCGATAAAAGAAAAAGCCCGCGATCGCTCGCGGGCTTTTTTGTTCGTGGCGCCAGGTTATCAGCCGAGGCGGCCCGCCGCGTGTGCGAGCAGGGTATAGACCTTGCCCGTATCCGACGTGAGATAGGTCCGCGTCAGCGCCTGGCCGCGCTCGTCGCGCGAGACCTGCTCGAGGAGTTTCTCGAACTCGTCGATGTAGCGATCGACGGTGTCGCGGAACTCATTGTTGCGGCGATATTTCTTGCGGACTTCCTCGAAGGTCTTCTGGCCGGCATTCGTGTAGAGGCGGCGATT
>DAORMJ010000004.1:122918-134662 GCA_035440445.1 Xanthobacteraceae bacterium
CCACGCTCGCCACGCTTGAAGCGCTCCCACGCTTCGCTCGCGGCGTCATGGTCGATCATGCGTGCGATGTCGATGGAGAGGGCATCGAGCGAGTCGATGTTGAAGCTCGAGTCATCCTCCTCCGGCTCCGGCGCGCGCTCCGGCTTGTTCAGGGCCTCGTCGAAACGCGCGCTGCGATCGGCTTTGCGTTCGCGGCGCGGTTCCGGTGCGTGGTCGCGCCCGCGCGGCGCAGGCGCCTCGTCGTAGTCGGGACGCGGCAGGCCGCGCGCCGCCGGACGGCCACCAACCGCCGCGACTTCTTCCTCGCGGTATTCGTATCCTGCCGAGCCGGCATATTCGCGGCTGTGACGGGCGACGATGTCGTTGAGCTCGGAGAGCGCGCGGATCTGGTCGGCCACGACGCGGCGCATCGCGTTCGCGCTTTCCTTGGTTTCTGTGGGCAGGTCGAAGACCGTCCGGCGGATTTCCTCGCGCGTGGTATCGAGCGTGCGCTGGATGTCGTCGGAGATTTCGCGCAGATCGCGCGACGCCTCGAGGAAGCGCGAGTTCGTTTCGGCGAACATCGAACCCACCGAGCGTAGCGTCTCGTCGTAGGTGTCCTTGAGCGCCAGATTGGTGCGCTCGCGCTCCTCGATCGAGGAGTTGCGGATCAACTCGTACTGCTGCGAGATCGACTGCGTGGCGTTGGCGGTCGATTCCGCAACCAGGCGGGCGACTTCCTGCGCCTTGTTCTGGGCGTTTAGGAAGGTGTCGCCGAGCATCTTGTTGAAGCGGATCAGGCGCTCTTCGAGTTCGCCCGAACGCTCGGTGAGGAGGGTGGAAACCTCGGTGATGGTTTCCTTGCGCTTCTCCATGCCCTGATCGATCCGGCGATGCGTTTCGTTGAGCGACTCGGTGGTCGCGGCAACTAGGCGGACCTGCTCCTCGAAGCGCAGCGTAAGGTGCGAAACATCGCGTAGCACGCCGTTCGAGGACTCGTTGAGTTCGCGGATCTGGCGATCCATGCGCTCCGCGGTTGCCCGCGTGGCGTTGACCGCGCCGTCGAGCGTCTGATGGAACAGCGCGACCTTCTCCGCGACCTTGCCTTCGATCGGGCCGAGCGTGGAGGAGGCGGTGTCGATTGCCGCCTGCAGGATGTGGTGGGTCTGGCCGAGTTCCGAGATGATGTCGCGGACTTCGGAGCGCAGCGTTTCATGCGCGCCCGTGATGTTGTTCACGCGCTCGATGAACTGCTCGGTGATGTTGGTGGCGAGCGAATTCAGGTTGCGCTCGACTTCCGCGGCGGTGCCGCTGATGAGGTCGTTCACCGAGCCGACGCGCTCGACCAGAAGGTCGGTGACGGCGATGCCTTTGTTCTCGATGGTGCCGGCGACCGACTCGAGGCGGCTGACGATCAGCTCCTCGAATTTGTTCACGCGGGTGTCGAGCGTATCGGTGAGCTGGTTGGCGCGGTTGCCCAGCGTCTCGTCGATACGCTCCGCGCGTTCGGCGAGGGTGGAAGCCATCTCGGCCGTGCGGGCCGCGAAGTATTCGCCCATGCCGTCGACGCTCTTCTGGACCTCTTCGGTCGCAGCCTTGGAGCCTTCGGAAAGGGTCTTTGCAAATTCCAGCGTGCGGTTTGCGAGCGTTTCGTTGAGCGACTTCACGCGGCCGTCGAGCGTCTGCTCGATGCGCGTGATGCGCTGGTCGAGCTGATCGGAGACCTCGTTCACCTTTCCGGCGACGCGCTGGTCCATCGAGGCGAGGCTGTCGTGCGAGGTCTTCGAGATCGAGTCGATCGTGCTCTTGATCTCGTTGACAATGTTCGCGCCGTAAACCTTCACGGTAGTGTCGAAGTTCTGCACGCTCTCGGCCATGCGCGCGCCAAGCGTGCCGGCATCCGCGGAAATCTTGGTCGCAATCTCGTTGCCGCGGATGATGACGTTCTCCGAGAAGTTCTTGAGCTGCGTGCCGATGGTGTTCTCGAAGGTCTGGTTCGTTTCGGAAACCATCTGCGCGATGCCGTCCATGCGGACCGCGAGCTTCTTGTTGATGTCCTCGGTGGAGTTGAGCAGGGCTTCGGAAACCTTTTCGTTGCGGTCGGCGATCGCCTGCGCGATCTGCACGCCGACGTCGGTCAGGCGTTGTGTTGCTTCCGCGCTCTTTTCGCCGAGGCTCTCGACGATCATGTTTCCGGAGCGGGTGATGAGCTTGTTGGCTTCCTCGGCGCGGCGCACCAGGTTGTCGACAAGACCGTTGCCGGAATCGTTGATCTTGATGCGTGCGGCTTCGGCGTTCGCGACCAGCTTTTCGGCGACCGAGTTGCCGGTCTGGTTGATCTGGTTGCGCGCTTCTTCAGCACGGGTCACCAGCGTCTCGACCAGCTTGGTGCCGGTGTCGCCGAGGCGGCTGCGTGCGTCTTCGGCACGGGTGACGAGCGTTTCGACCAGCGTCTGGCCAGTCTGGTTGATCTTGCCGTGTGCCTCGTTGGCGCGGGAAACCAGCGTATCCACCAGAATGTTGCCGGTGTCGTGGATATGGCTGCGGGCTTCCTCGGTACGGGTAAGGAGGCTGTTCACCAGCGTGCTGCCGGTGTCGTTGATGCGGCTGCGCGCTTCTTCGGCGCGGGTTTCGAGCGTATCGACCAGCACGCTGCCAGTCTGGTGGAAGTTGCTGCGGGCTTCTTCGGCGCGCGTCAGGAGCGTCTCCGCCAGCGTGCTTCCGGTTTCGTTGATGTTGCGCCGGGCTTCTTCGGCGCGCGCGACGATCGCATCGACCAGCGTGCTGCCGGTCTCGTGGATGTTGCTGCGCGCTTCTTCCGCGCGGTTGATGAGGTTTTCGACGAGTGAATTACCGGACTCGACGATTTGCGCGCGCGCTTCTTCCGCGCGGACGGAGATGTTGTCGGTAATGCGGCCGGTCGCGTTGTCGAGCGCGCTCGCTACGCGATCGGCGATGTTCTGCACGTCGAAGGCGAAGGCTTCGTGCGCGGTCGCGATCGCGTCGCGCACCTGGGTCGCGTGTTCGATGACGGACTGGCGCTCGCCATGCAGGTCGTGGATCAGCGCGCGGACGCGGTTTTCGCTCTCGCCATAGGCCTGCTCGAGGGTCGCGACCTCGCTGCGGACCATGGTTTCCAGTTCGGAGGCGCGGGCGACCGCGCGTTCGATGCCGTCGCCGAGGGCGGCGACTTCGCGGCGGATCGCCTGACCGACGCTGACGATCGCGTCGGTGGAAACGCCTTCCGGTTCGGCAAGGCGGAGCGTGACTTCCGTCATCGCGCGCGAAATCTGCCGCATTTCCTGCGAGCGGCGAATCAGGAGCGCGGTCATGAAGAAAACGAGCGGCGGCAGCAGGATCGCCGCCATGGTGGCCGGGAAGCTCGGCTGGGCCGCGATTTCGGAAAGGCGCATGACCGCGCCTTCGGCGGTACGGTACTGCGAGGCGGCGAGTGCTGCGCCGCCGATGATCCACACGATCGAGCCGAACAGCGCCGAAAGCATCGGCACGTTCGAGGGCTTGCGATGCAGAGCCTGGAGAATCTGGCCGACCGACTGACGGTCGTCATTGGCAGCGCGGCGCGGCAGGCGCTCGCGGGTCCGCCGGGAGCGCTGGGCGAAGACGTCGTTGGCAGGCTCCCGGACACGGGGCTCGCCACGCCGGTCGGACGCAGGAGGAGCTACCTCCGGCGCTTCGGCGCCGATGTTCAACGCGTCCTCAATCGCGGAAAGCGCTGCTTCCGTCGGATCTTGCGACTTCTTGTTCTTCACGTCTGCCTCCGGTCCGTACTCGATACCGCGACCGGCAACATGCCGCTCGGGCCGGAAATTGAATAAAAGGACCTTCACGCTCATTCGGTCCCAAAACGGCATTCCCAAGGAAGGCCGCTTCAGGACATTGGTCCACCGCTAGTTCTATTCTACCGCGCAGATGTGCAAAAAAGGAACGGCAATCCAGTCGAGTCTCGAAACATCGTTAATGGCGTAACGTCTTGTTCACCATACGGATCGAGCAATGGTGCGGCGGAAAAAGCCCAGCTGGGACGACCCTAAACCTTGGCACACGGATGCCGGCGGAAGCGGGGCGCAGCGCCGCTATCTCCAGCGTGGAATCGACCAGCCCGGTGGAAAACTGCCCCTTTTCGACGAATACGGGCAGGAAATACCTAAAGTAACCCTCCGGGCCTGTGTGGAGCATGGCTGGGCGGAACCCTGGAGCCGCCATCCCGTCCACCCCGACTGGATCCTCTACCGGCTGACCGATGCCGGGTTCCTGATGCTTGGGGTCAGCCCGGCCCGGCGGAAACCCTTGTCCTGACCCGGAACGTCCAACCCGGTTTGAGGTCCGTTTACCGGGACGGGCGATAACCTTCGGATGACCGGCCCCATCGATCTCGATCATTTCGAAGCCGTGACCTTCGGGGATCGCGCATTACAGGACGAAATCCTGACGCTGTTCGAGGTACAGGCCGCGAAGCTGCTTGCCACCATCAGCGACAGCGATGGCAAGGCGCGTTCGGAAGCCGCCCATGCGCTCAAGGGTGCCGCGCGCGGTATCGGCGCATTCGCGGTCGCCGACGAGGCCGAAAAGATCGAGCGCGGGACGGGCGGTAGTGCCGATAGGCTGGCCTCGCACATTGCCGAGGCACAAAACGCCGCAGCGGTGCTGCGCGCGCGGGCGTGAGGGCTTTCCGAAGCTCGCAATTCGTGGCGGCTCCCTATATAGGGTGCGGCCGTCCTCCCGGTGCGGTCAGCGCCTTTTCCTCAACTCCAGTTTCCAAAGCCCGACGCAAGCGATGCCCAAGATCACCTATATCGAGCACGACGGCACCAGCCGCACCGTTGAGACCGAAGTGGGTTCGACCGTGATGGAGGCCGCGATCCGTAATGGTGTGCCCGGCATCGACGCGGAATGCGGCGGCGCGTGCTCCTGCGCGACCTGTCACGTGCATGTGGACGAAGCCTGGACCGAGAAGGTCGGCAAACCTGCGCCGATGGAAGAAGACATGCTCGACTTCGCCTTCGACGTGCGTCCGACCTCGCGGCTTTCCTGTCAGATCAGGATGACGGACGAACTCGACGGCATCATCGTCCATACCCCGGAGCAGCAGGGCTAAGCCGCTTCACGACTTCTTCGTTGACGATGTAAAGCTCGCAATTGGGCGCGTGTTTTGCGCAGGTCTTCAGCGCCTGTTCGATCGCGATTTCGCGCGTGTTCACGCCTGCGCGCCAGCCGTAAGCGCCCTCGGGTGAAACCGCGAAGGCTTTATTCGGTCCGGAATTGAGAAAATCCTGAAACGAGCGCAATCCGCGCGGGTCCAGACGTGGCGGTGCCGGTAGCACCGAGACACGCACCGGCAAGAGTTCGCGGCTGCGCGGCAGCTTGTTCTTTTCGAGGAAGGCGTCGATGTAGCGTGGCCACAGATTGACCCCGCGATAGATGAAGTTGTGCCCGTCCTCGCCGTCGCGCGGATGCGCGATGAACTCTGCGCTGCCGCCGGCATTGATGAAAGCGTTATAGAATTCCTGCGCGACGCGCGGCTCGAAGAACGTGTCGTTCTCCGCATAGATCCAGAGCGTCGGGATTTGCGAGGTCTTGCCGTAATTCGCAAATGCGTTGATCAGCTTGTACTTCTGGCAAATCTGGAACGACGAGGTGGAACCGTGGCCGCCGGCAAAACTGATTGCGGCGACTAGCCCGCGCGGCCGTAGCGAAGACAAGGCAATCGAGCCAAGACCGCCGGCGGATTCGCCGACTGCGATGATCGTATTCGCGTCTACGTCGGGGCGGCGCGAGAAATAATCGAGTGCGACGCGAATGTCTTCGGCGGCGTTCAAGCCGGTCTGCGTGAAGTTCGCGTCGCCGTTGCAGTTCACGCCGTCCGAATAATTGCCGCCGGAGGTGCCGTAACTCCGGCGCATGACCATCGCGACCGCGTAGCCTCGCCGTGCGAATTGCATGGCGACCGGCAGGTACGAGTAGGGCGACAGCTCTCGTCGGGCGACCGGGTCGCGCGGCGTGCCGTGGCTGAAAATGACAAGCGGATATTTGCCCGGTGCGCTCGGCCGGATGAAGAGCGCCTGCAATCCCTGCGCGCCGGCATCGGACTTGGGGATGCGAAGGTCTTCGCGCAGATAGTCCTGCGCGGCAGCAGGTGCCGAGAGCGAGAGCAGAATGAAAAGCAGCAGCGCCATGCGCTGCTGCAAAATCCGGAAGATGTTTCGCCGAACAATCACGCGCAAATTTTGCGCATGACAACCTGTTTTGGCAATCCACAATCCTGTGAGCGCGGCGTCAGGCGGCGCTCATATATTGGTCCCAATAGCCGTCCGCGGGGGAGGTCTGTTCGACGACATCGACGATTACGCCGTTCGGGTCGGTGAGGGTAAAGCGCCGTTGCCCCCAGGGTTCTTCGTGCAGATCGTAGAAGATGCTGACGTTCTGCGCTTTCAATGCGGCGCAGGCTTTCGCAGCGTCGCGGACCTGAATCGTCAGGAGCATTCCCTTGCCGCCGAAGACTTCCGGGCCCGGCGGGTTGGTCGGGTGGTCCGGCGTCATCAGGCCGAATGCAATTTTTCCGCTCGCGGCATTTCCCAGCATCGTGACCCAGCTTGCCTCAAAGATCACGTCCATGCCGAAATGCTTGACGTAGAAATCGCGGCCTCCGCGCATGTCGTTGACGGTTATCAGCGGATAGCAGTCGAGCGTTTTCATGCTTCACCTTTGATGGGGAGATGGACACGGGTGAGGAGTTCGGAAGGCGGCAACTCGCGCGGATCGTTCAGATACTCCTCGAAGCAGGAGAAATCGGCGGCCTCGTAGCCGCTGTCAGGAAGCCAGTCGCGAAAGAGATGGCGGTAGGCGTGCTCCAACTCGGCGTAAGGTCCTTTATGCAGCACGCTGGCGCACAGCATCGGCGGGATCGAAACGATGCGGATTGCGCCGCCGTTGTCCTCGGTCGTGATATTCTCGTCCGTGACGAGGCCGGCTTCGGCGCGCAGTTCTTGTTCGGGAATGCTTTCGGGGTCGTCGAAATAAATGCCGAAGGAACGCGAGACCGGCAGCTTGCGGGCGGCAAACCAGATCTGCACTTTCGCGAAGCTGTTGCCGATCGTCTGATAGTCGCCGCGATGTTCGATCGCCGCAAGGCGTGCACCCGCGAAGGGTGCGATCTCCACGAGATAGGGCATGGGGGATATTGCGACCCGCTTCGGGTTGGGAGGAAGCAGCGCGCCCCGCAAGCGGTAGGTGCCCGGCGGAACGCCGTAGTCGGCAGAGAAGGCGCGGGAGAATGCGGCCAGCGTGCCATAGCCTGCGCGCTTTGCGATCCACTCCAACGCTGCGTCCTCGCGCATGAGCTCCACCGCTGCGCGATGCAGCCGCAAGCGGCGCACGGTGTCGGTAAGCGTCTCGCCGGTCGCCTCGCGATAGATGCGATGAAAATGAAACGGCGAGAAGGTTGCGACTTCGGCCAGCCGTTCCACGTTGAGATCGCTGTCGAGATTGGCTGCGATGAAATCGGTGACCCGCGCGATGCGGCGGCCGTAGTCCAGCCGGGTTTCCTGTTTTGTCATGCCGCGACCATAGCCAGGCATGATTGATCGCGTTTGCGGTTTTTGAGATCGCCGCAAAGAAAATGGGCCCGGCGCGAGCCGGGCCCAAGTTGGGCTTCGCTGAAGGCGCTTTTGCGCCGTCAGAACTGGATTTTCGACGTCACGAGGAGGGTGCGTCCGCGTCCGCTGTCCGGAGACGGAGGGCAGCCGCCCGGGATGAAGGACACGCAGCTCGAGCTCGGCGGCGTGCCGAGAAGCGGCGTGTAGGTCTTGTCGAACGCGTTGATCAGCGTGGTGCTGACGGTCCAGCCCGGACGCACCGTGTATTCGGCGAACAGGTCGAGCAGTTCGTAGCCCGGACGCTGCGCGGTTGCCGAATAGGACGGATCGTCCGCGCCTGAAACGAAGTAGGCACGCAGACCTGCGGTCAGGCGCTTGTCGAGGAAGCGGCCGCCGAGCGTCACGACGAGGTTGTGGTCCGGCATGTACTGGCTGGCGCCGAAGCCCGGCGTCTGTGCCGGCAGGTTATTGTTGAGGTAGGTGTAGCTCACGCCCGCGAACACGTAGCCGGCGTCGTAGCTCGCCTGCAGTTCGAGGCCGTTGACCTGCGAGGTGCCGGGCACGTTGCAGAACCAGTTGAAGCTTGCCGGTCCCGGAGGCGTCGGCAGTCCGCTCGGGCCCGAGCAATAGACGATGTAGTTGCTCACGTTCTGATGGAAGTACACGGTCTTCATGCGGAAGGCGTCGCCCGTGGTGAACAGGCCATCGCGCACGAAGTTCGCGCCGATCTCCACGCCCTTCTGGATTTCAGGCTCGAGCGTCGGATTGGGAATGTAGCTCGTGCCGCTGTTGCCGGGCGTGCCGGGATGCGTGCCGCCCACGAACATTTCGAAGCTGGTCGGCGAGCGCATCGATTCCGAGTAGGTCACGAAGGGCTGGAACCACGGCGTCACGCGCGCAGCCAGCGTCACCTTCGGGTTCAGACGGCCGACGTCGCGGTCGATGTTGAAGGGGCCGACCGGCACGAAGGGACCAGGCACCAGCACTTCGCCCGAGCCCTGAATGTTGTAGTGATCGTAAC
The DNA here is from genome assembly GCA_035440445.1 of Xanthobacteraceae bacterium. Lineage (GTDB taxonomy): Bacteria > Pseudomonadota > Alphaproteobacteria > Rhizobiales > Xanthobacteraceae. The sequence goes on from DAORMJ010000004.1 coordinate 131,532, forward strand.
GCAGGCCCGCGGTCAGATCGAAGATGCCGCGGCTGAAGGTGGTCTGATTGAAGACGCCAAGAACCGAAGTATCGGCCGTCGGGTTCACGCCGCCGTTCGCGGTCGTGAATTTATCCGCGAAGTATTCCATACCGGTCTGCGAACGGACGTGGATGTCGCCGAGCAGGAAGCGCGAGACGTTCGACGTATCGAAGCCGAACGCGCGGTCCTGAATGCGGCGGTTGCTCGCGGTCGCGAAGGCATTGAGCCCGCGGATATACCGCATATCGACATTGTTCGCGTTTACATTGAACTTGAAGTCGATGAGGTCGTTGGCGGGCTTATAGGCGTACTTGATCGTGAAGGTGTCGGCCTGCACGTTCTGCAGATAGGAGTTGGCGCTGAAGACGTTGTCGTACTTCACGTAGCCGAACTTCAGGGTCGAGTTCTCGGTCGGTGCGAGATCGAGCTTGAAGAGCCCTGAGGTGAGCTCCTGTTCGCCCGCGAAGGGGACGATCACACCCGCGCCGTTCTTGTAGAGATGCGAGTTGCGGAAGCCGAATGCACCGGCGAAGGCGACGTTCGGGCTCACCTTTGCGGCAGCCGCGATCATGTTCATGAAGCCGGTGCCGTTGGTGCCGAAGGTCGTCGTGTTCAGCGCGCCGAAATTGCGGCCCGGACGCAGGATGTCATCGACGCCGAGCGTGCGGAAGTTCGCGGTGCCGGCGAGCGAGCCCGTGCCGCCGGTGCCGATCACGGTGCCGCGCTGCACGTCGATGCCGGCGAGCAACTGCGGATCCACATAGAGGAAGCCTTGCGCTTCGTGGCCGGTGAAGCGGAAATTCTGGCGCACGCCGTCGATCATCATGGTGACGCGGCCAGAGCCCTCGAAGCCGCGGATGTTTACGGAAGTGCCGGGCTGGTTCGGGCTGTCGCGCGTGAAGACGCCGGGCAGCGTACGCAATACGTTGTCCAGTTTCTCCGAGCCGAAAATATCGATTTCGCCTTCGCTGACGGTGCTCGCCGCTGAAGGCGTCTGATAGACCGCCTCCTGTGTGGTCGGAACGCCGGAGACTTCGATCGGCGGCAGCAGCGTGTTCGGCGCGGTTTGCGCGCCTTGCGCGAAGGCACATGCCGGAAGGAAAGAGAATACGACGGCAGATAGCAGCGACCGCTTCAGCGCGGTGCGCGTGGAATGGTTCATCGTCCAGCCCCTGAACTTAGTGTCCGAGTCGCTGGCGTTTGCTGGCAATTTTCGGATTGCTTACGGACGGATTTGCCCGCGCGAATTTGATCGCGCGGTGCGCGAATAGAGTCAAGTTATTGAAATCATTATATAATTGAAAATATTCTAAAGTGCTGTAGTCCAGAGTTATTCAAATTCTTAGCTAGCATCACAGTTGCTGTATTAGCCCTGCAAATCCTGAAATTTTGTCCCTTTATCTTGCGCGCAGGAGCGTCGTAATAGACGTGATAAATAAGAGACACTCCTGAACTCATGCGCGAACTCGTCAAAACGGATGCCATCATCATTGGCGCGGGACCGGCTGGCTTGTTCGCGGTTTTCGAACTGGGCCTTCTCGATATCAAAGCGCATGTCGTGGATATCTTCGGCAAGCCCGGCGGCCAGTGCAGCGCGCTCTATCCGGACAAGCCCATTTACGACATTCCCGGACTGCCGCGGGTCACGGGGCAGGGCTTGGTAGATAACCTGCTCGAACAGATCAGGCCGTTCGCGCCCAGCTTCGAACTCGGTGTGCGGGTCGAAACGCTTGCGCGCATCGCGGGCGGCTTCCGGCTGACGACCCACACCGGCGGCGTAATCGAAGCCAGAGTCGTCGTGATCGCAGCCGGCGGCGGCTCGTTTCAATCCAAGAAGCCGCCGCTTCCTGGCATCGAGCAATATGAAGGGCAGTCGGTATTCTACCTCGTGCGCTCGATGGAAGCCTTTCGCGGCAAGAACGTCGTGATCGCGGGTGGCGGCGATTCAGCACTCGACTGGACGCTCAACCTCGCCCCGCTCGCGAAGAAGCTGACGCTCCTGCACCGGCGCGATGCGTTCCGGGCCGCGCCGGACAGCGTCAACAAGATGAAGCAACTCTTGGCGGCAAAGAAGATCGATTTCGAACTGGGGCAGTTGTACGCGCTCGCGGGCGAGAGCGGTCAGCTTCGCAAGGTGATCGCGCGCCGCGACGACAACTCGACCTTCGAGATCGAGGCGGACGTCCTGCTTCCGTTCTTCGGGCTGACCGTCAAGCTTGGGCCGGTCGGCGAGTGGGGGTTAAAACTGGAGGACGATCGCATCCTCGTTGATCCCGAGAAGTTCGAAACCAGCGAGCCGGGCATCTTCGCCATCGGCGACGTCAATACTTATCCGGGGAAGCTCAAGCTCATTCTTTCCGGCTTCCATGAAGCCGCGCTGATGGCGTAAGCCGCGCACAAGATCGTTTACCCGGAGCGTCGTCTTATGTTCCAATATACGACAACCAGCACGAGCCTGCACAAGAAGCTCGGGGTTTGAGGGGAGAAATGCATGGCTACTTTCGTCGTCGCGCATGGCGCGTGGTCCGCGGGCTGGGTTTGGAAGAAGATGCATCCGCTCCTGCGCGCGAGAGGTCATGCACTGCTGACGCCGACCTACACGGGCCTCGGCGAACGCCTGCATCTCGCCTCGTCCGCGATCGGGCTCGAGACGCATGTGCAGGACATGCTGATGGTCCTGCAATTCGAAGACGTGAAAGACGCGATTCTGATCGGTCATTCGTATGGCGGCATGGTTGCGACCGGCGTTGCCGACCTAGCGGCGGAGCGCATCGCCAAGCTCGTCTATCTTGATGCCTTCGTGCCGCAGCATGGGCAGAGCGTATTCGATCTCGTTTCAAAGGAAGAGCGCGAGCGCAGGCTTGCGGGCGTTGTTGACGACTGGCGGCTGCCGCCGAGCCCGGTCCCGCCGGATACTTCCGCCGAAGATGTCGCATGGATCACGCCGCGCCGCGTGCATCAACCGCTCGCGTGTTTTCAGGAGCCGCTATTGCTGAACCACGGCGAACCGAAGATGCCGCGCAGTTATATTTATGCGCAGCGGCACAATCCCGGCGATCCGTTTCGCCCATTCGCGGAACGCGCGAAGCGCGAGGGCTGGCAATATTTCG
>DAORMJ010000004.1:134674-147430 GCA_035440445.1 Xanthobacteraceae bacterium
CCACTCGCCGCATGTTACGGCGCCCGAGGCGCTCGCGGATATTCTCGATCAGATCGCGCGCGGCTAGGCGCGGCCTTCCCTCAACGCTCGTCGTTACGCACCTCGATGGTGGCGGCCTTCGGCACCGCGCGATTGCCTGCAAGCCATCGCGCTGCCGTTTCCTGCCAGGATTTGCGGACGAGCAGCAACTGCACCGCAATGAGCGACCAGAAGAAGGGTGCTGCCCATGCGATCCGCGCGCCATAGCGGTGATGCGGGTTCGACAAGACGCCGGTTACGAAGGCGTTCGCGAGCAGCGCGAGCATGAGCGTTGCTGCCAGCTTGTCCATGTCCGTGAGGCGGCCGCGCCGCCAGGCAAGCAGAAGCATCAGCGGCAAAAGCGCCATCGAACCGAGCGTCAACGGCACGTGGAATCTGTTCAGGAAATCGATGGTGCGCTGAATCAGGTTGAAGCGCTGGCGCGATGTGTTCACCGCGACGTTCGATTCCGGATAGAGCCGCTCGATCGCCGCATAAGCGCTCCAGACTTCACGCACCAGCCCATCGCCGGACTTCACGCGCACCAGTTGCAGACCGGTGGAGTAGAGCGCGGTCGTGACGTGCATCCATGGATACATCGTCAGGCTTTCGCGGGTAATGCGGCGCATTTCTTCCGCGCCATCGACCCAGCCGCCAATGGAAACGAAGGGGCCTTTGGGGCCCTGATGCCAAAGGAAATCGTCCGCGGTCTTCGGTATCTGTTTCTCGAACTTGCAGAGTTTGATCGACGGATCGGGGCAGTTGTCCGCGAGGTAGCGCTGCGCGATCCCGTCCTGCACGAGCCTGCTGAAGATGAAGCTCGATCCGCCCGGCGTCCAGGCGAACTGACCCGAATAAAGGAAATTGACCGACGGCACGGCAATCGCGGAGGCGACCAGCGTGACGGCGGCGAGTTTCAGCCCGGCTGCCGGGAGCAGGCTTCGCCGGATCAGAAGGAAGAACGCGGCCGCCGCCGTCAGCGCGATCATCACCGCCAAGGTCGCGTTATGCGCGGCAGAAGCGAAGACGATCAGCGCGATCAAGCCGTAGCACTCGAAGCGGTTCAGTTGCGCCTGCTTCAACACGAGCAGATAAAGCGAAAGCACGGCGAGGCCCGCAAAGAGATCCGGCATCAGTTGACCGGCGAACCAGGGCAGAGCGGTCGCCACTGTCAGAAACAGCGAGACGGCGAGCAGCGTCACTGGGAGCGCCACGCGCCGCCCGCGCAGGCCGTGGCTGCGCAGCATCAGATAGATGATCCAGACGCTGAGCGCCGACTGCGCAATCACAACTGGCCAGAAGTTCGGATAGCGCAGATACGCAAGCCAAGCGCCGTAGATCATCGAACGGCCGGCCGAGAGCGTGCCGTCGAAGGTGCGCTCGAAATAGGCGCCGCTGTCGAAGAAAAGGAAAGGAAAGCGATTCCAGATCGCGGGGATCAGCAGCAACAGCATCGATGCAAGAAATGCAGCAATCAATGCAGGCGATAGCCGGGAAAGGAACAGAGGTCGCGCAAACGCCATTGCGTGCTCCGGTGCGAGCGCGGATGCGTGAACGCCGCGCCGGGTGAGGGTCGTCAGACAATGAAATGCGCAGACGGCACCTGTGGTTCCCGCAACGCGCATGGCTGGCAGATTAAAATTTGGAAAGCAGACGGCGCTTTTTTGTTCATCGGAGGTTTATCTTCATGCGGTCCGCGACCCCGCAGCCGCCTCTGAAGGAGAAAGCGATGCAGAAGTTTCTTCTCGCGAGTTTTGCGATGCTGGCGCTGATTATCCCGGCTGAGGCGCAACGCCGCGCGCCCTCCGACCTGTGGTGCCGCGAAGAACGGATCGGACCGGGGCCGTTCGATACGGTTATGCGCTGCGAGGCCTATACCTATCAGCAATGCATGGCGTCGCGCACGAACTTCGGAAGCTGCTTCCGCAACCCGCGCTACGCGCAGCCGCGGCGCTGAAGCGAGGCGCTGAAGCGAAATGACTTTCCGTTGTTCGGCCCTATTTCTCTTGTTTGCGCGGGATCTTCGGCCGGGTCCCGGATCATGCTCCCTGATCGTTGCACGCTCGCTGCTCGCGAAACTTCCGGATCGTCCCGTAGATGCATCGATCTCTTGCTATGGTCTCACGCCATAACTTTCGTATCGCGCGGCGATATCAGCATTTATCGCTTTTGCGGCGGCGATATCTGCAGCGCTACCTGCTTGATCGCCTTTTCCAAGTTTCGCCAAGCCCCTGCCGAAAAGGGAGTGCGCTTTCTGGGGAGCAATCTTAAGCGCCGCATTGTAATCCGCGATGGCATCGTCATATCGGCGCATTCGAAAATAAACAAATCCCCGGCTGTCCAGAAAGTCCGGGTCGTCGGAAATTATCTTGATCGCATTGTTGCAGTCATCAAGTGCTTCGGGAAGCTCTCGCCCGAAAGTTGCCCTTAGCCAGCAACGCCCGTTGTGTGCTTCAGGATGATCCGGAGCCAATATGATCGCCGTGGAAAAATCCGCCAATCCGGCTTGAAAGTCTCGCTTCAGATCATGAAGACCGCCACGTAGGATGAAAAATGTGGGGTCTTTCGAATCCAGCTTTATCGCTGCATTATAGTCGTCCAGCGCTTGTCCGAAATTCTCCCGCTCTTCATGAATTCTTCCTCGCATAGCGAACATGAGCGCATTGGAAGGGTCGATATGTATGGCCGCACTGTAGTCGCTAAGCGCGAGATCAAGTTTCCCTGTCGTGTGATATTGCGCGCCACGCAAGCCAAATGTCCATGCGAGGTCGGCGCCCGAGAGTTTTCCTGAATTGATATCTTCTGTGCAGCCGGGAATTGAAATCGCCGGCTCCCGGCTCATGCAAACACTTTGTTCTTCCGCGGATGCATCGCCAGCGGGGTTCATGAAGAATGCAATCGTCAGCAGAGCAATAAAAAATTCTCTACGCATGTAACCTCCGTTAATAAGAACGTTTCACTATTCCCTGAACTCCTGCGCATCCGGCACGCGGGTGAAGGCGATCTTGGCGCCGAGATATTGCAGACCAAGATTCTTCTGCGAGGCCAGCGTGACACTATCGCGGCCGTAGCGGGCGACGAGCTGGTCGACCGAGCGCCACAGCACTTCTTTCTTGGTGAAGCCGTCGGGCTGCGTCTCGACGAAGAGATCGCGCGCCCGCGTGCCTTCGTCACTTAGCCGGTAAAGCCAGACCGAGACCTTGCGGAAGGGGCCGCTTCGCTTCGGCAACTGCTCCCAGAACTGATCGAGATAACCGAGGAGCGTGAAGGAATCCTGCGTCGGTGCGATCCGGCTTTCGTGCACGACCGGCTCGCGCGCGCCGTATTCGGGATGCACCGCGAGCCCGAAGCCGCCGGCGACCTGCTGGTAGCGGCGCACGCGGGTCGCGCATTTCAGGAGCAGCGAACGCGCGACGAAACGCGCGTCATCCTTGCCGCGCAGTCGGGGCGAAAGCACGCGCGAATGGCCGACGGAACGGCGGCCGTCCTCGTTTCGCGGCACATCCACGCCATGCAACTCGTACCAGTAACGCTCGCCGCCGACCGAGCCCCAGACCAGCCGCGCAGCTTTGGGCTCGAGCGAAAGCAGTTGCGCGACGCTGGTGATGCCGGCCTTGTGCAGCCGCGCCTCCATGTTCGAGGCAATCCCCGGCAGATCGGTCAGCGCCAGCGGATGAAGAACGTGCGGCAGATCCTTCTGCTCGATCAGCGTGAGACCGTTCGGTTTCTCCATGTCGGAGGCGATCTTCGACAAGAGCCGCGTCGGCGCAATGCCGATCGAGGAGTTCAGGCATTCTCCGACATTCTTTCTGATGCCAGCCTTCATGTTCAGCGCAAGCTTGCGCGCATTAGTGGCCTCGCACTCATCGCCGATCAGCTTGCAGGTGAATTCATCGATCGAACCGGTGGAGAGCAGGGGAACGTGGTTCTGCACTTCCTCCTTCAGCCGCTCGTGCACTTCGACATAAAGCTCGTGACGGGCGGGAACGAGGATCAGCCCCGGGCACACGCGCTTGGCTTCCCAGATGCGCGTGCCGGTTTTGACGCCGTAAGCCTTGGCTTCGTAGCTCGCGGCAATCGCGCTCGTGGTGTCGCTCATTACCGGCACGACTGCGATCGGCTTGCCGCGGAGGGCAGGATTCAACTGCTGCTCCACGCTCGCGAAATAAGAGTTGAAGTCGATGGTCAGATAACTGAAACGGCCCATGCCGAAGCCCGCGCGCTCCGGCCTATCCGGTGCAGCGCGAGCTTAGAACAAATAGCGAACAAACAAAAGGGCTCGTAATCCCGGCCTCACGTAAATCCGCAGAAGGTCGCTGGCGCTAAAGAACTGCCTGCGAAACCGCGAGCACGAGCAATATGCCCGCCGTGACCGCGGCGCCACCGGCCCAACTGGCAACGGTGTTTTCGTCTTCAAGTTCGTTCATCGGACGCATGACAACCTCCTGTTGCCGGCCTCTCTCCCGATGAAGCTGAAACGCCAAAGCGCCGGAAAAAGTTCACGGGCGCGCGCGCCCCTGGCGCGTCATTTCCTGGCGTTCATTTCCTCGCTAAGCTTTTCGTGGAGCCGGATGCCTTCGCCCGGCGCGAAGTCCGATAACTCGTAGATCTGGCGGATTTCGAGTTCGCCGCCATCGTTATGCGGATTGGGGCAGCGCTTCATCCATTCGATCGCTTCGCCGAGCGAGTTCACCTCGATGATCCAGAAGCCGGCAACAAGCTCCTTCGTGTCCGCGAAGGGTCCGCTCACCACCGTGCGCTTGGTGCCATCGAATTTGATGCGCGCGCCTTTGGCGCTCGGCTGCAGACCGTCGCCTGCGAGCATGATGCCCGCATTCACCATTTCCTCGTTGAACTTGCCCATGGCCAGCAACAGTTCTTCCGAAGGCATGACGCCGGCCTCCGAATCCTTCGTGGCTTTGACGATCACCATGAAACGCATGGGTCATGCTCCTGTGGCGGCAAATTGCTGTCGAGACTTTCCATGACGATGCACAACAGCAAAAGAAGGAATAGGCATCGATAGGAAAAATTCTTTGAGGAAGGATGGTTCCCCGGTAACGGGCAACCTTAGCGCAGGCGCAACAGGTTCTGCGCGGCCGAGCGGAGCGGCGCGGGGAGTTTCGCGAGCAGCGTTTTTGCCTGCGGCGCGAAGCGCAACGCGCGAGCTGCGACCTGTCCCTGCAAGGAGAGCGGCAGCGCATAATCGCAGACCGCGATCGCGCCCGTTGCAATCACGCGCTTGAAGGGATCGGCGGGTGCGAGCAGATCATAGGCCGCAAAGCCTTCTTCGCGGGCGTGCGCGATGGTGTCGGCCATCTGCACCTGGCCGGGCCCGCTTTTCGCAAATTCCGAATTGATCGCGCCGAGGAATGCGTGCCAGCGCTTGCCCTGCGTGATCGCGATTTCGATTGCCGCGAGTTTGCCGCCGACTTCCAGCCGCGCGCAGGCCAGGAGACTCGTGTGATCCGCGACAAGCGAGGTCAGTACCGCTTCCCAATGCGGATCGCCGATGACCGAAGACGTATAGCCTTTGGCGGCGAGCCAGTTGCGCTTGAGTTCGAGTGCCGTGCGCACGCAATCATAGGCGCAGTCGCCGCGCGTGATGCGAAGTTCGACGTCGCCGAGTTCGGCAAGCCGCCGCCGGTAGCGGCGGAGCTCGCGCATGTCGCGCGGCGGCAGCGTGGTCTCGCGGCGCAGATCGATATAGGGCGCTTCCTCGACGCTCGATACATGCGCGCGGCGCGAAAGCAGCGGCGAGAGTTTGGCGTCGTTCCTCACTTTACGAAACAGCGCGGCATCCGCGCCGAGCGTTCCGGTCGCAAGCAGCGCCTGCATCAGATGGGCTTCGGTTCCTGCGCGCGAGAGGATCGCGTCGCCATATTGAATGAGCGGATCGCCGAGGAAGCGCAGCACCTTGCTGCCGGCCATGCTCGTCATCACGAGCGGCAGGATCGCGGCGAGCGTGCTGCCCTCGCGGATCACGATGATATGCGGCACATGCCCATGCGCGCGATGTGCGTCGAGGGAGGCTTCCGCGACCGCATAAGACTGGAACGGGGTCTGGAGCGCGCCTTCGCGTTCGAGTTCGCGCCAGCCGGCCTTCACGGCATCAAGCGCATCCGGGCCGGAGAAGATTTCCGCGTCGCCTGCGGCGCGTTCGGAGGTGGTTGCGCGGCGCACGCCTTCGCCGATCCCGGCGAGCATCTCGGGGAAGGATTCAAGGCGCGTGATCAGCTCGATGGCGAATTCGGCAGGCATGGCTCTCGTGCTTTTTTCCGCGCCATTTCTAGCGCGCCGCGGCTTGCATAATGGTTGAAACGCGCGCGCTATTTTCGCTTAATCTGCCGTATCCTTAACGGCGCGGCCATTTCCAAGTAGAACTACGGCAAGGAAAGCGGCGCTGCGGTATCAGGATGGCACTCGGTGCGCCGCGCCGTGGTACGGTGGGTGACATAAGGGCTGCGGCATCAAGGGCGGTAAGGCGAAGGCGATGTTCATCAACTTCTTCAACGAGCTGAAATCGGCGGGGCTCCCGGTCACGGTGCGCGAGTACCTGACGCTGATGGAGGCGCTGAATTCGGACGCCGATCTCGCGAACCGGCGCGTCGAGGATTTCTATTTCCTCTCGCGCGCCGCACTCGTGAAGGACGAGCGCAACCTCGATAAATTCGACCGTGTGTTCGGTCATGTCTTCAAGGGCCTCGACCTGATGTCGGATGCTGCCGGCACCGCGCAGATCCCGGAAGAGTGGCTGCGCAAGCTCGCCGAGAAATATCTCACCGAGGAAGAGAAGGCGCAGATTCAGGCTATGGGCTGGGACAAGCTCATGGAGACGCTGGCGGAGCGCCTGAAGGAACAGAAGGGCCGCCATCAGGGCGGCTCGAAATGGATCGGCACCGCGGGCACGTCGCCCTTCGGTGCCTATGGCTATCACCCCGAAGGCATCCGCATCGGGCAGGACAAGAACCGCAACAACCGCGCGGTGAAGGTGTGGGACAAGCGCGAGTTCAAGGATCTCGACGACACGGTCGAACTCGGCACGCGCAACATCAAGGTGGCGCTCAGGCGCTTACGCAAATTCGCGCGCACGGGTTCGCCCGACGAGCTCGATCTGCCCGGCACCATCCGCGAGACCGCGAACCACGGCTTTCTCGACGTGCAGATGCGGCCCGAGCGCAGGAACGCCGTGAAGGTGCTTCTGTTCTTGGACATCGGCGGCTCGATGGACTGGCACATCGAGCTATGCTCGGAGCTGTTCTCCGCCGCGCGCACGGAATTCAAGAACCTCGAGACCTTCTACTTCCACAACTGTCTCTACGAGAGCGTGTGGAAGCAGAACGTGCGGCGGCATTCGGAGCGCACGCCGACCTGGGACGTGCTGCATAAATTCCCGTCCGACTACAAGGTGATCTTCGTCGGCGACGCGAGCATGAGCCCCTACGAGATCATGATGCCGGGCGGCTCGGTCGAGCACATGAACGAGGAAGCGGGGCAGGTGTGGGTCGAGCGCGTGACGCGCCTTTATCAGCATGCGGTGTGGCTGAACCCGGTGCCGCGCGAACACTGGGACTATACGCAATCGATCCGCATGATGCGGCAGCTATTTTCCGACCGCATGTACCCGCTCACGCTGGAAGGCTTGGACGAAGCGATGCGGGAGTTGGTGAGGTAGATTCTTTTACCTCCCCTCGACGGGGAGGGTGGACGCGAGCGAAGCGAGCGGCCGGGTGGGGTGATGCTGAAGGACAGCCGTGATATCATTGCCCGATTGCGAAAGGACGGGTTCGAGCACGTTTCGGTGCGGGGCTCGCACCATAAATTTTTCCACCCGGCGCGGCATCTCGTGGTGATAGTGCCGCACCCGCGCAAGGACATTCCGCAAGGAACAGTCCGTTCGATCTACAAGCAGGCCGACTGGCCGAAGGACTAGGTGAAATGCGTCATTACATTGCGCTCATTCATAAGGATGCCGATAGCGGATACGGAGTCTCGTTCCCCGATCTTCCGGGCATCGTTGCCGTCGCTGACACGCTCGATGAAGCGCTTGCCGAAGCCGAGGAAGCGCTTGCCTTCGCAGCCGAAGGCTGGCGCGAAGAAGCGAAGCGCCCGTTTCCGCAGCCGCGCACGCTTGAAGCGTTGCGCAACGACGCGGAGTTTCTGGAAGATTCCGAACACGCGGTTGTCGCTGCGGTGCCTTTTGCTGAGAAGATTGGCGAGGCCGCGTGACGCAATCGATCCGCCTGGTGCGGCAGTTGTACTCCTGCCGCATGGTTCTGCTGATGCTTGAGGGGCTGTATTAAGCGATGCGGGAGTTGGTGAGGTGGATTTCCTCAAGCTAGTTTCGTAGCTTATTATAGCTTTATTTCTTTTTTGAGTTGCAAGTGCCTGATTGGCTTACATTTCCCTTCGTTGCTGATCTAGCCTCGCTAGTTTCTCTGGCGGTGTCAGGGTACGCTGCGTACGCCATCGCTACTCTGAGGTCGCAGATTGTCGACCGAATGCGATTGCCGGCTTTGATTGAAGGACTTGCTGAACACGGGAAGAATTTGGCCGGATTTATGGGCACTTATGCCGACGCTTCAACAAAGGACAAACTACTTCTTGAACTCACTATATGTGAAACTAAATTGAGATTGGTTAAGTCCAAGGTTCAGCGTCCAGTAAATAAGCGGGTACGCGAACTAAGGCGCGAGATCTTGAAGTACCAACGAAAAACATGGCTAGGATTCGTCGAAGCCTGCCCTACTCGAGAGCAGGCATGGATTATCTATTCTAAACTAACGGCACTGATCGAAGAGCTAAATAACGTTTTGGAAGAGCGAAAGATTGGAGGGTGATGAAGTGGCAGAAGAAGGGCATGACAAGAGCGTTCAATTCATCACTAAGCTAGTTCAGCTTACTCAGGATGGAAACTTGAGGTGGACGCCCACCCCAGCGGTATTGTCTTCAGCTAATAGTTCAGCTTTCAGCACTGTTATCAATGATAGGAAGTTACGGATTTATTTAGTTCAACCAAAGTTTGTCGGCTCGACTAGCGCGTTGGCAACTATCCTTGGAACGGATAGCGCAAGCAGAAAAATTGCAGTTCTTGAATTGCTCGATGATTTCGAGCAGCCCGTGTATTCCTTTGAGCGGATTGCAGGACTTGAGGATTTATATCGAAGCGCGTCGTTTTCTGCTTCTGGCGTAGATGATCTAATTAATTCTGTTCTTGAGCGTTAACTGCTCTATCAATGTCTGGCTTACTCCCGCTTTCTCGAGCGTTTGAACGTAACGAAGAAGCTTTTCGCTCGTATTACCGAGTCTCGCATCGAGATGCGGCCCGGTAATGACGAAGAGAGAGCGAGGCGTCTCCGGAGGAGGGAAGCACAACGCCCGCCATCCTCGCTTCTCAGCCCCGCCAGACGTCGTTTGCTATTTGCGCGAATAAGGCGCATAGGGGTTCCGTTCGATCTGCTTATGTACTGGCCACGGCCTCAAACGCTCTCTCCAAGACATCGCTGCATCGGGAAAAGGTTCTGCGCGCACTGCGCAGCGCCTGCAATCTCGCCTGTCATGGCGATACTCTAGGAGACGACAATGACCACTGGTGTTGTGAAGTTTTTCAATGCGCAAAAAGGTTTCGGTTTCATTCAGCCCGTCGACGGCTCGAAGGATGTGTTCGTGCACATCTCGGCAGTCGAGCGCTCGGGCATGAGCACGCTCAACGAAGGCCAGAAGGTCTCGTTCGACATCGTCGCTGACAAGCGCAGCGGCAAGTCGGCAGCCGAGAACCTCGAAGCGGCGTAAGCCTTTATCGAGACGAAATCCGAAAAGCCCGGTCGCAAGACCGGGCTTTTTTCTTTGACCGAATTCCTGGTGGTTGGGCTGGCGGCCATATTGCGCGAGAAAACGGCCGGCGTTCGCCGGCCGCTTCTTCGCTATCAAGCGCTTTTTCGCTATCGAGCTGGCCGCGAATTACTTGATCCACTCAGGCGCGAAGTTCTTGACCGGATCCTGGGCGCTGTGTTGGTGCTGCATCGAACCCCAGTTCATTCCGACCCAGTTGCGATCCTGATGGCTCTGCGCAGAAGCGACGTTCGCCGAAGCGGTAACAGCAATTGCGGCGAGAGTACCGATAATCAGCTTTTTCATTGCGATCTCCTTTGGTTGTGGCCTGCGCAGACAACGTCTCCACCTATCGAAGGTTGCGATCTTTATTTTTTCGGGTGCTGCATCCAGGCACGATTCCGCCCAATTCGAGCTGCGAGAGCGGGTTTGGCCCCGCCGCCGATCAAGTCGCGCAGCCGCTCGCTTGCCGAGAACGAAGGCAGGCAGATGCTGGGCAAGGAAATGGTGCAGGCCGTCCGTCATCCGCGGCACGGTCACAAGCCGATCTGCCGCCGCACGAAAAAATGCGCGGGCGGCAAGGACGCCTGTTCTCTCGCGGCGTTCGAACTGATCGATGTCTTGATGCAGCGTTACGTGCTGCCGGCGATCAAGCGGGGCTATGAAGCGGCAAAGGCCGCGCAGAAGCTGTAATCCGGTGAGCGTTTCCGGCGGCTCAGTCTTTCGGCGCGAGCGCGTCCGCGCGCTCGATCAGGCTATTGGCGACCTCGCGGAGCTTCCGCGCGGTGCCGAGATCCATCGAGGCGCGCGAAATCCGGATCAGGTGCGCGGCGGTATCGCGCAGAAATTCGTATTCGGTCGGCATGGCATCAGTTTTCCTGCGCGAGCGCGGCAAGCGGCACCGATAGAATGCAGACGAGGCCCGAAGGTTCAAATTTCATTTCGACGTTGCCGCCAAGCTGGGCCGCGAACGAGCTCTTGATCAGCTTGGAGCCGAAGCTTTTGCGCGTCGGCGCTGTCACTTCCGGGCCGCCGCTTTCCTGCCAGGTCAGGACGAAGTCGCCGCCGCGCTTTCCCCAGTTCATGGCAACGCGGCCTGCGGTAGCGGAAAGCGCACCATGCTTGGTTGCGTTGGTGCAAAGTTCGTGGATCGTCAGCGCGAGCCCGACGCTCGCGCGCGAGGAAAGGTGGGTCAGTTCGCCGTCGAACGCGAAGCGGCTCTCGTCGAACGGCTCGATCGTGCTCTGCACCACTTCTTTCACGGTGGTCAGCGTCAGCTTGTCGTCGAGCAGGAGCGTGTTGGCTTTCGCGAGTGCGCGGATGCGGCCCGATACGCTCTGCTCGGCGTCGCGCAGGCTGGTGGCGTTGCGCAGCGATTGCGAGGTGATCGCGCTTACCACTGCAAGGGTGTTGTTGACGCGGTGGTGCAGTTCGCGCGCCAGCATTTCGCGCTGGCGTTCGGTGTCTTTCTTCTCGGTGATGTCGCGGGAAATGGAAAGGATGCGCGCGGGCTTGCCGTCTTCGTCGAAGATCGGCGAAACGCTGACTTCCCAGAAGCGCATTTTGCCCTTCGCGGTGGGTGCTGCGCCCTCGAAGGTCACGCTCTTTCCGGCGCGCGCCTTCGCGACCGCTTCGCTCGCCTTGTCCTTGCCGTCGCCGGGCCAGAAGGTCGGCCACTGGCAGCCGCGGACCACCTCGAAGTCGTCGACTTCCATCACGCGCCGGCCGCCGCCGCTCATGAAGATCAGTTCGCCCTCAAGGTTAAGCACCTTGATGCAGTCGGTGCTGCTTTCAAGGATGCTGTTCATGAAGGCGCTGTCGCGGATCAGCTGTTCGAGATGCGCGGTCTCCACGCGCCGCGTGTTGACCTGCGGCGTGGTGTCGACCGCGACATTGATCATGCCGGAGATGTTGCCGTGATCGTCGAACAGCGGGCTGTAAGAGAAGGTCCAGAAGGTTTCCTCGTCATAGCCGTTGCGGTTCATTACGAGCCGCATGTTTTCGTCATAGGTGGCATTGCCCGCGAGCGCCTGATTCACCAGCGGGCCGATGTCGCTCCATATTTCCGACCACACCTCGTTGAACGGGCGGCCGAGCGCGCGGCGTTTCTTGTCGCCGAGGAAGTTCGCGTAGGCGTCGTTGTAGAGGAGCGTGAGTTCGGGGCCCCACAGGATGCAGATGGCATGGCGCTGCTGCACCATCATTTGCACGATGGTTTTCAAAGACTGCGGCCAGGAAGCGGAGGGACCGAGGGGTGTTGCAGGCCAATCGAAGCCGCGAATGGCCTGACCCATCGCACCACCGCCGGACGGGAAGTCGGGCAAAGGCAATTCCTTTTAGAAGAACGAGGACTTCTTGCAGTTCGGCCGGGATTTCGCAAACGAACGGCTGTGTTCCATTTGCGACTCGCGCCGATGTGCCGGGCAGTTTCAGGTCCGGTTACATCCGGGGCAAATCCTTCTCCGGCGGGACCGGATCGACCAGCGGACGGTCTTCGTCCGGCTGCGAAGGCGGCGGGCTTTCGACAGGCGCGCGCTCTCCCGGCTCTTCGGGGGGCGGTTTCTGCGGCGTTACGGGTTCTTTTGCCATGAGAGGGAAACGCGGCTGGGCGCTTTTGCGTTCCGCTTTCGATGATGCGTTGCGAAATCGATTGCTGCGAGAAAGCCGGATCGCCGCGTTGCCAAATCCGTCCTCGCCGAAAACAATCGGCTGCCAAGAAAGCTGCCAAGAAAAAAGGGAGGGTAAAAAACATGAATCTTCGACTGGTATGGCTCGCGGGTGCGTTGAGCCTCGCGCTCGCTGCCTGCGAAGGAAAGCAGGGCGCACAGGGCCCCCAAGGTCCTCAGGGACCGCAAGGTGCGCAAGGTCCAGCAGGCCCGGCCGGCACCCAAGGCCCGCAGGGACCGC
>DAORMJ010000004.1:147442-162231 GCA_035440445.1 Xanthobacteraceae bacterium
GGGTATCGCCGGCAAGGATGGCAAGGACGGCATCGCCGGGCCGGTGGGGCCGCAGGGGCCCCGCGGGGAGGGCAACCCCTACCTTACCGAGCATCTTGCCGCTCCAAACGATAACGGCAATTACGCCTGCACCAACAAGGCGCATGTACTGATTTCGATCACGTGTATCGATTCAGAAACGCCGGCGAAGGTCATTCATCTCAATGACCGGCAGTATCGCGGACAATGTCAGAAGGCAGGCAAGGCAATCCTGCTCTGCGAGCGCTGAGACGATAACGGCGCGCCCGGCACTTGTGCGCGAGTGCCGGGCCGCAATGCGCTCAGGCCTTTTTCAGAAACTCCGTCCGCAACACCAGTCCCTTGACCTGCTTGGTGTTGCATTCGATCTCGGCCGGATCGCCGGTGAGCCGGATGTTTTTCACAAGCGTACCGCGCTTGATCGTTTCCGAACTGCCTTTGACTTTGAGGTCCTTCACGAGCGTGACGGAGTCGCCGTCTTTCAATTCGTTGCCATGCGCATCGCGCGTAATTTCTTCCGGCATCCTGCTTCCAATCTCACAATCTTCACGCGCGCTGTGTGCGCCATCGTGTTTCGCGCACCATCTGCGCGTCGTGCGGCGGAAGGGTCAAGCAGTGTGTCACGGTTATTCGTTGACTGCCGAGTAACAGCGCAAAAGCCGCTGTTAGGAGATCGGAGGCGGCGGCGAGAAGTGGAGGCCGGCTTCGTTCACACGGCACACGAAGCGACCTCCGTCCCACACTTCGACGGCGTAGGGTGCCCGATTGCCATACATGCTCCTCGCGCGCTCACAGGCCATTTCATCGGTTTCGAAATCGGTCTCCTCCACCGCTCGCACATGATAGCGATGATCGAGGAGGACGAATTTAAAGCGCGGCATGCTGGTTATCTCCGGCAACACGCATTTCGTTCCCCGTAGGCGCAAAGAGGCGGAAATGAAAACGCCCCGGCCTTCTTGGCCAGGGCGTTTCAGTTCGCCGGAAAACCGGCCGCTAGCTCGCGGCTTTGCGATTTACGCCGCGCGTTTCCGCAACGGTGGTGAGCTTTTTGTCCGCCGCTTTTTCTTCGTTCAGATTGGTCGTGAGGAGGCGCGCGATGTCGTCCCGGCCGAGTTCGCCTGCCCACGCGATCAGCGTGCCGTAGCGGGTCATTTCGTAATGTTCTACGGCCTGTGCCGCGGCGATAATTCCGGCATCGAGCACCTGTTTATCGGCGATCTCGCCAGTCAGTTCCTTGGCTTCCTTCAGGATGCCGTCGATCGCCGGGCAGTTGACGCCTTTGACGTCTTCGCCAAGCAGCTTGAAAACCTGCTCGAGACGGCCCATCTGCTTCTCGGTTTCGTCCTTGTGCGCGCGCAGACCCGCGGAAAGATCGCGGTTCGTCGCGAGTTCGATCATGTCGGGCAGCGACTTCAGGATTTGCTGCTCGGCGTAATAGATGTCCTGCACCACATGCAGGAAAAGGTCGTCCATTGTCTTAATGTCTTTCGAAAACAGTCCCATGGTGTGCTCCTCCGGGGTGGCGCGCGCAAAGCCGCGCTAGCCTCGTGCAACCACACGCAGCCGGGGTTGTTCCGTATTTTTAGAGGTCGATTTTTTACGTCGGGGAGCGGACGCGAGGCGCGGTTACGCGCGCTTTATCTTCGAATACAGGCGTACATATCTTTTGCGAAGATTTGCCGGTTCACGAGGAGCAGTTGCACGCTTGAACGGAAACCTGCCGGACAAATGGCGCCGAAGGCTTCTGCCGGGCCTTGCATCGACTGATTGGGTCCGAGTTCGCCCTGCACCAATTCCTGCCGCGCGACGTCGAACAGTTCGACGTGGATCGGCTGCTTGCACTTGTTGCGGATGGTCAGGTCGCTGTGAGAGGTCGGGAGCACGACGCATTCTGGCACCGGCTTTGCCGCCTGTTGCGCGGCTGCGGGAGCCGAAAGCAAAAAAACCAGTGCGAGCGGGATTGCCCGATTCATCACGTCCTCCAGCCATTATCGTTGGGAGGACCATAGCCCGAGTCGCGGGGGCCGCAGAACCGGTCGTCTCAGGTCGGCAGACGAGCCTCGGCTTCTTCCTTGGTTTTATGGGGCTTTAGGTGGGCGACGACCCGCGGGAGGTCTTCGTGCGGGAATTTGGCGTTACAATACAGACAGAAGAAATTCGCCGGTTTCGGCGCGGCCGGCTCATCCGGCTGTTTTTTGAACAGGTCGAAGAGGCGCTTCATATCTTTAAGACGCCCCGTCAGGCCCAAAGTTCCACCGAATCGCGCCGGTTCACGATCCTGTCATTTAAAGGCCTGCTGAGCCGTGCTTCACTGGGATCCGAGCCATCTCAGAATCAAGGAGGCAATCATGGCCGAAGACGACAATCCGCTCGAGGGAGCGGAATTCGAAGCCGCGCTGGCGAAGCTCCAGGGCAACCCGGAATCCGCAGCGCTCGTTACACTCATCACCTCGCTGCGCGATGCCGTGTTGGATCTGCAGGAGCAGATGCAAGGCGGTGATGACGACGATGAAGACGAGGATGACGACGACTAGGCCGAAAAATCCTTACGAAATGCGCGGCCGGCAGGATCTGCCGGCCGTGCACGTTAGTGGACGGACGGCGCGCTTTCGGAACCCAGCCGGACTTGCGCCGTTGGCTTTGTGGCTGGTCAACCAGAGAGCTAACCGTCATGGACCAATATCTTCGCGAACTGGCGGCGCGCATCTTGCGGCTTTCGCGGGCGACACTCGATATCGGAACGGGCAAGCGTCTTCGCGAATTGTCGAAGGAAGTATCGGAGAAAGCCGGCGAGGCGGAGGATTCCGGGTCGCCCCTGTCTTCTCGACCATCTGCCCCGCGCGATCACTAAGGGCGACGCGCACCGATCTCGGCGGTGCATTTGTTTCTTGTCCTGCGCGCAATTATTGCTGTCGCAATATTTTCGAGGCGCGGTAAGGGCGAAAGATGAATCACACAGATTTCCTCGCAATCTGGAATGATCTGGATTCGGTTGACGAGACCGAATATCTGCGCTGGCTGACGCGCGAACATGCGCAAGAGTGCCTCGCGACGAGAGGCTTAGTCTCGGTGCGGGTATTCCGCGCGAAGTCCGAAACGCACGTGCAGTTTCTGATTTTTTACCGCCTGCAACCGGACGCGCGGATTCCGGAGGCGATGCCTTGCCCGGAAAAGATCAGGGCGCGCCTGAAGAATTTCATTCGAGGCGAAGGCAGGATCGTGCAGGAGTCCGGAGAAGGGGCGGGCGGCTATGTCGCTTGCGTATTCATCGAGCGCAGCGATTTGCCGGGCTATCGGGAAGCTGCGGTCGAGATTGCGAATGCGGACAGGATCGCTGCGACGCGTCTGTTCGAGGCCGACCCTCCGGCGTCTGAAACGCATGCCGACATAAATGCGGCCCGCGCCGGGGACCACTCGTTCGAGGCGATGCTGCTGATCGAGGCTTTGGACGAGGACGAGCTTGCCGCGGGGCTTGCGCTGATGGGTGTTCGTCAGCCCACGATCTATCGGGAGATTTTCAGGTTCGACTCGCAGAGTGCCACGTCTGCATGAAGACGGCCGCTTACAGCTTCGTGCTCCAGAAATCCGGATGATAGCGATAGGCGGCACCCGTCCGCTCGACAAATCCCAATCCCGGAAAAGGAAGATGCATGCCTGCTACGAGCAAACGCTCGGTTGCCGCCATGTCGAAGGCGCGTTTTCGCGCGGCCGCGGCCTGCGCCTGATCGCTGTCGAACGCCAGCGTCCATTCCGGTCTCGCAAACTGCAGTGCTGCATTGTGAATGATATCGCCCCAGACCAGCATTTGCTGTTTCTCGGAAGCGAACAGGAAGCCGCTGTGCCCAACGGTATGGCCGGGCAGGGAAAGCGCCGAAACGCCGGGACCGATCTCGCCATTCGCAGGGATCGGCTTCAGGCGATGCGCGTAGGGTTTGATCGCGGCGACAGCCATCTGGAAAAACGGTCTGAAATCCGGGGGCGCCTTGTCGGCAGCATCGGTGCTCAGCCAGAACTTGGCGTCTGCTTCGGCAACATAGACGTCAGCGTTCTTGAAAATCGGACGGCCTTCCATCGTGAGGCCGCCGAAATGATCCGGATGCAGGTGCGTGAGCAGGATTGCATCGACCTGATCCGGATTGATGCCGGACAGCACAAGGTTCTCAGCGACGCGGCCGAGCGACGAGCCCATCAACACGCCGGTGCCGGTATCAACAAGGTAAAGCCGATCGCCCGTATTGACCGCGAATGCGTTGACATGAGAGCGCGGCGGAGACGGCTGGTAGCTCTGCGCGGAGAGCTTCGCGATTTCGGCCGCGTCGCCGCTGTACAATTTCAGTTCGAGCGCGACGTCCCCGTCGAGTACGGCCGTCACCTCGAATGCGCCTAGCTTACGCCGAAAGAAGCCCGGAGCCTGCGCTTTGGCAAAAGGCATTTTCGCATGCAGAGGAGAGGAGAGAAGCGCGCCCGCACCGATTCCTGCACCGAGCATCAATTGGCGGCGCGACATAGCATTCGGTTTAAGGCGTCTCATCGATAAAGCTCGCTTTACTCGGGTTTCGGCGATGGAAGAGCTGGTTTGGTTACATTCTCATATAGCGGGAAAGTGGCGCAAAGCTGAACCCCTGTTCATGAAACTAGAATTGGTTCCAGGCGTTGTCAGGCATTGAAAGAATTCTCGGCATCACCAGATTCTCTTTGCAGTCGCGTAGTGAAAAGGAGGTTCAGATGAACACCCTGCGCAGCAAGCTTACCGCGATCGGCCTGGCCGGCACCGTCGGTTTTGGCGCGGTCGCAATTTCTCCCGTTACGGCGTCGGCGGCCCCCGTCGCGCCGAGCCAGAATATCGTGAAGCAGACCACTCCGCAGCAAACGGAGGAGGTGCGCTGGCGCGGTCGCTATGTTGGCCCCGCGGTCGCGCTCGGCGTCTTCGGCGCGGTCGCAGGTGCGATCGCCTCGGACCGGTACTATCGCCGGAACTACTACTATCAGCCGTATTATCCGGCCTATTATGGCCCGCAATATTACTACGGCCCGGGCTATTACTATGGTCCCCGCCGTTACCATTACGGCTGGTAGCTGGACAAAGCCGGGCGCAGTCGGATTGGCTGCGCCCGATTTCTTTTGCATGGCTGGGGCGCGCAGTCTAAATAGCGCCCGCCATGTCATCTGAAGAATTTACTTATGTTTTCAAGCCGCGCCTGATGGGTCCGGCTTACGAGTATTCGCTGTCGAAGGACTCGCTCGACTGGACCATTGGTCCGCGTAGCGGCCGTGTCGGTTACCCGATGATCCGGCATATTCGTCTAGGCTATAAGCCGACGAACATGGCGACGTCGCGCTTCATCGCGGAGCTGTGGCCGCTTAACGCGCCGAAGCTGATGCTCCATTCGGTTTCTGCGAAGTCGCTCATCGATATGGCTGATCAGGGTAGCGACTATGTTCGCTTCGTTCGCGAGTTGCACCGGCGGATCGAAGGTTCGAAAGCCAACTGTGTCTATGAGTCAGGAATGCCTGCCTGGCGCTGGTGGCCGTCGCTGATCATCGGCGTGCTGGTCTTGTTTGCGCTGGCCTATGTCGTGATTCAGGGCATGCTCGGCGGGCAATATCTTGTTGCCGGCGTGATCGCTTTTGTCGGGGCGTGGTTCATGTGGCAGATCTGGAATATCGTCATGCGCAACCGGCCGCGGATCTATGATCCACGCAATCTTCCCGCCGAGATTTTGCCGGCCGTCCAGCCGTCTCAGTAAGATAGAATCTTCGGCGTCAGGAACATCTCCAGCCGTCCGGCTGGCGGTGCGGCTTGTTTCCAAGCATTGATTGGCAAGTCGATCACCGCAAGTCCGCAGGTCGGATATTTCTTGAAGACGCGGCGAATGGCGTCGGCATCGCCGGAGTTTGCAAAGCTGCGCGCCAGCCGTTCGATGCCGGGATTGTGCGCGCAAAGCAGCAACGTTTCCGCTTCTTCCGGTGCATATCGGGTGAATTCCAGCAGGGTTTGTTCGGACGCTCCGTAAAGGCCCGGTTCTTCAGCGCTTCGAACGGACCGTCCGAGTTGGGGTGCGAGCAGCTCCCAGGTCTGGCGCGTTCTGACTGCGGTTGAAATCAGCGCGAGGTCGGGGACGAGACCTGCCCGCGCCATGGCCTTGCCCATTTCCGGCGCATCGTTTTGCCCGCGATCGGCGAGGGGGCGCAGCGAATCGTCGAGTCGTTCCGGCCAGTCTGATTTGGCATGGCGCAAAAGCAGCAATCGGCGCATTATTCTGTTTCCTCGACAGTGAACGCGACTGTCTCTATCAGGTTCGTCTAACACCCGCGCGTCATCGCATGAGTCTTTCACAAACCTATTACGAAGCGACGTCGTCGTCCTATGCCGGGCGGCAACAACTCGCGCACGATATTGACACCGAGGTTTGCGTGATCGGCGCGGGCTTTGCGGGGCTATGGACCGCGCGTGCGCTGCAGCAGCGGCGCAAGGACGTGGTGCTGATCGAACGCGATGCCGTCGCCGGGGCAGCGTCCGGCCGCAATGGCGGTTTTGTGTCGGCCGGGTTCAACCAGAGCTTGCCCAAGATCATCGACCGTGTCGGAATCGACGATGCGCGTGCGCTTTACCGGCTGTCGCGAATGGGTGTGGAGATCGTCCGGGAAGAGACGGCGTCGGATTTTCCGGGCATCAATCTCGTGCCGGGATATTTGCGCGCTTCCTATGACGACGATGCTGAGGCCATGAAGCGTTCGGCGGAATGGCATCTGAAGGAATTCGATCACGACTTCGAATACTGGCCGGTGGAGCGCGTTCGCGAGGTGTTGCGGACGGAGCAATATTATCAAGGCCTCCAAGAGAAGGACGCTTTCCATATCCATCCGCGCAATCTTGCGATCAGACTTGCGGAAAATATCGAACGGGCGGGCGGCAGGATTTATGAGAACACCGCAGCGGTCGCTGCGGATCTCGATGGTGTGCGCAAGGTCGTGACTACGCCGCGAGGCAAGGTACGCGCGGAGCATGTTGTGTTCGCGACCAACGCATTCCCGGGGGCTGGATTTCCTGCGTTACAGCGGACCATCCTGCCGGTTGCCACCTATCTCGGCGTAACCAGACCGCTCGGCGAGCGGCTTGCGGATACGATCCGCTATGCCGGCTGTATTCAGGATGATCGCAACTCGTTCAACTATTACCGTGTGCTTGGCGATCGCCTGTTATGGGGCGCCGGGATATCGATAGACCTCAAAGAGCCTTCCAATCTCGAAGAGCGGCTGCGGCGGCGCATTCTTTCCGTATTTCCGCAACTCGATGGCGTTGCGATGGAAAGTTTCTGGAGCGGGATCATGGGGTTTGCCGTTCATCGCATGCCGCAGATCGGCATGCTCAAACCGGGCGCATGGATTGCCAGTGCGTTCGGCGGACAGGGCCTGAATACGACCGCCATGGCGGGCGAACTGATCGCGTCGGCAATCACCGAAAAAGACGATCGCTGGCGGCTCTTTATCCCGTTCGGACTGGTCTGGGCTGGCGGCTGGCTTGGCCGCGCTTATGCGCAGACGAATTGGTGGTCGGGCGGATTGCGCGACCGCGTCGATACCCTTCGCAGGAAACGCGGTAAGGCGGCTTAGCTTTCGCGCCGCGCGAGGAAGGCGAGGCGCTCGAACAGGTGCACATCCTGCTCGTTCTTGAGCAGCGCGCCGTGAAGCGGCGGAATGAGCTTCTTCGGATCGCGCTCGCGCAGCGTCTCCGGTCCGATGTCCTCGACCATCAACAATTTCAGCCAGTCGAGCAGTTCGGAGGTCGAAGGTTTCTTCTTGAGGCCCGGCACTTCGCGGATTTCGTAGAACATGCGCAGTGCTTCGGCGACAAGACGCTGCTTGATGCCGGGGAAGTGCACCTCGACGATCGCCCGCATGGTGTCGGCGTCAGGGAAGCGGATGTAATGGAAGAAGCAGCGGCGCAGGAATGCGTCCGGCAATTCCTTTTCGTTGTTCGAGGTGATGACGATGATCGGGCGCTTGACCGCCTTGATGGTCTCGCCGGTTTCGTAAACGTGGAATTCCATGCGGTCGAGCTCCTGCAGGAGGTCGTTCGGGAATTCGATGTCGGCCTTGTCGATTTCGTCGATCAGAAGCAGCGGACGCTGCTCCGACGTGAAGGCATCCCAGAGCTTGCCGCGCTTGATATAGTTCTTGATGTCGGAGACACGCGGGTCGCCTAACTGGCTGTCGCGAAGACGCGCGACGGCGTCGTATTCGTAGAGCCCCTGCGCGGCTTTGGTGGTCGACTTGATGTGCCATTCGATCAGCGGCGCGCCGATAGCGCGGGCCACTTCCGCCGCGAGAACGGTCTTGCCGGTGCCGGGTTCGCCCTTAATCAGCAAGGGGCGCTCGAGCGCGATCGCGGCATTGACCGCAACTTTCAGGTCATCGGCTGCGACATAGCTCTTGGTACCTTCGAAACGCATCTTTCGGCTCCGGGATTGCAACGGCGGCGCACCCTATTGGCGACATCCACTCGCTGCAAGGCGTGAATGGCATTCCGCGCGCCGCAACCGTTCCGCCCGGCAGAACTTGCCGGGGCGGCAAAGACTGCATCGCACCGGCAGCACCGCGCCGATAAATTGTCTAATAAATTCAATGGTTTAATTGGTAGCACAATTGGCACGCCCATTGCCAATTGCTGTTGGGGCCCGCATGCGCGGCCGGATTCTGGAGGAAGAGTATGGGTATCTTCGGTGCAATGACGAACGCGGTCGGTGGCTTGCAGGCGCAGTCCTTCGCGCTCGAGAACATTTCCGGCAACATCGCCAATTCGCAGACGACCGGCTTCAAGCGGGTCGATACCAGCTTCGCCGACATGGTCGCGAGCTCCAGCGCCACCCGCCAGTCCTCCGGCGGCGTGCTTGCGATGTCGAGACAGACCAACTCCGTGCAGGGAGACATCCAGACCGCCGGCGTCAGCACCTATATGGCGATCAAAGGCGAAGGCTATTTTGTCGTCCAGAAGCCGACGAGCTTCCCGGACGGCAATCCGGTCTTCGTGGGCGTCGATCTCTACACGCGCCGCGGCGACTTCGAACTGGACAAGGACGGCTATCTCGTCAACGGCTCGGGCTATTACCTGAAGGCGCTTCCCCTCGATCCTGTCACCGGCAACCCGGTCGGCAGCGTCCCTGAGGTCGTGCAGTTCACCAACGACTTCCTGCCTTCGCAAGCGACGACCGTTATCGACTATCGCGCCAACCTGTCCAACTTGCCGCGCACCCAGGCTTATACCGCGGCTCCGGACACGCCGGGCAGCGAGCTCATTCATCCTTCCGCATTCGCCAACAGCAATCCGCTCAGCGCGGGTGACGGCACGGTCGAGGGCGCGGACGTAACGACTTTTCTTGAACAGTCGATCGCAGGCGGCGCCATCACGGTTTACGATTCACTCGGCAACGAAGTGAACGTGCAGATGCGCTGGGTGAAAACCGACTCTGCGGCGACTGGCGGCACCGACACGTGGGAGATGTTCTATCTAGAGAATTCCAATGCCGGGAATACCGATGTCGCCTGGCGAAACTCGGGGCAGGTTTACACCTTCAACGCGAGCGGCGTGCTGACGCCGAACGTGCCG
This sequence comes from Xanthobacteraceae bacterium, assembly GCA_035440445.1. Taxonomy (GTDB): domain Bacteria; phylum Pseudomonadota; class Alphaproteobacteria; order Rhizobiales; family Xanthobacteraceae. The sequence continues at coordinate 157,068 of DAORMJ010000004.1, forward strand.
GCCGTGACGCTGACCGGGCTTACCATCAACGGGGTTGCCATCGGCGACGTCACGCTCTCGCACGGCCAGTCCGGCATCACCCAGTTCGCGGACGCGAACGGCGTGGTCAAGGTGAACAAGCTCGACCAGAACGGTTATGCGGCGGGCGAACTGAAATCCATCGCCGTGAACGATAAGGGCCGCGTGGTTGCAAGCTATTCCAACGGCCGCGCGATCGATATCGCGGAGATTCCGCTCGTCAGCTTCCTCGGCGAGAATGCCCTGAAGCGCCTCGACGGCGGGGCTTTCGAAGCCACCACGGAATCCGGTCCGGCGATCTTCGGTGCGTCCGGCTCCATTGTCGGCAGTTCGCTCGAAGGTTCGAACACCGATATCGCGGACGAGTTTACGAAGCTGATCGTGACGCAACAGGCATACGCCGCCAACACGCGCATCGTGACCACGGCTGACCAGATGCTGCAAGAAACCATCAACATGATCCGCTAAAGGCGGTGAAGGTGTATAGAAGATGGGCCTGACAAGCGCGCTATCGTCGGCACTAAGCGGTCTGCGGGCGACCCAGATCGGGATCAACGTGGTCGCGACCAACGTCGCGAACGCGGAGACGCCGGGCTATTCGCGCAAGGTCGTCTCGCTCGAAACCGCTACCGCGGGCGGCAGTGGCGTCGGCGTTCGCGTCGCCAGCGTCAATCGCGAACTCGACATTTATGTCCAGCGGCAGCTGCGCACGGAACTCGCAGGTTCCAACTACATCGATATCATCGCGAAATTCCGCCAGCAGATCGATCAGATGTATGGCGAGCCGGGTGCGGCGAGTGCGCTCGACACCATCATCAACGGCTTTTCGAGTTCGTTGCAGTCCCTGGCAGCCGATCCGCAATCGGTCGCGACGCGGCAGTCGGTTCTGAATGCCGCGCAGGTGATGGCGCAGAAGCTGAATACGCTGTCGAACGACATAACGATGATGCGTAACCAGGCCGAGAGCGGGATCGCCGATGCGGTCGAGCGCGTCAACGGGCTCCTGAAGACGATCGAGAGCACGCAGAACCAGATCATCTCGCTGAGCAGTCAGGACGTCGAGATCGGTGCGCTGCTCGACAAGCGCGACAATGCTGTCATGGAGCTGGCAGGGCTCATCGACATTCAGGTCACGTCGAACGGCAAGAACCAGATCTCCATCTTCACGAATGCAGGCACAAGTCTGTTCGACATGCAGGCTTCGCAGCTCGCGTTCGACGAACGGCCGCTAAGCTCGCAATCGACCTGGAACGCCGATGCGTCGATTTCCGGCACGGGTTCGATCAAGCTCGTGGCGCCGAATGGCTACTCGCTGGATCTGATCGCCGACAATTCGATCCGTTCGGGCAAGATTGCCGGGCTGGTTGAGCTGCGCGACGATATTCTGGTGAAGGCGCAAGCCCAGCTCGACGAAATTGCGCACGCGCTCGCGACCTCGCTCTCCAGCCGTTCGATCGACAGCGCCGTGGCGACTTCGGGCGCGCAGAGCGGTTTCGAAATCGATCTCGCCTCGCTTCAGAACGGCAATTCGATCTCGCTTACTTATACCGATACTGCGGGCCCGACGACGCATCGCGTGACGCTCGTGCGGGTGGACGATCCTTCTTCGTTGCCGCTCTCGAACTTGCATACTTCCGATCCCAACGATCAAGTAATCGGCATTGATTTCTCGGGCGGTGTCGCCGGTGCGATCGCTGCGCTCAATGCCGCGCTTGGCCCGAACGTGCAATTCGACAACCCCAGCGGGTCGGTCCTGCGCGTGCTCGATGACGGATTGCCGAACCTCGTCAATATCGACTCATTGAGCGCGACGGTCACCACGAGTACGCTGCAATCGGGCGATGCGACCCTGCCGTTCTTCGTCGATGGCAACTCCAACACGCTCTATTCGAATTTCATCAATGGCGGCGTGCAGCAGAAGCTCGGCTTTGCCGGCCGCATCGCGGTTAATTCCGGCCTGCTTACGAATTCGTCTGCGCTCGTTAATATTGACGCGAATACCTTGCCCGGCGACGCAACGCGGCCCGATTTCCTCTGGCAGCGGCTGACCGCCACAAACCAATCGTTCTCTGCAAGCACTGGCATCGGTGGCGTCAACACGCCGTTCTCCGGTTCCGTGGTGAATTTTGCGCAGCAGGTCATTTCCTATCAGAGCACGGCGACCGACAACGCCGTGCGCCTGAAGGAAGGACAGGACGTGGTGCTGAACTCGTTGCAGGACCGCTATGCCGAAGGCACCAGTGTCAATGTCGACTCCGAAATGGCGAGGCTGCTCTCGTTGCAGAACGCTTACGCCGCCAATGCTCGCGTAATGACAGCAGTGAAGGAAATGTTCGATCTGCTGATGAGGGTCTGATCCTATGAATGCTCTTTCCTCGACCAGCCTCTCTACGTCGATGGCGGCACGCACGATCACGCAAATGCGCGATCAACTGGCGGACTTGCAGCGCCAGCTCGGCACCGGAAAGAAATCCAGCACTTATGGCGGGCTCGGGCTCGGAGCCGGTCTCGTGCTCAATCTTCGTGCCCAACTTTCCAGTACCTCGGTGTTCCAGTCGAATTCGACCAACATCGAGACGCGCGTGAAGCTGATGAACATCTCGCTGCAGCGCATTGGCGATATTCGCGACGAGACGCGCGCCGACCTGACCGCGCCGATCGGCTATACCCTCGTGCAGGACGGGCAAACCGCGGCGCAGCGTTCGGCCTTGGGTCGCCTCGGCGAAATGTTGAGCCTGCTCAATGCCGATGCCGGCGGCCGCTATCTCTTCTCCGGCCGCGCGACGGATACCAAGGCCACCGATACGATGTCGCGCATTCTGGAAGGCGAAGGCACGCAGGCCGGGCTGAAGCAGATCATCAACGAGCGGCTGCAGGCGGATCAGGGCGCCGACCAGCGCGGCCGCATCACGGTCAATGCTGCTGCCGGCAGCGTGGTTTCGCTGCAGGAGGACGGCGCGCATCCGTTCGGTTTCAAAATCAGCGGCGCGACCACCAGTTTCGGCGCAACGATCACCGGTCCGACGGCGGCACCGGCAGCACTTTCGGTCGATCTTGGCGCGAGCAACCCGCCTGACGGCGGCACGGTGCGCATATCGCTCACGATGCCGGACGGGACAAGTACGGCCATCGCGCTCACCGCGACAACGGCATCGCCTCCGGGCGACAAACAGTTCACGATCGGCGCGACACCTGCCGATACCGCTGCGAACATGACCGCCGCGCTCGACACCGAGCTGCAACGTCTCGGCAAAACGGATCTGGTGGCGGCCTCTGCGATGAAGGCAGGCAACGACTTCTTCGCGACCGATGCATCCAATCCGCCGCAACGGATCGCGGGCTCGCCGCCGTTTTACAATGCGACGGCGATGACCGATGGCACCGCGTCGAACACCATTTCCTGGTATCTCGGCGATGCCGGTACCGATAATGCGCGCTCGACCGCCGTGGCACGCGTGGACGAGGCGATCTCGGTGAACTACGGCGCGCGAGCCAACGAAGAAGGCATTCGCTGGATCGTCCAGAATGAAGCGGTCTTCGCTGCAATGAGCTTTTCTTCCACGGACCCCAATGCGCGCGACGCTTATTACGCGCTCGCCTCCCGTGTCGGCGCGGCCATGGATATTCCCTCCGGCACGCAGCAGGTGGAAGCCATTCAGACTGAGATCGCCGGCGCGAACCTGTCGGCTCAAAGCGCGAAGCAGCGTCTCGCGGAGCGCTCGCCGGTGTTGCAGGACATGATCTCGGACATCGAGAACGTCTCCGACGAAGAGATCGGCGTGAAGCTGCTCGCGCTGAATACGAGGATGCAGGCGTCCTTGCAGGTGACGGCCATGCTTTCGCAGCTTTCGCTGGTCAAATTCCTCTAAGAAGAGAGACCAAAAGAAAAAGCGCCGCGGTGGTGTGCCGCGGCGCTTTTCTTTTTGGGATTGTGTGTCCGCTCAGGCGGCCTGTTGCGTGGTGCGCAAGCCCGCGGCGATCTCGCGGTTGATGTTGATCAGCACGCCGACGCGATCTGCGCTGCCTTCGGTCGAAGTCTCCAGAGAAAGGGAGTGCTTGACGATGAAGTTCGCAAGGTTCGCGAGGTTCTGCTTGATCGGAACGGGGAGCGGATTTTCGGGCCGGGTCACGGAGCTTCCGAACAAAATCCAGAGGCGGCGATTGTAGCGGATCGCGGAGACGACTTCTTCGCTATTGATCAACGCGCCATCGCGGACAGCCTGCAATTTGGCGGCTGCGCGCATCAGGAGTTGGGCTTCGAGTTCGCGGGGGCTTCCGGTGGATTGAGCGTTCTTCGCGTAGGTATTGGCCGCATCACGCATTCGCGAGCAGTTCCTTCTCGTACTCAATAAGAGATTGTGCCTCTTTGAGTGCTTTGTAGCTATTTCCGGTTAAAATCTGATTATTGATACGGTCGAAATAGCGCGACGTGCTGGGTGCCGCGGCTATGATTTCCTTGACCAGCCGGAAATAGGCGTCGTGGTGGTTCTGGGGGTCGCGGCTCAGATACATCAGCTGCACCACGAGATAGACCCGCTTGCAGGGGGTGTCGGCCTCTTCGACCGTCATGATGTCCTTCTCGCGAAGGATCGGCGCGTCGCCTTCGATCACAAGCCGGGTGCGCTGGTCGTCGTTGGTGACGATCGACTCGCCGATGATGATCCGTTCGCCAGGCTTCAGTTCGACCTTCAAGCCCATCTTCGTGCTCCTCCGAATCAGCCCAGACCCGCTTACCGTTGAAGCTGCGCGAAAGCAGCCGGGCTTTCAACTCTGCAAAAGAAAACGGCGGGGCTTTTGGCCCCGCCGCCATTGTTTCTATGTCTCGTCTGCTTACTGGAGCAGGCGAAGGACGTTCTGGTCGGCCTGCACGGCCATCGACAGCGCCGAGGTGGACAGCGACTGACGGGTCTGCAGGGCGAGGAGGTTGGCACCTTCCTCGTTCGAGTCAGCCAGCGTCAGGTTGTCGGCACCGACCTGCAGCACGTTGATCAGGTTCTTGGTGAAGTCCTGACGGGTCTGCACGACCGAGAGCTTCGAACCGAAGGTCGAAGACTGGGTGCGCAGCGTGGAGGTCGCCGCGTCGAGCGAGGTGATGACCGCGTTGATCGTCGCGTTGTCCTGGAAGGCGTTGCCGGACTGGGCGTTC
>DAORMJ010000004.1:162242-163341 GCA_035440445.1 Xanthobacteraceae bacterium
GGCCAAGGCCAGCTGCGTCGAAGGTGACGCCACCGATGGACATCGAGGACGAGCCGTCTTCGTTGAAGACAACCGAGAGGCTGTCGCCGTTCAGAAGGTTCACGCCGTTGAACGAAGCGTCCGCAGCGAGCTGCGAAATCTGCGACAACAGGTCGTTGAAGTCGTTCTGAAGCGAAGTGCGGGTCGCGTTCGGCGTGCCGATCGTCGCCGTCGGATTCGTCGTAGCAGCCGTCAGACCGAGCGTGGCGAGGGTCGTCGTGCCACCGATCGTGACGCTGTCGGACGAAGTCGACGTGATCGAGATCTGGTCGGAGCCGTTGATCGTCGCGGTTACGCCCGTCAGAGACGACAGAGCGGTAGCCAAGTCAGCGCGGGTTTCGATGTTGCCCGAACCGAAGGTCAGCGTCTGCGCAGCGCCCGTACCAACCGCAACCGTGAGCGTGCCGGTGAGGCCGCCGATGTCGGCGTTCACAAGGCTCGAGGTCGTGGTGGTGCCAAAAACGCTGTCAGCACCGTTGCCCGAGATCGTCAGCGTGTCGGTCGCGTTGTCTGCGGTGACTTCGAGCTGGCCGCTGCCGTTGACGGCGACGGTCCAGGTCGCGGCGCCACCGTTCAGCGACGCGATGACGTCGTCGACGTCTTCCGTGGTCGCGTTAGCGACCGTGTGGCTGACAGTGTTGGTGCCGTCAGAGATCGTGATGACCTCGCCGTTGGCGATACCCAGCGACTGCAGGGTCGAAGCACCAGTGATCGAACCGACGGTACCCGTAGCAACCGCTTCGTCATCGGCAATCGCTGCCGAACCGGTGATGCCGAGCGCGTAGGTCGCAGCCGGCGCCGTTGCCGTCAGGGCCTGCTTTGCGGTCGACTTGGCAGCTTCAACGAGCTTCGTGATCGCCGTGATGCCTTTGTCGGCTGCAGCGATCGTCTGGACTGCGTTGCTGACGCTGTCGAGCAGCGTGGACAGATCGCCTGCGCGGGCCTGGAGGCCAGCGGCGGTGAAGAAGTTCACCGGATTGTCGATCGCGGAGTTGACCTTCTTGCCCGTCGAGAGGCGCTGCTGGACGTTGTTCATCATTTCCGCCGTGCTCTGCAGGGA
>DAORMJ010000004.1:163354-181862 GCA_035440445.1 Xanthobacteraceae bacterium
TAGCGCGGACGCCAGCCGAAAGAGTAATGTTAGACATAGCCAATCCTTCCTAGGAGTTACACGTTACTAACCGGCCACCATTCTGGTGTCCGGGGCATGCTTTCTCTCATGCCGGGCCCTAACGGCTCGTTACTGAAGCGCTTGGGTGCGGATGGTTAACGAGAAGTTAGAACGCATTGCGCGCGAGGAAATAACGCAGCACTGAAAAGCAAAACGGCGGAGCTGAAGCCCCGCCGCCATTTCGCTGGTATCGTTTCTTTAACGCTATTGGAAGAGGCGCAGCACGTTCTGGTCGGCTTGCGCTGCCATCGAGAGCGAGGTGGTGGACAGCGACTGGCGGGTCTGCAGCGCCAGAAGGTTGGCGCCTTCCTCGTTCGAGTCAGCAAGCACGAGGTTGTCGCCGCCGAGCTGCAGCACGTTGATCAGGTTCTTCGTGAAGTCCTGACGGGCCTGCACGATCGAGAGGTTCGAGCCGAAGGCCGACGCCTGCGCGCGCAACTGGGCGGTTGCTGCGTCAAGCTGCGCAATCGCTGCCGTGACGTTCGCCTGGATCTGGAAGCCGTCGCCCGCGATCGGCGTCAGGCCGAGGCCGGCGGCGCTGAAGTCCACGCCGTTGATCGTCAGCGAACTCGAGCCGTCTTCGTTGAAGATCACACCGAGGTTGTCGCTGTTCAGAAGATTGACGCCGTTATAGGAGGCGTCCCGCGCAAGCTGCGTGATCTGCTGCAGCAGTTCGTTGTAATCGGACTGCAAGGAAGCCCGGGTGGCATTTGGCGTGCTGACGGTAGCGGTCGGCTGCACCGCTCCAGCCGTCAATCCCAATGTCGCAAGGCTCGTCGTGCCGCCGATGGTGACGCTGCTCGAGGAAGTCGAGGTGATTTCGATTTCGTCGGAGCCGTTGATCGTGGCGGTAACGCCGGTGAGGTTGCTCAGCGCGGTGGCGAGATCGGCGCGGGTCTCGATTTGGCCCGCCCCGAAGGTGAGGGTCTGGACCGCACCCGTGCCAACCTGAACGGTCATGGTGCCGGTCAGTGCGCCAAGAGCGCTGTTCACGAGGCTCGAGCCGGTCGTCGTGCCGAAAACGCTGTCCGCGCCGTTGCCGGAGATCGCCAGCGTCGTCGCATTGCTGTTGGCGGTGACTTCGAGATTGCCGCTGCCGTTCACAGCGACAGTCCAGGTAGCGCCGCCGCCGTTCAGCGAGGCGATCACGTCGTCGACATCTTCCGTAGTCGCGTCAACAACCGTGTGGGTCACGGTGTTGGTGCCATCGGAGATCGTGATTGTCTCGCCGTTGGCGATACCAAGGGATTGCAAGGTCGATGCGCCGGTGATCGAACCGACCGAGCCGGTCGCGACGGAGGCATCATCCGGGATGGGCGAGCCCTGAATCTGAAGCGCATAGGTCGCTTCAGGCTGCCCGGCGATGATGGCCTGCTTTGCCGTCGACTTCAGGCTTTCGACCAGCTTGGTGATCGCGGTGATGCCTTTGTCTGCGGCGGCGATCGTCTGCACGCCGTTGCCGATCGAATCGAGCAGGGTGCCGAGATCAGCCGCGCGGGCGTGAAGGCCCGCGGCAGTGAAATAGTTGACGGGGTTGTCGAGCGCCGAATTGACCTTCTTGCCGGTCGAAAGCCGCTCTTGGGTGCGAGCCATCATCTCGGCTGTCTGTTGCAGCGAAAGCAGGTTCGCCCGCACGCCTTTCGAGAGGGTAACGTCGTTGGCCATGGCATAGGTCCTTCTGAACAACGTCGAAAGCACACGGCTGCGCGCGATGACGTTTCAGAAGAATGTGTAAATAATCGTGGCTAAGAAATCGTTACCATCGGCGTTTGAGCCGCAGGAAATGCCCTGTTTTCAGCGGTTAACAGATCGTTAAATGGTAAACGCCGGCCCTTTCGGGCCGGCGCTTTTCCTCATTCGTATAGGGTAGGGTTTAGCTGGCGCGGCTGACCATGACCGGCTGCGCGCTCCGCGAGCCGCTAGCAACCTTGCCGTTCGCGCCATAAGCCTGCGGCGAGGATTTGCGCGCCGCTTCGTCGGCAGCGCCACGCATGATGCCTTCGGCGACCGACTGGGCCGTCGCGACGACACGAAGGTTGTGGCTCAGAATCTCGCGGAAGGTTTGATGCGCACGGCGCAGTTCGTCGACCAGCACCGGAACGGTCTGGCCGATGAAGCCCGCGTTGCTTTTGAGAATTTCGATCTCGCGCAGATAGACCGCGGCGAGGTCGGTCTTCTCCTGCGTCAGCTTGGTGGCGCTGGCGATCTGGCCAGCTTCCACGAGCTTGGTTTCCTTTTCGAAGATTTGCACAAGGCGGACCATGGAGTCGCCGATCCGGCGCAACAGCACTTCTGCTTCGTCGCGGCTCTTAATCGCCTGGGAAATCCGCTTTACTTCGTCGTTCATCGGTTACGCTCCTGCAAGGCTATAAGTTCGCGCTGTACATGCTCCGCGACCCCGACGCCGCCATTCTTGGCAATCGTGTTCGCGTATTCTTCCGTCAGCATCGAGCGCCAGGCGCTCTGGCCGGGGCCGGCACCGAGCGGACCGTCCTGCTCCTGAATGCCGGAGAACATTTCTTCGAACATGTTGGTTAAAAAAACGCTTTCGAACTGCTGCGCGGTCTCTTTAATCTTGCGGTTCGCGGCCGGAGAGAGCTTTTCAACCGTTTCGGCGACTGCGCTTGCGGCGGAAAGCGCCGCCATGACCGGAACTGCCATCACATCACCTCGATTTCTGCCTGGATCGCGCCTGATGCCTTGATGGCCTGCAGGATCGAGATCAAATCGCGCGGGCCGACGCCGAGCGCGTTCAGCCCGTCCACGAGTTCCTTGAGCGAGACACCTTCATTCACCAGACCGAACTTGCGGCCATCTTCCTGCACCTGAATGTTGGTGCGCGGAACGACTTGCGTCCGTCCCTTGGTGAAGGGGTTGGGCTGGCTCACCTGCGGCTGTTCGGTGATGGTGACGGTGAGATTTCCTTGCGCGACTGCGACCGTCGAGACGCGCACGTCACGGCCCATCACGATGATGCCGGATCGCTCGTCGATGACGACCTTGGCAGGCTGATCGGGCTCGATCACGATCTGCTCGATCTCGGTCAGCAGCGAAACCAGATTGCCCTTGTATTTTGGCGGCACCGTCAGCGCGACGGTGGCGCGATCGACGAGTTCCGCGACCGGTGCACCCATGAAATCGTTGATTGCGCCCGCGATACGCTTGGCGGTGGTCAGGTCGGGATTGCGCAGCGCGAGCCGCACCGTCGTCATGCGGTTCAGCGCGAAGTCGATCTCGCGCTCGACCAGTGCGCCGTTCGAAATGCGGCCCACGGTCGGCACGCCGCGAATGATCTTGGCCGCATCGCCTTCGGCCTGAAAACCCGCGACTGCGACCGTTCCTTGTGCGACCGCATAGACATTGCCGTCGGCGCCGAGAAGGGGGGTGACGAGGAGGGTGCCGCCCTGAAGGCTCTTCGCATCGCCAAGTGCTGAGACCACCACGTCGAGGCGGGTGCCTTGCGTCGAGAAAGCGCGCAGGTTTGCCGTCACCATCACGGCGGCGACGTTGCCGGTGCGAAGCTGTGCGCCGCGGATATTGACGCCGAGGCGCTCGAGCATCGCCTGCAGGCTCTGGCGGGTGAAGGGCGAGTTATTGAGCGAATCGCCGGTGTTGTTCAGGCCCACCACGAGGCCGTAGCCGATCAGCTGGTTTTCACGCACGCCTTCGACGTCCACGAGATCCTTGAGGCGGGACGCGGCATTCGCCTGTCCCGCGATCAGGATCGCGAGGAATAAGCCGAGCAGAAAACGGACCTTCTTATTCATCGACAGGGCTCCCCAGCGGGTCGATGGTGAAAATGCTGGAAAACCTTTGCGAAGGCCGTGCCAGCGGGCCGCAAGGAACCAAGCCTTTGAACTCACAGGGATTTTTCCGCTCACCCTGCGATGCCGCGCATGACCGGCGGCAAAGAAGTCCAGGCCGGGCGGCAACAACTGCCGGGCTCTTAACCCGGCATTAACCATAGCGGGCCGATCGTCCGGGACATGCGCATCCTTGGCCCGAACCAGACCAGCGGCACGGCTTCGTCCTCCGGGGCGAGGAAGGCGTCGGCCTCCGGCAGTTTCTCGCTCGGTGAAACCGCTGCGAGCGGCTGGCCGCAAGCTGCGCAGGCGGCATCGGGCATCGGCGGGCTCGACTCGCTCCTTGCGCTCCAGGGTTTTGAAGATGCCGGCGAGCGGCGCAAACGCTTTACGCGGCGTGGACGGTCGGCGCTCGATCTCCTCGACGCGCTAAAGGCGGAACTGCTGAGTTCCGATCTGCGGACCGGCACGCTCGCCAAACTGCAGGGCATGCTCGGGGAACTCACAGAAAAGAGCGGAACGCCCGGTCTGGATGAAGTTTTGGGCGAAATCGAACTCCGCGTGGCGGTCGAGATCGCCAAACGCATGCCGAAAGCGGCCTGAGCGGCGGCCAGCCCGTAATCCCCGCGTCACGTTCCCGACCTATCCGCGTGTCCGACTGCCCATTGCTGGCGGCGGGTGACATCGCTATAAGCCCCGCCCAATTCGGACGAGGCAGCATAAGCCTCGCGGAAGACTGCAGGGACAAGCGTTAGGGGACCATTTGCATGGTTGCGTTGCTCGACAACTATCGTCCTTCCGAAGACGAGCCTTTCATGAACGAGCGGCAGAAGGAATATTTCCGGCTGAAGCTCTTGCGCTGGCGAGACGATATTCTCCGCGAAGCGAAACAGACACTGCAGCATTTGCAGGAAGAGAACGTCAATCATCCCGATCTTGCCGATCGCGCATCTTCGGAAACCGATCGCGCGATCGAACTGCGCGCGCGCGACCGGCAGCGCAAGCTGATCGCGAAGATCGATGCCGCGCTCGAGCGGATCGAAGACGGCACGTATGGCTATTGCGTCGAGACCGGCGATCCGATTTCGCTGAAGCGGCTCGAAGCGCGTCCGATCGCGACGCTTTCGATTGAGGCGCAGGAGCGCCACGAACGGCGTGAGAAAGTCTATCGGGACGAATAGCCCTTGCTGATCCGGCTGCTCATCGCATTCGACGCGCTTGTCGCAGCCGGTATTCTTTTCTTTTTCTTCTGGGGCGTGTCGGACGGCACGGTCTCGTCGTTCAATGTCGGGATCTGGCTTGCCTTGCTCGCCGGTACTGCGCTTTCGCTGGTCGGCGGCTTTCTCGCCTACAGGAACAACAACCGCGTTCTCGCGATCCTGCTTCTGCTGATCCTTGCGCTGCCGGGCATCGCGTTTGCGTTGTTTGCGCTGTTTCTCATCATCGCGCAGCCGCGCTGGAATTAGCGCCGGACGAAGATCGATTTGATCAGGCGGAAGAAACAATAGAGCGTCAGCTCTACGGCCGCCGTCAGCAGCAACAGAAACAGTGCACGCTGCCCGAGATCGTCGGTGATTGCCGCGCGGAATTTATAGCGCACGCTATCGGGGAAATAATTATCGACCAGCGCGTAGAGCTGGATCGTGAGCGGCTGCAGTTTCGTATAGGCCCAGCCAAGAAAATCGAGCTGGAAGGCGAAGAGATAACCGTAGAGTAGCCAGACGACAACGATCGTCAGTGCGAGCAGCAGCACCTTGCCGATGAACAAGGTGAGGAAAGAGGGGCCTCGCCGTGGTTCTGCCGGCTCGTCGTAGCGCGTTTCATACTGGCTCATGACTTTCTCCCGCGCGTCGCCGCTTGCAGTGGGCGACGCCGCGGGGTGATTGTCAAACGGTCTAATCGTTTTCACCGAACGCGAAGAGGTCAATGTCGGGCTCCGTCTTTCCGCCAAGCGCATTCGCAATCATTTCGGCGGCGATCTGCGCATAGGTCGTGCCGTTGCCGCCGAAGCCGAGCACGGCGCAGACGCGCGGCATGCCCGGCACGTTGCCGATCATCGGCAGTCCGGTCGAGGATGAACCGAATGCGCCGGACCAGGCAAAGTCCACCTCGAAATCGAGTTGCGGCATCAGCCGTCCGAGCTTTGTGCGAAAGCGCTTGAGCTTGGCGGGCGTGCGCTTGATGCGCCGCGCATTGTCGTTGTGATCTTCGTCTTCGCCGCCAACGATCAATCTCCCGTCCAGCGTCGTGCGGATATAGAGATAAGGGTCGGCGGCTTCCCAGATCATCGCCTTCGACGGCCAGAGGTTCTGCGGTTGCGGCTTGGTCGCCGCGGCCCAGGTCGATACGATCTGGTGACGCTTCACGGAGAGGAATTCGGGAAGCTGATAGCCGCAACAGAACACGACGAAATCGGCGGTGATCCGCTGGCCATCTTTCGTGGTGACGACAGCTTGCTTCTCGCCGGTTTCAACCGATGCGGCTTCGACGGGAGCGAAAACCTTCGCGCCTTGCGCCTGCGCGCGGCGAAGGACGCCGAGCGCGAGCTTTATGGGATGGGCTTCCGCCGAGTTTCCCGAAAGGATCGCGCAAGGGCGATCGATGCCGAACTCGCGCAACAACTCGTCCCGCTCCATGATCCGCGACGGAAAGCCGAGCGCGAGACGCGCCTCGTATTCGCGCCGCAAGCCGGCGGGCCCCAGCACATTGCCGGGAAGGAGCAGGGCATCGCGCAAGGCATAATCGCAATCGATGTCGAGCTCGCGCACCTTCTGCGTGAGATTGTGCATGGCGCGAAACGAGCGCTGCCAGACGCGCGCCGTTCTCTCCTTGCCAATCTTGCCTTCGAGAACCGTGAGTGGGTTGTCGATTTCAAACAGGAGCAGGCAGGTGCTGGCCGCGGTCGAGCCTTCGCCTGGCGTGCCTTTGTCGATGACCGTGACTTCGCGGCCTTGCGCGCAGAGCGCCTGCGCGACCAGCGCGCCGCTCACGCCTGCGCCGATCACGAGAACCTCGGTGCGCAGGTCGCTTTTCAGGGACTGAACTGGAAAATCGGGCCGAAACGTCTCCCAGACGCTTACGCCCGCAGTCGGTTGTTCGCTTGCCACGGCATCCAAACGATCCGTGACGGAACAAGTTCCATCGAGAGAGCGGGTTAGTTCTCGGTCTTTTCCCAGCGGCCGACAAAGCGGTCGTCGCGCCAGACCTCGATCGCGCCGAAATTGCCGCGGCGGAGCTTGCCGCGCGTATTGGCGTCGGCGTCGTCGACGCATTTCTCGAGCTGCGCCTTCAGCACGTGGTTGCGATAATCGAGAAAGCGAAAAAGATAGTTGGCGTTGTCGTCCCGCTCTTTCATGTGCCGTCCCTTACGCAGCTACGAATACGAGGAAGGGCAGACTCTCGCGTTCGGGTAAACAGAGCGTTGCCTGCTTGCTTTGGGAACCCGATCGCGGCGGGAAAAAGATGCGGCCCCCGCCGGGGAGCAGCGGGGGCCGAGATAGGCCGGCCGACAAGGGGGAGCTTACGGCCGGCTTACGCTTCGCGCGTCTGGTTGGGGAGCGGCGCGCGAAACGAAACCTGCTTTGGCGCTAGAAGGGCATCAGATGCTCGAAGAGCTGCTGGCCCCAGCGCGGCTGCTGGATGTCGGTGATCTGGCCGCGGCCGCCATAAGAGATGCGGGCCTGCGCGATCTTCTGCGAGTCGAGCGTGTTGTCGGCCTCGATGTCTTCCGGGCGCACGATGCCGGCAACGATGAGTTCGCGCATTTCGAAGTTCACGCGGACTTCCTGCTTGCCTTCGATCACGAGGTTGCCGTTCGGCAGCACCTGCGTGACGACGGCGGCCACATTGGTCTGCAGGATTTCCTGCCGGTTGATGTTGCCTTTGCCTTCGCTGGTGGTCGTGGAGTCGGTCGTCAGCATCCGGTTCGGGATCGCTTGCTTGGTGAGCGGAATTTTCGTGAGCCCGAACAGGTTGGTGATGCCGGAATCTTCCGCGCCCTTGCGGTCGCGCTTGGTTTCGTTGTCGAGTTGCGCCTTGTCCGCGATCTTGACCTTGATGGTGAGAATGTCGCCGATCTGATGCGCGCGCTGGTCCTTGAAGAAGGCGCGGCTGCCCGAACGCCACAGCGAGTTGGGACTATAGGCGACCGGCACGGGCTCCGGCATCGGCATGGAGACCGGCCGATAGTTCGGCGTCGTGGTCGGATTGTTCACCGGCGAGAGCGCCGGGGCCTGCGTGATGTTCGAGATGCGGTCCACCGTGGCGCAACCGCCGAGGAGCGACGCCGCTAGCGCCACGGCGCCCGCGCGAACCAATACGATATACATGACGGCTACTTCCTCTCTCAAACTCTGTCTGTTCAGCGGGTGGTGTTCTGAATGGATGCGGTATTCAGCGTCGCGGCTTCGTTGATGGTGACGACGCCGGGCGCGGTCACGGTCGCCTGTACGATGCGTTTGGACTGCGGGTTGAGCACCGAAATGGTGTCGCCTTCTGCGCCGTTGCCCATGGCCTTGCCGCGCAGCGTCAGCGTGATCGCCTTGGAGCGGAACACGATGGTCACGGCGTCGTCGCGGGCGATGATCTGCGGCTTCATCAGGTCGGCGGCGCGCAGCGTCTGGTTTGCGCGGAGCGCCCGGCGCGCGGCCTGATTGACGACGTGCTCGGGTTTGGTGAGCGCGTCGGTCACGACATCGGCGCGCGGGAGGCGCTCGGTGATGAGATCGGTTTCGCGGATGGTTTCGCCGCGCGTGATCGGACGGGCGAGGGTGACGACTTCGATGGTTTCGATCAGCGTTCCGGTCATGCGGACCGGATTGCGGCGGAGTGTCATCGAGCCCGGCATGTCGACGATGGCGTCGAAGCGGTTATTGCGCTGATCGACGACGATGCTGACGATGCGCGGCGCTTCGTTGACGCTCGGCTCGACCTGCAAGGCGCGCATATGCGCATCGAAGGTCACGCTCAGATCGGAGGCGTTGGCGATTTCGTAGCGCTTGGCCGCCGCTTCCGCGATGGCGCGGCCGAGATCGCTCAACGTCACGCTCCGGCTCGCGCGGGAGACGAGCACTTCGGTGAGATTGCGGGTGTCGAAGACCAGGATGCCGTGCGCGCGCAAGGCTTCCATGACGCGGTGGACCTGGATCGTGCCCGATCCGCCGAGTTCGGGCGCGCGGAAGATCGGCTGGCTCGCCAGTGCGCCGGCGTTGTCCATGATGTCGCCGATGCGCACGAGTTCGCCGTCGACCGTGACTTCGGCCTTGAGGGCGGGCGGGGCGCTTTGCGCGCTTGCCGCGAAAGCTCCAAGTCCCGCGAGCGATAGGCAGAGAAGGAAGGCGGTGGCCTTGATGCGGTTCATTGCCGTGCTTCCTTAGCGCAACATGTTGGCGGTGGATTGCAGCATTTCGTCCGCGGCCGAGACGACTTTCGCGTTCATCGAATAAGCGCGCTGGGCTGCGATCAGGTCGGAAATTTCCGTCACCGCGTTCACGTTCGCGGTTTCCAGGTTGCGCTGGAGCAGCGTGCCGGAGCCGTCGATGCCGGGATTGGAAAGCTGCGGCGTACCGCTCGACGCGGTTTCGAGAAAGAGGTTGTCGCCGATCGGCTGCAGGCCGTTTTTGTTGACGAAGCGCGCAAGCTGGATCTGCCCGACTTCCTGCGGATTGGTCTGGTTCGGCAGCGATACCGAAACCTGTCCGGACTGGTTGATCGTGACACCGGTCGCATTCGCCGGAACGGTCATCTGCGGTTCGAGCAGATAGCCTTCCGGCGTCACGATGCGGCCCTGATCGTCGCGCTCGAAGGAGCCGGCGCGGGTGAAGGCGATGCGTCCGTCGGGCAGCGTGACGCGGAAGAAGCCTTCGCCGCGGATCGCGACGTCGAGGTCTTTCTCGGTGAGCGAGATGTTGCCCTGATTCATGACGCGCGGGGTCGAGACGACCTTGACGCCGCCGCCGATGTCGAGACCTGCGGGAAGGCGCGTGCCCTGATCGGAGGTGTTGGTGCCGACGCGGCGCAGGTTCTGGTACATCAGATCCTGAAATTCGACGCGCTGCTTCTTGAAGCCCGTCGTGCGCATGTTCGCGATGTTGTTCGAAATGACTTCGACGTTCAGTTCCTGCGCCATCATTCCGGTGGCGGCGGTGTAAAGAGCGCGCATTGTCTATTCTCCTGTTGCTCGCGATCAGACCTCGGCAAGCTTTTCGATCGCCCTGCGGCGAAGCTCGTCGGTGCGCTGCTGCATGTTGGAAATGGTGGTGTAGGCCCGGGTTACCTCGAGCATGCGGTTCATTTCTTTGACCGCGGAGACGTTGGATTTTTCGAGCGTGCCTTGCACCGCGCGGGTCGCGGGTGTCGCGGTCTGCGGGACGATGCCGTTGGTGGCAGCCCAGAGATTGTCGCCCTGCGCGGAGAGCTGCGTGGGGTTGGCGAAGGTCACCATGCGCAGCTTGCCGCGCTCGCCGACCTGGCCCGCGGCGTTGGTGGCCGAGACGGTGCCGTCGGCGGCGATCGCGATATTGGTGTCGGTCGGCTCGAACACGATCGGGCCGCCCTGTCCGAGCACGGGGTGGCCGTTGTTGGTGACCAGCTGACCTTGCGGGTTCAGGTGAAAATTGCCGGCGCGGGTATAGCGCTCGCCGTTCTGCGTCTGCACGGCGAAGAAGCCGGGGCCGTCGATCGCGACATCGAGCGGTGCATCGGTGCGCTGAAGCGGGCCCTGGCTGAAATCCTGCAAGGTCGCGCGATCGGTCACGAAAGCGATGCGGCGGTCGTTGCCGGGGAAATATTCGTGGCGGGCGGTCGGATCGAGATGCTGCTCGAACTTGACGGACTCGCCCTTGAAGCCGGTGGTGTTGATGTTGGCGATGTTGTTCGCAATCACGTCCAGCTCTCGCCGAAGCGAGACCTGTCGCGACAATCCAACCAGAAGGGCATTATCCATGGCCCAAGCTCCCCAAGTCCGGGCCTCCGACACGCTCCCCAGCGGTGTGACCCGCCATACCCTCAGCAGAAGCCGTGCCACTCTGAAAATATAAGTAAAATCAATAGTTTATATAAAAATTGCCCCTGCCGGGTGCTGCCTCCCGGCAGCTTCGACCCGGCAAGAATTGCCGCGTTTTAGATTTCGTTAACCATATCGGCTCTAGCGTTAACTTTGTGTCCGGACCTCGGGAGCGGTTCGGCCGAGGGGAGCGAGAATCATGGCCGAAGCCGCAGTCGCGGAAGACCTTGCCGAAGGTGAAGGCAAGGCCGCGCCGAAATCCAAAAAGAAGTTTCTGATCTATGGCGGCGCAGGTCTGGCGCTGATCGCGCTTCTGGCCGGCGGCTATTTCATGTTCTTCAAGAGCAAGCCCGCCGACAAGCAGCATCAGGTCGTGGCGCCGCCGCCGGCGGTCTTTTTCGAACTGCCGGAAATGACCGTGAACCTCTCGGCGACCAGCGAACGTCCGCAGTATCTCCGCGTGAAAGTCACGCTTGAGATGGCGGATGCCAAGACGCAGGACGCGGTGAAAGCTGCGCTCCCCCGCGTGGTCGATGCCTTTCAGGTGCATCTGCGCGAATTGCGCGCGGTCGATCTAGAAGGATCGGCGGGGCTCTACCGGCTGCGGGAAGAACTGACGCGCAGGATCAACATCGCGATCGCGCCCGCGAAAATCCGTGCCGTGCTCTTCAAAGAAGTCGTGGTGCAATAGCGGTTCGCCAACATGGCAGAGATGGAAACCCAGACCGCCGCCTCGCCGGGCAAGCCCGACGACAGGGACGTTGCGGACAACTGGGAAAAAATGGTCGATAACGAGGCAGCCGATCCGCTCGATCACAAGGTCGCGGTGGAGCGCGCGCTCAATCAGGACGAGATCGACAGCCTGCTCGGCTTTCGGCTCGACGACATCAATCTTGCCGACCGGAACGGCCTGCGCGCGATCATCGACTCGGCGATGGTCTCCTACGAGCGCCTGCCGATGCTGGAAATCGTCTTCGACCGCCTCGTGCGGTTGATGACGACGTCGCTGAGAAACTTCACCTCCGACACCGTCGAAGTCTCGCTCGACCGCATTACCTCGGTGCGCTTCGGCGAATACCTGAACTCGATCCCGCTGCCGACGATCCTCGGCGTGATGAAGGCGAAGGAGTGGGACAACTTCGGCCTGTTCACGGTCGAGTCCTCGCTGATCTACGCGATGATCGACGTGCTGCTCGGCGGGCGCCGCGGCATGCATTCGGTGCGCATGGACGGCCGCCCTTACACCACCATCGAGACGGCGCTCGTAAAGCGCATGATGGAAGTGGTGCTGAGCGACGCGGAAGCTGCCTTCCGTCCCGTGACGCCGGTCAAGTTCGAGATCGACCGCATCGAGACCAATCCGAAATTCGCGGCAATCTCGCGTCCGACCAATGCAGCGATCCTGATGCGGTTGCGCATCGACATGGAAGACCGCGGCGGCTGCATCGAGATTTTGCTGCCCTACGCCACGATCGAGCCGATCCGCGAACTGCTGTTGCAGAACTTCATGGGCGACAAGTTCGGCCGCGATCCGATCTGGGAGTCGCATCTTGCGACCGAGATCTGGCACGCGCAGGTCGAAGTGGACGCGGTGCTGTTCGAGGACAAGCTGCCGCTGAAGCAGATCATGAATCTGGAAGTCGGCGATACGCTGATGCTGGACGTTCGGCCCGATGCGCTGGTGAAGGTGCGTTGCGGCGACGCCGTGCTTTCGGAAGGCCGCATGGGCCGCGTCGGCGACCGCGTTGCCGTGAAAGTTGCGAAGCCGCTGCGGCGCTCGAAGACGACGATGGCGATGTTCGAGCGTGCCGGTGCGATGACGAGCAGAATGGAGGGAGCATGACCGGATCTTATTATGGCCTCGTGATCGAGGGGCTCGTCGCAGTGCTGCTTGCATTGACGATCGGCTATTGCGTGGTGCTGAACAAGCGGCTGATCCGGCTCAAAGCCGACGACTCCGCCATGCGCGGCACGATCGCCGAACTCGTCACCGCGACCGAGTTCGCGGAACGCGCGATCAAGAATCTGCGCTCCATCACCCAGGAAACCAATGCGACGCTGGGCGAGGGCCTGCGTGCTTCGCTCGACGTGACGCGCGACCTCGACGACCAGATCGCGCGCGGCGAGCAGGTGCTGGTGCGCATCGCGCAGATCGCGCAGCTGGCCGACAGCGTGCGGAAGGCTGAGCCGAAACCCGAACCCGAAACGCCGGTCATGGCCAGCGTGCAGCCGCTTCGCCGCGAAGAAGCGGCACAGCGTTCGCCGAACCGGACTGCCCAGGCCGCGCAGGCATTGGCGCTTCGCCTTCGCGCCGCCGCCGCAGGGCAGGCCGCGTAAAAGCAATCGGCAATGACCAAGCTGCGTCTCATCCCCGTCGTGATCTTCGCCGCCGCGGCGCTCCTCGTCATCAAGGGGATGGGGATCCTTTCGACGGCGACGCATCGTGTCACCACGGTCGCAGCGACGCCCGCGCCGGTCGCGCAGAACGTGCCGGATACCGATCTCGAATTCACGAGTGCCGCACCGAAGAAAGAAGAGCCGCCGAAGAAGCAGGAGCCCGAACTGCCGCCGGTGCCGCCGCGTGCGCCGGAAACGCCGATGGGCATCAATGTCGGCGTGCCGGGCGATACTTCGCCGTCGCAGAAGGCGCTGCTCGAGCGGCTGCAGCAGCGCAGGATCGAGCTCGACAAGCAGGCCCGCGAAATCGAGCTGCGCGAAAAACTCATCAAGGAAGCGGAGCAGCGGCTCGAACAGCGCCTGAACGAATTGCGAGCGCTTGAAAATCCGGCGAAGCCGGAGACGGCGGACGACAGCCCGAAGATGAAGAACCTCGTCGTCATGTACGAGAACATGAAGCCGAAAGAAGCGGCGCGGATTTTCGAAAAGCTGGAAGTCACCGTGCTGGTCGGCATCGCGAAAGCGATGAAGCCGGCCAAGCTCTCCGAAGTGCTCGCGGTCATGAACCCGGACGCCGCGCAGCGCCTCACAGTGGAGCTTGCCCGCGGGACCACGCCCGACAAGAACATGCCGGCTTCCGATCTGCCGCGCGTCAATCTCCCGCCTGCGCCCGCGAAACAGCCGCCGGTGCAGCAGACGCAGAACCAGCAGAAGCAGCCGCCCGCGACCCGGTAAGGTTTTGTTTACCGTCTTGCGGCGCTAAGCCCGCATTAACGCTGATTGCCTAGGGTCGTTGCGATTTTCGCAGCCTCGCAGGCCCCAGTATTATGTATGCGTTCCTTCGTAGAAACGGCCGTGCGCTCCTCGTGACGCTCGGCGCGCTGGTTTGGGCCGCGCTGCCATTCGCCGTTTTCGCGCAACCGCGCGCCGAAATTCCGAACGTCGAGTTGTCCGCGTCCATGGAAAGCGGCTTCGCGCGTCTCGTCTTCACGTTTCCCGAAGAGATCAAAACGGACGTCCAGCTTTCCGACAGCAATGTGCTCGTGATCCGCTTCGCGAAGCCGATGCGGGTTGCGGTCGATCGCGTGCAGGCGCAGTTCAAGGATTTCGTGCAGGCGGCGCGTGCCGATCCGGACGGCACCGCGATCCGGATCGCGTTCCTGCACAAGCTCACCGTCAACACGATGGAAGCGGGCGAAAAGCTCTTCGTCGATCTCTTGCCGCAGGACTGGACCGGCCTGCCGCCGGGACTGCCGCAGGAAGTGGTGGACGAACTCGCGCGCCGCGCGCGCGATGCCGAACAGCGGATCAAGGCCTCCCAGCAGAAGGCCAAGGTCTGGCAGCCGATCCGGCTTCGCCTTGCCGATGCGCCGACGTTTTCGCGTTTCGCCTTTTCGATGAGCGAGCCCGTGAAGGTGCGCGCCGAACAGGACGGGCAGGAGATCAAGATCGTCTTTGAAGCGCCGGTGAAGATCGATCTCGGGGACGCGCTTGGCGCGCTTCCGAAAAGCGTGGTGTCGCTCGAGACCGACTATGCGGAAGGCATCGCGATCGCGCGTCTCGTGCTCGCGCCGCAGGCAACCGTCCGCCAATTCCGCGAGCAGAGCGCTTTCATCGTCGATGTGATGCCGGCACCTGCTTCCAAGCCCGAGCCGGTGCAGTCCGAAGTGCAGGCGCCAGAGCGCAAGGCTGAGCCGCAGCCGCAAGTGCCCGCGAAAGCGGAAGCCCCGGTCGAGCCGCAGAAGCCGCAGGCCGCGGCGCCTGAAGTCCCGGCGCAAGTCAAGAAGCAGGAAGCCCCGGCGGCTCCGACCGGCGAAGTGCACGCGACGGTGACGCAGGTGCAGAACGGTGTGCGCCTTTATTTCCCGTTTCAGGAGCCGGTGGCGTCCGCGGTGTTCCGGCGCGGCGATCGCGTTTGGATCGCTTTCGACAGCAAACGCGAAATCGATGTCACCGAACTCGCGGCGGACGCAACGCGCAGCTTTTCGGACGTCGCCATCGTCAAGACCGAGCACGGGCAACTGTTGCGGCTGAAGCTGAAGGGCGGCTGGCTGACCAGCGCGGAATCCGACGGCAAGAACTGGACGGTGCATTTCGGGGATGCGGTCGCGGCCTCCACGCGTCCGCTCAGCGTGCAGCGGACTTCGGAAGATACCGGAGCCGCTCTTGCAGTTCCGGTCGAGGACGCCGCCAAAGGCAAAGTGCATCGCGTTACCGATCCCGATATTGGCGACCAGATCGTGGTCGTGACTGCGCTCAACCCGGTGCGCGGAATTCTGCGCGCGCAGGACTTCGTTGAATTCCGTCTGCTGCCGTCCGCGCATGGTGTTGCGATCCTGCCGCTTGCCGACGACCTCGGCGTCACGCTGCGTTCGGACTATGTGGTGATCGGAAGGCCGAAGGGGCTGTTTCTTTCGACCGCGCCGAATGCGCAGCGTGCGGCACCCGAGCGGCTCACTTCGTCGCCGCTCGATGCCGCGCTGTGGGAAGCCGAACGCAACCGCCGCTTTCAAGAGCGCGAGCCGCTTCTTACCGCCGCCGCGCTCAGCGCCGATCAGCCGCGCAAACTCGATACGCGTCTCGCACTCGCGACCTTCTATCTCGCGCACGGGCTTTCGGCGGAGGCCAAAGGCGCGCTCGACGCGCTGGTGCGCGAGGACAACAAGTTTCCGGTCAATGCGCGCTTCTTTCTGTTGCGGGGTTTAAGCGAATTGATGATCGGCCGGCCGGCGAAAGCGCTCGACAACTTTGCCAATGCCGAGCTTGCCGACTCGCAGGACGCCGCCTTGCTGCGCGCCGTCGCCTATTCAGAAATGGGCGCCTGGGCCGAGGCGCGCGACCAGTTCCGCGCAGGCAATGTGGGCTTGAAATTATTGCCGCTCGATTTGCAGCGGCGCATTCTGTTTGCGGCACTTCGCGCGGCGATCGAAGTGCGCGATTTTCCTGAAGCGAACCGCCTTCTTGCCGAACTCGACGCCGCGGAGGTTCCTGCCGAGATGGCCGCGGAATATTCGGTTCTTGCCGGTCACCTTGCCGAGGGGCTTGGCCGCGTGGATCGCGCCGAAGCGCTGTTCGAGGCGGCGTCGGCGTCGGACAATCGTCCGGCCGCGGCGGAAGCACGCTATAAACTCGTCGGCCTGAAATATGCGCGCGGCGAACTCACCCGCACCAAGGCCATCGAGAGCCTGGAGTCGCTCGCATTCTTCTGGCGCGGTGACCGGACTGAACTGGAGTCGAGCCGGATGCTGGCGCGGCTCTATGTCGAAGAAGCCCGCTATCGCGAGGCGTTCCGGCTGCTCGACGCAGCGCTGCTTTCGCAGGCCAATGCTTCGGTCACGCGCACGCTGCAGAACGAGATGTCCCAGGTCTTCGAAGACCTGTTTCTCACCGGCAAAGCCGACGCGCTTCCGGCGATCGATGCGCTGGCGCTCTATTATGACTTCTCCAAGCTCACGCCGGTTGGCCGCCGCGGAGACGAGTTGATCCGCCGCTTGTCCGACCGGCTGGTTTCGGTTGATTTGCTCGATCAGGCTGCCGACTTGCTGAAGTATCAGGTCGAATACCGGCTGACGGGGGCTGCGCGCGCGCAGGTCGCGGCGCGGCTTGCGATCATTTATCTCATGAACCGCAAGCCGCAACGCGCGGTCGCCATTCTGGCTGGTACGCGGATGGCGGATCTGCCGAAGGATTTGCGCGAGCAACGCTTGTTGCTCGAATCCCGCGCGCTCATGAGCGCCAACCGTTTCGATCAGGCGCTCGATCTGCTCGCTTCCCTCGATACGCCGGAGGCGCAGCGGCAGCGTGCGGATACGTTATTTGCCGCGCGGCGCTGGCGCGCGGCGGGCGAAGCGATCGAAGCCATGCTCGGCGAGCGCTGGAAGGAAGAAGAGGCGCTGAACGAGCTTGAACGCCATGACGTTCTGCGTGCGGGCCTTGCTTTCGCGCTTGCCGATGAAAAGCTCGGCCTTGCGCGGCTCAAGGAAAAGTTCGCGGGCAAGATGACGGGCGCGGCCGAAAAGGAAGCCTTCGATCAGATCACGCTCAATCCGAGCCCGCGCGCAATCGGTGCCGCCTCAAAGATTCTGGCGAGCCTGGATTCGCTCGCTACTTTTCTGAAAATTTATCACGCGCGCTATCCCGGCGCGCAGCCTGTGCCCGCGCGCGCGGATCAGTTGAGCGCGCGCTAAGTCCCGAAGCTCTGCACCAGCGAGCCTGCGACGAGGCTCCAGCCGTCCACCAGCACGAAGAAGATCAGCTTGAACGGCAGTGAGACGATGATGGGCGGCAGCATCATCATGCCCATCGACATCAGCACGGATGCGATCACGAGATCGATCACGAGAAACGGCACGAACAGGAGAAAGCCGATCTCGAAGGCGCGGCGTAATTCTGAAATCATGAAAGCGGGAACGAGAATGCGGAGCGGGGTTGCTTCCGCGGTCTCGGGCTTCTTCTCGCGCGACAGATCGATGAAGAGGGCGAGATCCTTTTCGCGCACGTTCTTCAGCATGAAGGCGCGAAACGGCTCGGCGCCCTTTTCAAAAGCCTGCTGTGGTTGCATCTCGCCCGCTATCACCGGCTTCACCGCGGTGTCGTAAGCGGTCTGGAACGCTGGTCCCATAACGAATGCGGTCAGAAAGAGCGCGAGGCTGACCACGACCGCATTCGGCGGCGCGGTCTGCAGGCCGATCGCCGTGCGCAGAAGCGAGAGCACGACTACGATGCGGGTGAAGCTCGTCACCATGACGAGGATCGCAGGCGCGAGCGAAAGAATCGTGATCAGCGCGACGAGCTGAACGACGCGCTCGGTGACGCCGGTGCCATTGCCGAAATTCACGCTGATGTCCTGCGCGCTTGCCGTGCCGAAGCTGGCAAGCAGCAGCGCGAAGGACAGGATGGTTACGGCATGGCTGCGCTTCATCTTACTTTTTCTTGTCTTGTCCGAGCAGGCTCGCCATTTCGGCTTCGAGACTGTCGAAGGGGTTCGGTGCCGGCTGCTGCGTGGCGGCAGGCATCGGCCGCGTCTGCGGCATCGGCGCAGGAGCAGGTGCCGGGCGGGGATCCGGCGCTTTGGGCGCAGGCGTCGCGGGCTTGCGCAATGCTGCTTCGAGACGCTGCGCCATTTCGTTGAAGCGGGCCTCGTCGTCGTCGCTTGCTGCCGGAGCCGGTGCGGGCTCGGGGGCAGCAACCGGTGCCGGCGCGGGTTGCGGGGCGGCAGCCGAAGGATGAGCAACCGGGCGCGGCG
>DAORMJ010000005.1:0-52861 GCA_035440445.1 Xanthobacteraceae bacterium
GGTTCACCACGATCTGCACCGAAGTCCCGGTCTCGGCCGAACCGACCTGCGCCCCATCGCGCACCAGCGCCTGAATCTGGCCCTCGGCCGCCTCAAGGTCATACCCGAGGAACTCGGTCACGCCATGGGCTTCGGCGATTTCATACCAGACCTTGGCATCGGCAGCACCGCCCGCGCCCGACCAGCTTGCCCGCGCCTTTGCCTTCTGCTCTTCTCTCATTGCTTCTTCGTGGTACCAGCCGCTGCCGAATTCGACGGTCGGCAGCGCGTTGTCTTGCTGCACCATGGCATTCGCAGGGGCGAAGCGGCCACGGGCGGGAAACTGAAAGATCTTCGCCGATGTGCGTTCGTTTTGGGCAGCCATCTTTGAATTCTCCTCGAATACGGTTCGCTTGTTTCAAGCGGTGTGGAGGAGATTCAGTTCCTTTTGCTCGTTTTTGTCCATGTTTGCCTGACAAAAAAGCAGGCTTTGCATAACATTTGCTCAAAAAAGCGGCTGCTTTGGTGGAGCGCATTTTGAGCGCTGGCTAAAGTTCTCCGGCTGACTTTCGTGCCGTTTTCGTGAGCGTGCCCTGAAACGGGCAGCGCTGTACCGCAAGAAAACGTCGCGGGAGTGCCCTGGACAGTCACTTCCAACCACTGAGAGATCCCTATGACCAAGTATCGTCTCGAGTACATCTGGCTCGACGGTTACACGCCCGTGCCGAACCTGCGCGGTAAAACGCAGATCAAGGAATTCGCGGACTTCCCGAAGCTCGAAGAGCTTCCGCTGTGGGGCTTTGACGGCTCCTCGACGATGCAGGCCGAAGGCCATTCGTCCGATTGCGTGCTGAAGCCCGTCGCGATCTACAAGGATGCCGCGCGCAAGAACGGCGCGCTCGTCATGTGCGAAGTCATGATGCCGGATGGCGTCACCCCGCACGCTTCCAACAAGCGCGCGACCATCCTCGACGACGCCGACGCATGGTTCGGCTTCGAACAGGAATACTTCTTCTATAAGGACGGCCGTCCGCTCGGCTTCCCGACCGAAGGGTATCCCGCGCCGCAAGGCCCGTATTACACCGGCGTCGGCTACAAGAACGTCGGCTCCATCGCGCGCGAAATCGTCGAAGAGCATCTCGACCTCTGCCTCGAAGCCGGCATCAACCACGAAGGCATCAACGCCGAAGTGGCGAAGGGCCAGTGGGAATTCCAGATCTTCGGCAAGGGTTCGAAGACCGCAGCCGACCAGATGTGGATCGCGCGCTACCTGATGATGCGCCTCACCGAGAAATACGGCATCGACATCGAGTGGCACTGCAAGCCGCTCGGCGACACCGACTGGAACGGCTCGGGCATGCACTCCAACTTCTCAACCAAGTACATGCGCGAAGTCGGCGGCAAGGAATATTTCGAAGCGCTCATGGCGCAGTTCGAAAAGAACCTCATGGATCACATCAAGGTCTATGGTCCGGACAACGACAAGCGTCTCACCGGCAAGCATGAGACCGCGCCCTGGAACAAGTTCTCCTATGGCGTTGCCGATCGTGGCGCTTCGATCCGCGTCCCGCATTCCTTCGCGAACAACGGCTACAAAGGCTATCTCGAAGACCGTCGTCCGAATTCGCAGGGCGATCCCTACCAGATCGCTTCGCAGATTCTGAAGACGATTTCGGAAGTCCCGACCGGCGCCAAGAAGGCCGCCTAAATTTGTAAGGCCGGAAGCCCGCGTCTCTTCCTCCCCGCGGGCTTCCGGATTTTTTCAAAGGTTCGTTTTTGAAATTGTTTTGCCGTTGCAGCGGCAAGCAATCGGCGTCGGTTTCCAGGGCCAATAGGGACGATGTCGCGGGGGAGGTGCGCGGTAGCGCCTCCCCCGATCTCTTATACTGAGTGCGTGCAACGCGAAATCTAAGTCGCAATTGCGACCCAATCCCTGCCTTGAAATTGTCACTGGTGTTGACGGCTGGATCAGCCTAGCTTCGATCCATTGGCGAGTGGCCCGAGGCAAAGATCGCCAACTGAGAGACACGCAATCCGCGCTCCCGCCCTTTTATAAAGGAGAGCGCAATGTCTGCGTTACTGGAAAACAGCAATTCTTCGCGCATTGGCGCACGCATGCAGCAGCGCGTCTGCGATGTCTGCGGCACGCGCATGCGAATCCGTCTCACCGGCCCGGAAATTCTGGCTGGTAACAAGCGCGCCGCGGTCTATCTCTGCGAATGCGGCCACGAGCAGAACTACGTCGAAGACATGGAGCCGGCAGCCAATACCGGCTGACGTTTAGAATTCGACTTCAAGCTCGGCGAGTTCGTCCGGCTCCTTTTTTGCCGCCTCGATCCATTCCTGCATGAACGGCGTCGCCATGATCGCCTTGCAATAAGCTGCGCTCACGTCATCGAGCTTGACGTGATAGGTCGTGAAACGCGAGCAGACCGGCGCATACATCGCGTCGGCAAGCGTCGGCGATTTTCCGAACAGATAGGGACCGCCGTATTTCTTGATGCAGTCGCGCCAGATTTCGGTGATGCGGCTGATGTCGGCTTCCGCGCCCTGCCAGACCTTGAAATCCGGGTAGCTTGCCTTCGCGTTCATCGGCAATGCCGAGCGCAAATTCGAAAATCCTGAATGCATTTCGCCGGCGATCGCGCGGCAATGCGCGCGGGCGGTGGTGTCTGCCGGAAGCAGACCTGCGCCGGGGTTCAACTCGTGCAGATATTCTGCGATGGCGAGCGTGTCCCACACCTTGACGGAGCCATGCTGCAACGAAGGCACGAGAAAAGAAGGCGACAGCAACAGAAGCTCTGCGCGCGCGCCGGGATCGTCGGCGGAGACGACATGCTCGTCGAATTCGATGCCAGCGATCTTGCAAAGCAGCCAGCCGCGCAACGACCATGAGCCGTAATTTTTGCTCGCAATCGTAAGCGTCAATGCGGACATGGCTCCTCGCTTTCGCGGAGCGGAACAGTCACCCTCCACGGCGTTAGACTGAAGTTGACTATCGCACCGCAGCGCAGAATCCGCTAGCCTGTTGCAGCGCCACACGCGGCTGGGCAACGGGACTGGGATTGAATGATTTATTCAGCGTATCAGGCACAGTCGGACTTTACGGAGCCGTTTCGCTCATTTGCTGAGCAGGCGCTTGCCAATGTTCGTGGCATCGTGACGGGTCTCAATGGTTACGCGGGACAAACGCCGTTCGGTGCGATTGCTGCGGGCTTCGAGATGGTCTCGCGCGCAAGGCTTACGCATACGCGGCCTTCCTTCGGCATCAAGAGTGTGCTGGTCGGTAACCGCGAGGTTGCGGTAACCGAAGAGAACGCGATGCAGACGCCCTTCGGTACGCTGCTGCATTTCAAGAAAGACATCGAGACCGCGCAGCCGCGCGTCATGGTGGTCGCGCCGCTCTCCGGCCACTTCGCGACCCTGTTGCGCGAAACCGTTCGCACGCTGCTTGCCGATCATGATGTTTACATCACCGACTGGCACAACGCGCGCGACATTCCGCTGTCGGCGGGACCCTTTGGCTTCGACGACTACGTCGATCACATGATCCGCTTTCTGGGCGCGATCGGCCCCGGCGCGCATATCGTTGCAGTGTGTCAGCCTTGCGCTGCCGCGCTGGTCGCGGCGTCGGTGATGGCGCAGAACGGCATGCGCGGGCAGCCCAAGAGTCTAACGCTAATGGCGGGCCCTGTGGACTGCCGGATCAATCCCACCAAGGTGAACGAGCTCGCGACCGGCAAGCCGATCGAATGGTTCGAGAAGAATTTGATCTCGGTGGTGCCGCCGCAGCACAAGGGCGCGGGCCGCCGGGTCTATCCTGGTTTTGTGCAGCTTTCGGCTTTCATGTCCATGAACATGAACCGCCATGTGAAAGCGCATATGGATCTTTATCAAAACCTGATGCGTGGCGAATTCGACAAGGCGCAGACGGCGAAGGATTTCTATGACGAGTATTTCGCGGTTCTCGATCTCACCGCGGAGTTCTATCTGGAAACCGTGCAGAAGATTTTCCAGGAGTTTCGCCTGCCGAAAGGCGAGTTGAAATTCCGCGGCGAACTTGTCGAGCCGCGCGCGATCAGAAAGACATCGCTGTTGACGGTGGAAGGCGAGCGCGACGATATCTGCGCGGTCGGGCAGACGCTGGCGGCGCAAGATTTGTGCAATGGCATCCGGCCGCATCGCAAGCGACATCATCTGCAGGCCGGTGTCGGCCATTACGGCGTCTTTTCGGGTAAGAAGTGGAATAGCCAGATCTATCCCATTGTACGCAACACCATCCTCGCCGCAGAATAGCGGCGAGGGTTCGCCGCAATGTTCTCCATCGCCATTTTTGCGCTCACGGCGCTCTGCGAGATCGCAGGCTGCTTCGCGTTCTGGGCATGGCTCCGGCTCGGCAAGTCGGCGCTATGGCTGATCTCGGGTACGCTCTCGCTCGTCGCCTTTGCGTGGCTGCTCACCTATGTCGAAAGCGATGCCGCGGGGCGCACTTATGCGGCTTACGGCGGCGTCTATATCGTTGCTTCGCTGTTGTGGCTCTGGACAGTCGAGGGCGCGCGGCCGGACCGCTGGGACGCGCTGGGGGCTGCGATTTGTTTGATCGGAGCCGGGATTATTCTGTTCGGACCGCGCGGGGTTCCCGCCTGAGGCGGGTTGCCGTCCGCGAAATCTTTTGATTCGCGCGAAGGCCGACTCAGATAGATTGCCTGCCCATGGCGGCGGGCCACCACAATAAGAATCTTCGGCGTGAGCTGAAAATGCGCGGAAAGCCTTCGGCTTTTTCCGGGCTTCGCATCGTGCTGTTTGCCACCGCGATCACCATTGCGCTCCTGTTTTTCGCGTTCGGCACGCTCGGCGTGCTGATGACGTCGCGCGCCCCGCAGGAGCCACTCGCCTCGAAATTCGATCCGGCTCCGCCGGTCGTTGCGCGGAGCGAGCCGCTCCCGGAGCAGACCGCTCCGATGCCGGAAACGATCGACGCACAGGAAGAGCCCTTGCTCATTCCGGAACCCGCGCCGGTTCCATTCGCGACCCAGGATGAGATCGAGCGGCAGGAAGCGGCGTTGCCGGCACCGGCCATCGAAACGCAACCCGAGCCCATCACGGCGAATGCTCCCGCAGAGCCGGATCAGGAGAACGCGGAGAGCGAACCGGAAACGACCGCGACGATCCCTGCGCAACCGCAGAAAGAAGAGCCGGAAGCGGAAGAACAACCCGCCGTCGTCCCGCGTCAGCGCAAAATCCAGCGCCAGGCACCGCCGCGTCAGCGCGTCGTTCGGCGCGCGCAGCAGAAGAAAAGCGCGGAGCCGCAAAATCCTCTGATGCAACTCTTCGGCTTTCGCCAATACCGATAGTTTTTCTTTCGGTATGCGCGATAGCGTACGGAACGAAGCGCAATGGCTCGTGTTGGTGCCCCATGGAGATTCACTCCACCAGGGAGATACAATATGCGCCTCGCCATCGTTGGAACCATCCTCGCCCTCTCGATCGGAGCCGCCGCTGCACAGTCGGCACCGCCGGTATCCGGTGACAAAGCGTTCTGTCTGAAGGGCCCGGACAAGATCGACTGCAGCTTCGATACGATGGCAGCATGCGAAAAGGGCGTGAAGGATAAGTCGGCTGCCGGCGCGAGCGCGCCGAGCTGCGTCAGCCGCGCCAACGCAAAGTAACGCATAAATTTCCGGAAAGTAGTCAGACGGATTCGTGCTGGCGAGCGGGAGCCGCGCATGCGGCTCCCGCTTTTATGCGCGTTAAAATTTGGTCGTAAACGTAATCAGCCAGTTCGGCAGCAGGTCGAGCATCCGGCTTTCGATTTGCTTGTCGAGCCCGGTAATCATCAGCAAGCCGACGAGCAAGAAAGCGCCGCCGGCAATTTTTTTGGCAAAAGGCGCAACGCGCGAAACGCTACCGCCACGCGTGGCGAGCGACCGCGCGCCCATCGCGACAAGAAAGAGCACCAGTGCCGCGCCGAGCGCGAAAGCCGTCATGCGCGCGGCTGCCGCGACATAGCCGCCAGCTTCCGCGGCAAGCGAGAGCGCAGCCCCCACAGATGGGCCCGAACAAGGTGCCCATATCGCGCCGAGCAAAATTCCTACCGCGAATTGTCCGGCGACCCCGTAATTGCTCGCGCGTGCCGCGAGGTTGGCACCAGCGGCGCCGACCGGCGCAACGAGATTGGAGAAGCGCCGTTCCAGCGCCGGGATCAGCAGCACCAGACCAAAGACGATCAGAAGTACCGAGACGCCGTTACGCAGCGCGACTTCGCTGATGCCGAACAGGGCACCGGTCGCGTTGACGATGATCCCGAGAGTCGCAAATCCGGCCACCAGACCGCCGAGCAAGGCAGCCGCACCAAGTTTGCCGTTGGCAAATGCCGCCGCCACCACGATAGGGAGCAGCGGTAGAATACAGGGATTGAGGACGGTCAGCGTGCCCGCGAAGAATGCGAGAAGGGTTGCGGTCATTCTTCCGCTGCCATTTCGACGATCAAGCGGATCGACTCCGGATCGGTGATCGAGTGGAGGCGGCCGATCTCCTTGCCACCGGCATAAACGATGATAAGGCTACGCACGGTCGCCTTGATCGGTTCGAGTGCGGCGCGATCGGTTGCGGGGTGAGCCCGGAACATCGTCACCTTCGAGAGCTTGGGGTCTTTCTGAAGTCCTTCCAGGACATTCGCCTGCACACGGCAGACCGGTCACCACGACTCGTGGGTGTGCACGACCACAGGTGCGTTTGATTTCACCATCGCTTCGAATTTCGCTTTGTCGAATGTCACGAAATCCGCGAGTGCGGCGCTGCTGAACGCGGCAAGGGCGGCGAAGGCGATAACAAGGCGGCGCATTCCAGTCTCCATTTATGCAATTGCTGCGGCAAGGGTCCGTTCGATCTTTTCGGGATCGGTCTCGTAGAAAAGACGTGCGATCTCCTTGCCGCCTTTGAAGACGATGATAGTCGCTTGTCTCACCACCCGGTAATCCGTGAGAAACTGCTTATCCCGGTCGAAATTGACGCGCACCGCCTGAACGCCCTTGTAAGCGTTGCCTGCCAGCACGCGCTCCATGACCGGCAACTGGGCTTTGCAGACCGCGCACCAGTCGGCATGGACATGGACGACGACCGGGCCGCCGGCCGAAAGCAGTTTGCGCAGACGATCGGCGTTATACTCCGCGAAGGCTCTGGCGAATGCGTGGGTAGCGGCGAAAGGCAGGGTGATTGCTGCCGCGGCGAGTAGCGTGAAGCGTCGGCGGTTCATGGCGTCTCCGATCCGTTTCCAAGGGTATCGCCCGGCGTTCGCTCCTGAATAGCCGCAGCCTGGCGAAAGCGGCAGCATCAAAGCGGCGCCCTGCAATCACAAAGGCGCGAGGAGACAGGGTTTTCAGGGTTAGCCGTCCGTTACCAAATCCCCGCAATTTTATCAGCAGACGTAACGGGATACTTGCGTCTCGGTTGTAGAAGGTGCGCTGCGGCAAAGGGCGAAAACGCCCGGCCGGAACAAGGGGCTTCCATTGCTCGCCAAGTTGCGCGGAAAGATTTGGGCTCTCGAGGACCGCTTGACGGTTCGCGAGCAGATCGCGGTTGGCACCGCCATCCTGTGCCTGCTGATCTCCTTCGTGATTGCGTTTGGCGCCGCCTATTTCAGCCGTCAGGAAGCCATCCGGCTACTCAGCCGGGAAATGATCCAGATTTCCGAGACCGCGTCCGACCGGATCGATCGCCACTTCCAGAATGTCTTCCATCGCGTTCGCTCCTACACCGAGTTCGACGTGATCCGCTCTGCCGCCTCCACAGATCCGAAGAAACTGCGCGGATCATTCGATCGCCTGAACGCGAGCTTTCCCGATTTCACCTGGATTGCCTTCGCCACCAAAGACGGCGTGATCGCTGCCGCCTCGGACGGCAAGCGCCAGGATGAAACCGTTGTCAACGAAGCGTGGTTTCAAAACGGGCTCAAGGGACCGGCGATCGACGACAATCCCGATATCGATGCACTGGAGCAGGCGATCCGCATCGGTGACGACGTCCACGTGCGTTTCGTGAAGTTCTCGTTTCCCGTTTACGACTACCGCAACGAACTCGCAGGCGTGCTTGTGGCGGCGGTTCATTGGCGCGAAATCGAGGAAATCCGCAGCGCAATGGAGAGAAAAGGTGACCGCCTCGTCGTGGTCTCCAAATCCGGTGAAGTCATTCTCGGCTCCCGCACGCTCCGCGGCAATTATCCGACCGAGCAGATCGCGCAGCTCAGAGCCGAACGCCATAGCGTATTTGTCGACAGTTCTCCGAAGGGAGACATGCTTTCAGGCTATGCGCTGCTCGACGGGCACCGCGACTTCCCCGGCATGGGCTGGGGCGTGATCGCGCGCAGAAGCACCGCAGTAGCGTTCGCGTCGGCAAGCCATCTGTTCTGGACCATTGTTGGTTTCGGTGCCGCCGTCGCCGTGCTTGGGATCATTCTGGCAAGGATGATCGCGGACCGCGTCTCGCGTCCGATCTATCGGCTCACGCGGGCCGCCGATCGGATCGGCCGCGAAAACGGAGTGACCAGCCTGCCGCGCCTGCGCGGCTCGTCGGAGGTCGTCCATCTCTCGACGTCACTGCGCTCACTGATGTTGCGCATCGGCTTCGTCGAGCGGCTTACGCAGGAAGCCGAAGCCAAGGCAGCCGAAGAGGCGAAGCGTTTCGCCAACGATATCGCGAGCCTGCGCAAGCTCGCCGAAACCGATCCGCTCACCAATCTGCTGAACCGCCGCGCCTTCATGCAGGCGGCCGACGACGCGATGAGCCATTACGAGCGCCATGAGCGCCCGATCGCGACGCTTGTCGTCGATATCGACCATTTCAAGCTCTTCAACGACCAGTATGGTCACGCGGCGGGCGACGCCGTGATCCGGCGCACGGGCGAACTGATCGCGCAGACGCTGAGAGAAAACGACAAGGTCGCGCGCTTCGGGGGTGAAGAGTTCGTCGTGCTCCTGCGCGAGGTCAGCGAGCACGAAGCGCACGAGCTTGCGGAGCGCGTTCGTGTAATCGTCGAAGAGAGCCGCACCGAGGTTGATGGGCAGGCGCTCTCCGTCACGGTGAGCATCGGCTGTGCCGCGATCACGGGCCAGGAGCGCGATGTCGAAGAATTGATCGAACGGGCGGACCGGGCGCTTTATGACGCTAAAGCCGCGGGCCGCAATTGTATTCGCCTCGCGCCGGCGCCGCTGGGGCGCAATACCCGGGCCGCCTAGGGCCTCAACCCCTCGTACTTTTGCTCGAATCTGCGCTAGGCTCCGCCCCGGACAAATTCGCCTCGAGGGAGTTCTGCATGTCTACCGGCTTACTGGTCACGCTCGGCATCATCGGCGTGCTCGTTCTATATGTGATCTTCGTTTACAACGGTCTGGTCGCTCTGCGGCAGCGCGCGAACCAGGCCTATGCGGACGTGGATGTGCAGCTCAAGCAGCGGCATGATCTCATTCCCAATCTCGTGGAAACCGTCAAAGGCTACGCGACCCACGAGCGCGGCACGCTCGAAGCCGTGATCCAGGCACGCAATCAGGCCATCGCCGCCAAGGGACCCGCGCAGGCGGCACAGGCGGAAAACATGCTGACCAAGGCGCTGGGCGGATTGTTCGCGCTCGCCGAGGCCTATCCGGACCTGAAGGCCAACACGAACTTCCAGCAGTTGCAGACCGAGCTTTCCGATATCGAAAACAAGCTCGCCGCCGCGCGCCGCTTCTTCAACAACGCGGTGCAGGAATACAACACGGCGATCGAGCAGCTCCCGGCTGCGCTCTTTGCCGGTGCGCTCGGCTTCCGTCCGCGCGAATTCTTCGATGTGGGCGATGCGCGTCCGCAGCTCGAAGTCGCGCCGAACGTGAAGTTCTGATCGGACAGGAAACCAGGGCGGCCCGGCGGTCATAGCGCCGGGCCGTTCTTTGCACCGGAAACCATCGCGCAATGGCCGCTTACGGTCTCTACACGCATATCCGTTCGAACCGCGTCCGCTCGATGGTGTTGATCGCGGGACTGTTTCTGCTGGTCTATCTTCTGACCTTCGCGGGCGCGCTGATCTTCCGCGCGCTCTCGATGGATAACGCGCCGCTCGACCTGATCCTGGCCTACGCGTTTCAGGACCTGAAATACGGGGTGCCCTTCGCGACCATCGGCACGGTGATCTGGCTTTTCATTGCCTATCGCTTTCATCAGGGCATGATCGACGGGCAGACCGGCGCGCATGGCGTGACGCGTCTGGAAGAGCCGAAGCTTTATAATCTGCTGGAGAACCTCTGCATTTCGCGCGGCATCCCGATGCCGAAGCTGAAAATCACCGAGGACACGGCGCTCAATGCCTACGCGACCGGGCTCAACGAAAAGCAATACACCATCGCAGTCACGCGCGGTTTGCTGGAGCGCCTCGACGACGCCGAGATCGAGGCGGTGCTCGCGCACGAACTTACCCATATCCGCAACGGCGACGTGAAGCTGCTCGTCGTCGCGGTGGTCATGGCCGGCATCATTTCCTTCGTCGGCGAACTGACCTTCCGGATGCTGTTCAACTCGCGCACGAGCGGTACGCGCTGGCGTTCGAGCTCGTCGAGCGACCGCAAAGGCGGCGGCGGCGCGATCATCGCGATCCTGATCGCACTTGCGATCATCGCGCTCGCGTGGATCCTCTCCATCGTCATCCGCTTTGCGCTGTCGCGCTCGCGCGAATATCTCGCCGATGCCGGTGCGGTGGAACTTACCAAGAACCCGGATGCCATGATCATGGCGCTGCGCAAGATCGAAAACCGCGGCGAACTGAACGGCGCGACGTCAGCCGTCATGGAGATGTGCTTCGACAATCCGCATTCCGGGTTTGCCGATCTGTTTTCGACCCATCCCACGATCGAGAAGCGCGTGGCTGCCTTGATCCGCACCGCGGGCGGCCGCGATCCCGGGCCAATTGCCTTGCCGGAGCCTGACCAGTTCGAAACCGCGCAACAGGCCGAGCCGGAAGACGGCACCCAAGAGCGCGAGCCCGAACCCGGCCCATGGGAGCGGCCGCGCCCCGCGCCGTCGCCTTCGCCGGTGCCGCAACCGGCCTGGGCGCCGGACCCTAGCAAGCCCAATCCCTGGCGCAGCTAGCCGGCGCAACGCGCGCAAGGCTTCCGATCGATCGCCGGAACCAAAACCGGTGGCGGCGGTTTTCAGGCGAGATTGTTACGCAAGCGAGGCAGTTGGCGCCTCGCCATGGAGGGACCACGACCCATGCGCCGTCTCGCTGCACTTCCCTCAATGATGGTCGATTTTTCGCTGATTGCCGCGCTCTCGGTAGCCGGCATGCTTTTGGTTTTCGGGCTGCTCTACGTGACCACGGCACTCGGCCGGGTCGATCCGTATTTGCTCTGAGCTACTGACCGGCGGTGACGGTCGTTTCCGGCACGTCCCATTCAGGCGGGAAATAGAACGTGTGCGCGCCGATTCGCGCCATCTTGCGCATTTTCCGCGCCCAGTACGGCCGCACGTAATAAGCGTGGTAGTGCGTGGCCTTGCCGACATCCTGCAGATAGCCTTTGCCGTCGAGCGCTTCATTGGCGAGACGCTGCGCGAGCGACCAATGCGGCTTGCTGTTCACGACGTCCGGAATGCCGTCGCAGGCGAAGGTGAACTGGCACGACAGATGGCGGTGCTTGTTCTGATAGACCACGCCGCAGATGTCGTTGGGATAATAGCCGGAGAACGCGCGGTTCACGACGACCTGCGCGACCGCCATCTGGCCCTTTTCCGGTTCCGAACGGGCTTCGAAGTAAATCGCTTCGGCAAGGCATTTGACGGCCTTGGCGCGCGTTGCAACGGTCAATCCAAGCCGTTCGGCCGGCGTCAGCTTGCGGGTCGCATGCAGCGGCGCGTCGGGCGAGTTATCGGGCACGACGGCGGGCGCAACATACTGCCGATGCTTGAATGCGTCGGGCGGCAGCGCTGCGGCATCGGTTTCGAACAACAGGCTCGAGAATTCGAGCAGTTTGCTGGAGTTCGCCTGCGGCAGGTCGGGTGCATGTGCGAGGCTGCCCGCGCGGTCGGCGCGGGGCTCGTCATCGGTATCGAAGAGACGCGCGGTCTCCGGCGAGGGCGACGCAAGGTCGAGCGACATCGAAATATCGTTCGGGAGGAACGTCACCGGTACGCGCGGCGTGTCGAGACGATCGCTCTTTGCGGTCCGCTCCACGGCTGCGGTGACTGTGCGCGGAGCGCGATTGATCGATCCCGTTATGATCTCGGGACCGGCAGGCCGCGACGTGCGCAGCGGGCTGTCGGGTAGCGCAAAGAAATTATTCGTGGGCAGCGAGAGCGTTGCCGTCTTCAGCGAAGACATCGCGCCTTGCATCAGGTGGGCCCGCGCGCGCTCCGCGAGGTTCGCTTCGCGGGCAAGCAGGCTGCCGAGATCCTGATAGGCGGCTTCGGTTGTGCCGAGAACAAGAAGTGCCGGCGCCAGCAAAAGGCGCAATGACGAGAAAGACCGCTTCCGCGGTTCGGTCCGGCTACGCATAACAACCCTACGCAACGCTTACTGATCGTACG
Organism: Xanthobacteraceae bacterium; assembly: GCA_035440445.1. Classification (GTDB taxonomy): domain Bacteria; phylum Pseudomonadota; class Alphaproteobacteria; order Rhizobiales; family Xanthobacteraceae. The sequence continues at coordinate 12,529 of DAORMJ010000005.1, forward strand.
CGCTCACTATCGGGTGAACAGGGTTACTTGCCGGTTAACGGATTGAGCCGCTTTCGAAGCACTTCCGCGAGTGCCCCCTCGCGCGAAAATGGCCCCGCCGCGCGGACCTCGATGCCCCGCGAGGCATCCAGACCTTCGGCGCCGAAGCGGGCCTTGATCGCTTCATCGACCCAGGAGGCTTCCTGTTTCCGGAGCTTCTTCGTGTGGCGATCGTTCTGCCGCAGGAAGGTCTTGTGCGTTTCCACCGCCTGATCGAGTTCATCGAGCCCGTCGCCGCTCGTCGCCGAAATCATCACGACCGGCGCGGACCATTCGCCTTGCGCGGAAAGTCCGAGCGCGCCTTTCACGTCGGCGCTGGCGCGCCGCGCCGTGGCGCCCATGTCGCTCTTCGTGACCGCAACCACGTCGGGCAATTCCATGAGCCCCGCTTTCATGAACTGGAGCGAGTCTCCGGCGCCCGGCTGAATGCAAAGGAGCACCGTATCGGCAATGCTGGCAATGTCCGATTCCGATTGCCCGACGCCGACCGTTTCCACGATCACGCAATCATAGAGTGCCCGCATCAGAACCGCGGCCGCGATGGTTTCGTTGGAAATGCCGCCGAGCCGGTCGCGGGCCGCCATCGAACGAACGAATACGCCTTTGTCGTCCGGGTTGGTGGTCATGCGAGCGCGGTCGCCGAGGAGCGCTCCACCGGTCGCCTTGGAAGAGGGGTCGACCGCGATCACCGCGATGGTTTTTTCAGCAGTGCGTGCCCGCGCGATCAAGGCGTTGATGAGCGTCGATTTGCCGACGCCGGGCGTGCCGGTGAGCCCGAGAATATGCCCTTTAGGATTGGCGCTTGCTTCGTCGAGCAGGGCTGCGAGGGCCGGGGTATTCGCGTGCGTTTCGATTGCCGCAAGCGCCTTCGCAAGCGCGGCCTTGCCGCCGTTTCGCAGTTCCTGCAGCGAGGGGACGCTCATGCGCCCGCGACGAGCGGCAGCGTGTAGGTGACGAAAAGGTAGGCGATGATGCCGAGGCCGAGCCCAATGAAGCGGATGTTGAGCGGCATCGGGCCGCCGAGCTTGCCGCTGAACAACACGCCGAGTTCAAGCACGCCCATGGCGGCGAAGATCGTCACGTAAGGCATGAAGTCGAAGGCGTTGAAGTGCGGCCATACCCGCAGCACGACCGCGAGGGTGACGCCGATCGCGATCATGCCGGCAAAGAACAAGGAAAAGATATTCATCGTTCAGGCCTCGCTCACAAGCTCCTTGCCGAGTGCAGCCTGCGCGGCCGCGAGGCGCGCGATCGGCACACGGAACGGGGAGCAGGAAACGTAATCCAATCCCGTCTCATGGCAGAAGGCAACGGACGCCGGGTCGCCGCCATGCTCGCCGCAGATGCCGAGCTTGATGTCGGGCCGCGACTTCCGCCCGCGTTCTACGCCGATCTTGACGAGTTCGCCGACCCCGCCGCGGTCGATCGAGATGAAGGGATCGATCGGGATGATGCCCTTGGCCAGATAGGTGTTGAGGAAGATCGCGGCGTCGTCGCGCGAAATGCCGAACGCGGTCTGGGTCAGGTCGTTGGTGCCGAAGGAGAAGAACTCCGCGGTCTGCGCGATCTCTTCGGCACGCAGACACGCGCGCGGCAGTTCGATCATGGTGCCGACCTGATATTCGATCTGCGTCTTGGTTTCGGCCTGCACGGCCTCCGCCATGGCGTCGATGCGGGCCTTCACGATGTCGAACTCGGCTTTGGTCGTGATCAGCGGCACCATGACTTCTGGCACCACCGGCGCGCCGGTGGTCTTGCCGGCATGCACGGCGGCCTCGAAGATCGCGCGCGCCTGCATCTCGGCGATTTCGGGGAAGGCGATGGCAAGCCGGCAACCGCGGAAGCCTAGCATCGGATTGAACTCGGAGAGCTCGGCCTTGCGGGCAGCGAGCTTCTTCACGTCGGTTCCGAGCGAGGCTGCGACCTCCGCCATGTCCTTGTCGGTATGCGGCAGGAATTCGTGTAGCGGGGGATCGAGGAGCCGGATCGTGACCGGCAGGCCCTTCATGGTTTCGAACAGCGCGACGAAGTCGGAGCGCTGCGCGGGTAAGAGCTTGTCGAGCGCCTTGCGGCGGGCCTTTTCGTCGTCCGCGAGGATCATCTCGCGCACAGCGAGAATGCGGTCGTCGTCGAAGAACATGTGCTCGGTGCGGCAGAGGCCGATGCCTTCCGCGCCGAAATTGCGCGCGGCCTTGGCATCCGCAGGCGTGTCGGCGTTGGCGCGCACGCCGAGCTTGCGGACCTTGTCGGCCCATTCCATCAGGGTTGCGAATTCGCCGGTCAGCTCCGGTTCGATCATCGGCACGCGGCCTTGCAAGACCTGTCCCTGCGCGCCATCGATGGTGATAACGTCGCCGGCTTTCAGCGTTACCGGGCCGACGCTCAAGGTCTTGGCGTTGTAATCGATGCGGATCGATCCGGCGCCCGAGACGCAGGGTTTGCCCATACCGCGTGCGACCACCGCCGCATGCGAAGTCATGCCGCCGCGCGTCGTGAGAATGCCTTCGGCGGCGTGCATGCCGTGAATGTCTTCCGGCGAGGTTTCGACCCGCACCAGAATAACCTTGCGCCCCGACCCCTTCGCGCTTTCCGCTTCATCCGCCGAGAACACGATCTCGCCCGAAGCCGCACCGGGGGAGGCGGGGAGGCCGGTCGCGACGATCTTGCGCTCGGCCTTCGGATCGATGGTCGGATGCAAGAGCTGGTCGAGCGCACCGGCTTCGATGCGGTTGATCGCCTGCTCTTTGGTGATGACGCCTTCGTTCGCCATTTCGACTGCGATCCGCAGCGACGCTTTCGCCGTGCGCTTGCCGGAGCGGGTCTGCAGCATCCAGAGCTTGGACTTCTCGACCGTGAACTCGATGTCCTGCATGTCGGCGTAATGCTTTTCGAGCTTCGCGAAGATCTCTTTGAGCTCTCCGAAAGTCGGCGGCATCACTTCTTCGAGCGAGGGCTTGTCGGAGCCCGCTTCCTCGCGCGCGGCCTTGGTCAGGTTCTGCGGCGTACGAATGCCAGCGACGACGTCTTCACCTTGGGCGTTGACGAGAAACTCGCCGTAAACTTCCTTCTTGCCGGTGGAAGGATTGCGCGTGAAGGCAACACCGGTCGCCGAGTCTTCGCCCATGTTGCCGAAGACCATGGCCTGCACGTTCACCGCCGTGCCCCAGGACTCCGGAATGCCATGCAGGCGGCGATAGGTCACCGCGCGCGCATTCATCCACGAGCCGAACACCGCGCCGATCGCGCCCCAGAGCTGCTCGTGCGGGTCCTGCGGGAAGGGCTTCCCGGTCTCTTCCTGCACGCGCGCCTTGTAGCGCGTGATGACCTCGGCCCAGTCGTCGGCGGCAAGATCGGTGTCGAGCACGTAGCCCTTCTGATCCTTGTAGTCTTCGAGAATGTCTTCGAAGTTGTGATGATCGACGTCGAGCACGACGTTCGAATACATCTGGATGAAGCGGCGATAGGAATCATAGGCGAAGCGCCGGTCGTTCGCGGATTTCGCGAGCGCTTCCGCGGTCTTGTCGTTCAGTCCGAGATTGAGGACCGTATCCATCATGCCCGGCATCGAGGCGCGTGCGCCCGAGCGCACCGAAACGAGCAGGGGATCGGCGTCACTGCCGAACTTGCGCCCGGTGATTTTTTCGACTCCGGCAAGTGCGGCTTCGACTTCGGCTTTCAGTCCTTCGGGATAGCTGTTGCCATGCGAATAATAATGCACGCAGGCTTCGGTGGTGATGGTGAAGCCCGGCGGCACCGGAAGCCCGAGGTTCGACATCTCGGCGAGGTTTGCACCTTTACCGCCGAGCAGCTCCTTCATTCCGCTTTTGCCCTCAGCCTTGCCATCGCCGAAGCTGTAAACCCATTTCGTCATGCGGTATTTCCGGAGCTATAGAACGCGAGGCGGAAGGCTTAACCGCTCGGAAGGTGCGCCGCAACAGCGGCCGCAGCGGCGCATTGGCCCCTGTGCAAGACCCCGCGAAATCGGCAGGAAAGTGCCGATTCCATCGCATTTAACTCCGGGAAAATATTCTGCTCCGGCGTGCCGCCGGAGCGATCCGCTTCAGCGGATGAGGCCGGTCACGCCGATGACGATGAGATAGATCGCGACGATATAGTTCAGGAGTCGCGGCATGATGAGGATCAGGATGCCCGCAGCGAGCGCGACCAGCGGCTGGAGCGTGACAAAGTTGATGGCCATGGATGCCTCCCCGTACTAAACGCCCGCGATCACGCCGGCGGTACGGAGATAACGCGCAAGACGACGGGAAGTTTCAGGGCATGAGGGAGCGCTGCCCGGTCATCAATTTACTCTGTTGTCATTCCGGACGGCGCGAAGCGCCGATCCGGAATCCAGAGGCTACACGGCAAGTGCTGATTTACAGCACTGGATTCCGGGTTCGATGAGTTCCGCATCGCCCCGGAATGACAGGGAAGAACTACCCCTCAATCCTCGAAAAATCCGCGACGTGGCGCGTAGCCTCGCGGATGCGGTTCAAGAGCTTAAGCCGGTTCTCGCGCACGGCCTTGTCGTCGGCGTTCACGATCACCTTGTCGAAGAAGGCATCGACCGGCGCGCGGAGCGTTGCCATGGCGCGCATCGCTGCCGCGAAATCTTCCTTCTTCAAGGCCGCATCGACTTCCGCTTCCGCAGACTTGATCGCGTCAGCGAGCGCTTTTTCTTCCGGGGCCGAGAGCTTCGCAGCATCCGGTTCGCCCGAATAGGAGGTCTTGTCCTTCTTCTCTTCGATCGAAAGGATATTCGCCGCGCGCGTGTAGCCCGCGAGCAGGTTCCTGCCATCTTCTGTGTCGAGGAACTTGCCAAGCGCTTCCACGCGGCGCGTGATCATCAGGAGATCGTCCTGACCTTCCAGCGCGAACACCGCATCGACCAGATCGTGCCGCGCGCCTGCATCGCGCAGGTAAACTTTCAGGCGGTCGCCGAAGAAGGAGAGAAGATCGTCCTCCGGCGAAATGCTCGGCGCATTTTTCAGTTCTTTTTGTTCGCTCATTTTTGCCGACAGCGCTGCGAGTGAGTTGCGGAAGCCGGTAGCCAGCAGCGGCAGCCTCAGTCTGTTGTCGAGCACGATGCGGATCACGCCGAGCGCCGCACGCCGCAGCGCATAAGGATCCTTCGAGCCGGTCGGTTTTTCGTTGATTGCCCAGAAGCCGGTGAGCGTGTCGATCTTGTCGGCAAGTGCGACCGCTATAGAAACGGGCGCATTCGGTACGCGATCGTTTGGGCCTTGCGGCTTGTAGTGTTCCTCGCAGGCCGCGGCGATTTCCGCGTCGATGCCTTCGGCCAGAGCATAATACTTGCCCATTAGGCCTTGCACTTCCGGAAATTCACCGACCACTTCCGTTAGCAGGTCGGCTTTCGCGAGACGCGCAGCCTGTTCGGCTTTCACAGGATCAGCGCCCACGATCGGCGCAAGCTCCTTCGCAAGCCTTACGATGCGCTCGATGCGCTCGGCTTGCGTGCCGAGCTTCTCGTGGAAGGTGATCTGCGCGAACTTCGGCAGCCGCGCTTCCAGCTTGGTCTTGCGATCGGTGTCCCAGAAGAATTTCGCGTCAGACAACCGCGCGCGGATCACGCGCGCATTGCCCGCCTTGATCGCTTCGCCGCCGTCGGTGGCTTCGAGGTTGGCGACGAGAATGAACTTGTTCGCGAGCTTGCCGGTGTTCGGATCGCGCAGCACAAAACATTTCTGGTTGATGCGGATGGTCGCGCGGATCACTTCTGCCGGAATGTCTAGAAATTCTTTCTCGAATTCGCCGATCAGCACGACCGGCCATTCGACGAGGCCCGCGACTTCCTCGAGCAGCGCCTCGTCCTCGACAAGTTCGAGACCTTGCGCGAGCGCGATATCTTTGGCGTCGGCAAGAATGATTTGCTTGCGGCGATCCGCATCGAGCACGACGCGGGCGGCTTCCAGCTTATGCGTATAATCCTCGAGCCGCTTCACCGTGATCTCGCCCGACGACATCACGCGATGGCCGAGCGTGGTGTTGCCGGATTGGATGCCGTCAATCTCGAAACGCACCACTTCCGGTTCTTCGGTCTCCGGTCCGAAGGTGCAGATGATCGAATGGAGCGGCCGCACCCAAACGAGCGAGCCGGCATGTTCGGATTCCTTGCCCCAGCGCATCGACTTCGGCCAGGGAAACGAGCGCACGATGGCAGGGATCAACTCCGCGATCACGTCCTGCGTGGCTTTGCCCTTCTTCTCGGTGACGGCGATATAGAAGTCGCCCTTCTTGTCCTGCTGAACCTTCGCTTCCGAAATCGAAGTAAGCCCCGCGGCTTTCAGAAAGCCCTGGATCGCGCCGTCCGGCGCGCCGACGCGCGGACCCTTCTTCTCTTCTTTGAGGTCCGGTTGCTTCGCGGGAAGTCCATGGATCGAAAGCGCGAGGCGGCGCGGCGTCACGAAGGCTTTCGCGCCTTCATAGACGAGACCGCCATTCACCAGCGCATCGGTCACGAGCTTTTTCAGGTTCTCCGCCGCCTGCCGCTGCATGCGGGCCGGAATTTCTTCGGAGAACAATTCGAGGAGAAGATCGGGCATTGCCAAGCCGTTTTTGCGGGGAAGTCGCGAGTGCCTATCAAGCCTTCCCGGCCTTGTCACGCCGTCAGGGCTGGCTCTCGTTGCCGCTGAGCGCCCACCAGAACGCCTGCCTGAACTGGAAATAGAGCCGGTCCGCGCCATAGGGGACCGAAAGGTGATTGTCGTCGCGATAGAGCGTGGCGCCGTTCTCGTAGGGACGGCAGAGCGTTTCGTTGCAGAACGCAGGGAGCGGATCGATCAGCCGTACGGCAGGGTACTTGGATGCGACCTGCTGCAATGCGGCCATGGCCGGGCGGCGATAGGCTTCGATCTCCGCGCGGGGCAGCGAGCAGCGGTCCGGGCTTTCGCCATAGCGCTGCGCGCGAAACAGGCAGATACCGGCCTTGTAGCGAAATTCCGGCACCGGCCCGATCAGGAGAATGCGCTTCACCCCTTTGTTCAGGAGTTCCTCGACTTGCGCGCCGGCGCCCAGATAGGTCCGAGGCAGTGGATTCCAGCGATAGTTGATGATCGCGAAGTCGCCGCCGTTTTGCGGCGAGCGCGTGAGCGTTGCGCCGTGTTTTCTGGTTTCGCGCACCAGCGCATCTTCCAGCCGGTCGGAATGGGAGTCGCCGATGAGAATCCCGCGCTGGCCTTTGACGTTCTTGCAGATCGTGTCAGGGCATGCAGCCCGATCAACGTAATGCTGCGATGACGTGGTCACGATCGGATCGCGGGAAGTTTTCCAATAGGCGAAGCCGCCGATCGCGCCGCAAAACATGGCGAGCGCAACCGACGCTACGACGGCTTTCACGACGACAGAGAGCCCGGCTTTACCAAGGTCCATCGTTTCGCGCATGCGCCGCGCCGGCTTCTCGACGAGATAGAACGTCACAACCGCAAGCCCGAAAGAAAGTGCTGCCATCAGGAGATCGCGCGGTAGAGAAGGATCGCCATATTGCGCGATCCGCGCGAGCGAGATCATCGGCCAGTGCCAGAGATACCAGCTATAGGAAACGAGCCCGACGAACGTCATCGCCCGCGACGAGATCAGCCGCACCGGCAGCACGTTCGGATTGGCAAAGCCCGCGGCGATCATCAGCACCGTGCCGAGCACGGGAAAAATCGCGATCCATCCCGGAAAGCGCATGGTCTCGTTAATCACGAAAAGCGGCACGCCAATCAGGAGCAGCCCTGCGATGGCAAGTGCGCTGGCGTGCGCTGCTTTCAGCCGCTGCAACAATCCGTTCTGCACGAAGCCGATTGCGCCGCCTGCGGCGAACTCCCATGCGCGCCAGTGCATCAGATAGAAGGCGTAATTCCTGTCGCTCGCAGGCGTCTGCAGGATGCAGCCGATCAGGCTGACGACAAAGACGAGCGCTCCCGCAATCGCCAGTACCCGATAGAAGGTTTCGTTGCGCCGCCGCGCGAACACGAAGCAGAGAAACAATAGCAGCGGCACGACGAGATAGAACTGCTCCTCTACCGAGAGCGACCAGGTGTGCAAGAGCGGCTTCTCATAGGCGTCGATATCGAAATAGCCCTGCTTGCTCAGAAAATAGAAGTTCGACGCAAACACCGCAGAGGTGACGGCGGAGAGCACGTACCACTGCCACTCGTAAGGCGAGACCAGAATGACGGCCGCGGCAAGCGTGGTCACGATCAGCATCACGAAGAGCGGCGGAAACAGCCGGAGCGCGCGCCGCGCATAGAACTGCGCAAACGAGAACTTCCCCGCCGCCAGTTCCTGCACGATGTGATTGACGATCAGATATCCGGAGATGACGAAAAAGACGTCGACCCCGATAAAGCCGCCGGTGACGAACGGGATGTTCGCATGGAAGGCGACGACCGCGAGCACCGCGATCGCGCGCAACCCGTCGATATGGGCGATGCGGTTCTGGCCGGTGGCAGGGATCATGTGGAGTGACGCGAAGGTGACGAGGTTGCAAATGCGCAGACGGTTACGCTCGCGACCGGCCTATCAAGCCTTTCCCGCCTTGTCACGGTCCGGCCGGACGGCTCCGTCCTTCGCAAGACGGTAGGTGTAGAAAAACATCGCCAGCGTGAAGAGCAGCACATAAACGAAGAGTAGAAGTCCCCAGACGTTTCCGCCGAGCCGGAACAGGTTGATCTGCGAGAGATAGATCGGGAAGTTCAACAGGAAGTGCAGGGCGATTCCGAGGAGTGCTGCCCACCAAAGGCTTTTTCCTTCCGCGAAGCGCTTGAACAAGAGTGCGATCATGGCGCCGTGGAGGAAGCACACCATCAGCCGCTCCAGCAGAAATCCCTGAAAGGCGTAAAACGGCAGTGCTGCAATTTGCGGCTGCCGCGCCAAGCGTTCGGCGATGAACCAGATTTCGCCGGTGCCGAAGCCGAGTCCGACGGCCAGCGCGACCGACACTGCGTTCTTCGGCGTCATATGCCTGCGCAGCGACGGCAGCACGAGCGAGAACCATTTCGCCGGCTCCTCGATCAGTGGCGCATAGCAGAGGGAAATCGCAATGAGCAGTGCGCCCGGGCCGATCCATTGCAACAGGAATTCGTGCAGCGGAAGCCGGATCAGATAGAACGCAATCGGCTGCGCCGGCAAAGCCGACAGAAACGCCAGTACCAGAAGCCACCGCGGGGCCGGTGGAAAAAGCTTTACGATCAGAAATCCGATCGTCGCGACCGAAACGACCGTCGTGATGAGTGCCGCGATCAGAAGGCCCATGAAGGCCGCTCAGGCCTTCAGGTCGGCAAGTTTCGCGACGATGGCGAAGCGGTCTGCCAGTCCCGCAAGTGCGGCGCGGTGCAGGTCGGCTGCCGCGAAGGCGGGGCCGCCGGTTGGGTCGGGCAGGTCGCGCGTTGCCGCGGCATCCGCCACCACGGTGGTGCGATAGCCGAGATCGAGCGCCGCCCGCACCGTTGAAGAGATGCACATATGCGTCTGGAAGCCGGCAACGATCAGTTGCTTGCGGCCGCTCTTGACGACTTCGTCTTGCAGGCTGGTTTGCGCGAAGGCATTCGGCAGCGGCTTTTCGACGATGATTTCGCCGGCTTCGCTTGCCGCCTGTGGCGCGAGCTTGAAGGCGTCCGCGCCCGGATCGAACAAGCCTCCGGCGCGGCCCTTGTGCTGCACGTGGATGACAGGCGCTCCGGCAGCGCGCGCGGCTTTCAGCAGGATCGCGATGTTGTCGAGCGCGGGCGCGATGCCTACGAGCGGCAGCTTGCCGTTCACATATTCATTCTGCGCGTCGATGATGATCACTGCGCTTTCGGTGAATCGCGAAGGCTCTAGCGGCGCACCGGCCATCTGGAGAAGCGTTTTCGGGTAGCTCATTCAACGGCCTCCTTCGGTCTTCAGCCAAGCCGCGCCGCAGGCTTTCGCCAGTTCGCGTACACGGAGAATGTAGCTCTGCCGCTCCGTGACGGAGATCACCCCGCGCGAGTCCAAGAGGTTGAACACGTGGCTCGCCTTGATGCACTGGTCGTATGCGGGTAGCGCCATCAGATGCTCGTCGCCGCGGTCGCCATCGGCGAGATATTTCTTGCAGGCGTTTTCCGCCATCTTGAATTGCTCGAACAGCATCGCGGTATCGGCATATTCGAAGTTGTGCCGGGAATATTCCTTCTCGGCCTGCAGGAACACGTCGCCGTAGGTTACGCGCTTGTCGCCATCCAGTCCGTTGAAGTTGAGGTCATAGACGTTCTCGACGCCTTGCACATACATGGCGAGGCGCTCGAGACCGTAGGTCAGTTCGCCAGCGACCGGCGCGCATTCGAAGCCTGCGACCTGCTGGAAATACGTGAACTGCGAAACTTCCATGCCATCGCACCAGCATTCCCACCCCAAACCCCAGGCACCCAGCGTCGGGCTCTCCCAGTCGTCTTCGGCGAAGCGAATGTCGTGGACTTTGGAATCGATGCCGATCGCTGCGAGCGATTGCAGATAGAGGTCCTGCAGGTTCGGCGGCGAGGGCTTCAGGATCACCTGATACTGATAATAATGCTGGAGCCGGTTCGGGTTCTCGCCATAGCGGCCGTCTTTCGGGCGGCGCGAGGGCTGCACGTAAGCGACGTTCCACGGCTTCGGCCCGAGCGCGCGCAAGGTCGTCGCCGGATGGAAGGTGCCCGCACCCATTTCCATGTCGTAGGGCTGCAGGATCACGCAGCCCTGTTTCGCCCAGAAATTCTGGAGCGCGAGGATCAGGCCCTGAAACGAACGGGCCGGCGAAAGCGGATCGGTTTTGTCGAGCATGGGTCGCGCCGTTTGAAAATCGGCGCGACCCTAGGCAGGGCGCTTGGCTAAAGCAAGTTACTCGTAGGAAAGCGCCACCACCGGGTCCATCTGCGCGGCCTTGCGCGCGGGCAGGTAGCCGAACAGGAGCCCGGTCAGGAACGCGCAGGAGAAGGCGAGGATCGCAGGCAAGGGCGAGAGCAGGATCGCAACCCCGAAACTCTGCACGATCAGCGCGACCGAAATGCCGAGCAACACGCCGACCAGCCCGCCGATGCCGCAGACGACTAGCGCCTCGGTATTGAACTGCAGGAGAATATTGCCCATGCGAGCACCGGTCGCCATGCGGACGCCGATCTCGCGCGTCCGCTCGGTCACCGACACGAGCATGATATTCATGACGCCGATGCCGCCGACCAGAAGCGAAATCGCCGCGACCGACGCAAGCAACAGCGTCAGCGTTTCCTGGGTCGCGATGGCCGCTTCGAGAATCGACGCGGTGTTGCGGATCGTGAAGTCCGTCACCCCGCGGTGGCGTTCGGTCACGAGCTTCTCGATCGCGGCTTGCGTGTCGTTGATCTGGCTCGCGTCTGCGACCTGCACCGTGATCGACTGCAGGAAGCGGCGGCCGAATATTCGCATGTAGCCGGTCGAGAGCGGCATCATCACCACATCGTCCTGGTCCGCGCCCCAGGGGGTCGCGCCGCGGGGAGAGAGCACACCGGCGATCTCGAACGGCACGTTGCGCACGAGCAGATATTTTCCGATCGGGTTGTCGCCGTTTGGAAAGAGTGTCTGCGCGACGGTCTGGCCGAGCACCACGACCGGCGCATAACCTTTGACGTCGTCTTCGGAAATGAAACTGCCTTCCGCCATGGCCCAGTCACGCGCAATCGCATAGCCCGGCCACACGCCCTGGATCTGCGTCGCATAGTCGATATTGCCGTAGCGCACGGTGACGCGGGTTGAACGCTCCGGCGAGACAGCGCTGACCGCGGGAATTTCGGCAATCGCCCGCGCGTCTTCCTCGACGAGTGTCGCGTTATCGCCCGCGACGCGCACGCGCGCCGCCCCGGGACGCACCACGAGAAGGTTCGTGCCCATCGCGGAAATGCGTTCCAGCACCTGCTGGCGCGAGCCGTCACCGATCGCGAGCATGGTCACGACCGCGGCGACGCCGATCACGACGCCGAGCAGCGTCAGCGCCGTGCGGAAGATGTTCACGCGCATGGAATGCAGCGCCATCTTGGTCGCTTCGACGAGATCGGGCAGCCAGCGATTGCGTTGCCGCAGGTCGAGCTTGAATTCGGGTGCCGCCGCCGCATGCGTGCCGGCCTTGCGCTCGTCGGAAGTAATGAGGCCGTCGGCGATATTGATGACGCGGTCGGTGTGCTCGGCAATTTCGGGGTTATGCGTGATCAGGATGACCGTGCGGCCTTCGGCGTGCAGCTCTTTCAGAAGTGCCAGCACTTCTTCGCCGGAGCGGCTGTCGAGTGCGCCAGTCGGCTCGTCGGCAAGGATCACCGGCGCTTCGTTCATCAAGGCGCGCGCGATGGAGACGCGCTGCTGCTGGCCGCCGGAAAGTTCGGTCGGGCGATGATCGGTGCGCTGGCCAAGACCGAGACGAGCGAGGAGCTCCTTCGCGCGCAGCATGCGCTCGCGCTTGGGGCGGCCCGCATAGGCCGCTGGAATTTCGACGTTCTCCGCCGCCGTGATGCCGGGCAGGAGGTTGAAGCGCTGGAATACGAAGCCGAAGGTGCGGCAGCGCAGTGCCGCGAGTTCGTCTGCCGAGAGGGTCGCGACGTCGATTCCGGTCACGCGATATTCGCCGCTCGAAGGCCGGTCGAGGCAGCCGATGATGTTCATGAGCGTCGATTTGCCGGAGCCCGACTGTCCCATGATGGCGACGAATTCGCCAGCCTCGATGGTCAGCGATACGCCATCGAGCGCGCGCACGGTGGTGGCACCCTGCTGGTAATGCTTCGTGACGTTCGTGATTTCGATGAGCGGCGGCTGGGGTGCCGCGGTGCGTGCGGCCGGTGACGTCCGGTTCTGGTACTGCGCGGCGTTCATTTCGCAAATCGGGAAAAGCCGAAGCTTTTCTGTTTCTGCTCACCCCGGACGATCTGGCCAACGATCACCTGCTCACCTTCGGTAAGGCCGCTTTTGATTTCGGCAAGGTTGCGGTCCTGCAGGCCCACCGCAACGCGCTTCATCTTCACCGCGCCGTTTTCCAGCACCCGCACGGTGAAGGAACCTTTCTCGCGCGTCGAAGGGCGGAGTGCCGCAACCGGCACCAGGAGCGTATCCTTGACCGCGCCGAGCACGAAGAACACCTGCGCGGTCATGTTGGTCATGAGCTCGCGTTCCTTGTTCGGCACGTCGATCAGCACGTTATAGAGAATGACGTCGTTGACCGTCTGCGGGGTGGGGAGCACCTGCCGCACGGTGGCGCTGAAGCGCTTGTCCGGCATGCCTAGCGTCGTGAAATAGACCGGCATGCCTTGCGTGACGCGCGGCACGTCGGCCTCGGCGACCTGCGCCCAGACGGTCATGACATCGAGGTCCGCGATCCGCGCGATGATCGGCGCGGTCTGGTTTGCGTTCAGCGTCTGGCCTTCGAAGGCGATCTGATCGACCACGACGCCGTCCTGCGGCGCGAAGATCTTGGTGTAGTTGAGATTGGCTTCGTCACCCGCAAGCGTCGCTTCCATTTCCTTGATCTGCGCCTCGAACGAAGCGATCTTGCCCTGATTGATCTTCAGGTTTGCGGTGGCGAGTTCGAACGCATCCTTGCTGGTGGCGTTCGTCGAATAGAGCTGGCGTGCGCGGTCTTCCCGCGCCTGGTCGAGCACGAGCTGCGCGCGGGCCTGATCAAGCTGCGCTTTCAGGTTGTCGATCTTGGCGCGCCCCGCAAGCACGCGCGTCTGATAGACGGTCGGATCGATCTGCGCGATCAGGTCGCCTTTTTTCACCGTATCGCCGATTTCGACGGCGACGCGGCGCAGTTGTCCGGAAACCTGCGTGCCGACATCGACAAAGGTCTTTGGCCGCACTTGCGCGAGCGCGGTGACGGTCTTTTCAAGGTCGCCCTTGATGACGGGTTGCGTGCGGTAGGACGCGGCACTGCTGTTGTCGCTGCCGAGGCTGTACCAGCCAATGCCGCCTGCGATCAGTGCGGCGATCGCAACGCCCCAAAGCCAACGTTTGCTTTTCATGGGCGAGACCCGCGGAGCCGAAACCTGATCGTTCTTCTGCAGCATGGCGTTACGGCTTTCCTGGCCGGTAATTTCCCGTCACTGGATCGCGTTCGAGCTTGCGCACTTCGCCGCCTTCGGCTGCGGTTTCGCGCACGCGTTCGAGATCCTCGTTCACTTTCTTCTGCGCCATCGAAAAGAGCTTCGCGCCGATCACGGCTCCGGCGGCACCGATCAGCCAGACAACTACAGGGGGCATCGCAATCCCTCACCAAACCAGATCAAAGTCCGTACCGGCTCCACAGCGCCCGCTCTTCCAGCGTGGCAAGTGCGGTCTGCGCCCAGTCGTCCGGCATTATAGCGCCGGAGAGGCCCGGGATGCGACGGGCGAGAAAACCGCTCGGCGGCGCGATCAGGGGCGTCGCGACGTTTTTGCCGAAGCGCTTCTGCAGGGTCCCACGCAGGTCGCCGACACCGTCGATCAGGCCATATTCCTGCGCCTGCTCGGCGAGCCAGTATTCGCCGTTGAACAAAGCCTTGTCGTCGCCGTTGATCCGCTTGCCGCGGCTCTTTTTCACGAGCGCGATGAACTCGGCATGGATTTTCAACTGCAGTGCCTTTAGCCGCTCGATGTCTTCGGGCTTCTCGGGCAGAAATGAGTCGAGCTGGCGCTTGTTGTCGCCGGCGGTATAGACGCGGCGCTCGATGCCGATCTTCTTCAGCATCTTCTCGAAGCCGAAGCTCGCCGAGACCACCCCGATCGAGCCCACGATGGAATAGGTGTCAGCGATAATCTCGTCACCGGCGCAGGCGATCATGTAGCCGCCACTTGCGGCCACGTCCTCGACGAAGACGAGCACCTTCTTCTTGTTCTTGTCGGCAAGCTGGCGAATGCGCTGATAGATGAGATGCGACTGCGTCGGCGAGCCGCCCGGCGAATTGACCACGAGCGCGATTGCCGACGCGCGGCGATAGCCGAAGGCTTTGTCGAGTTGCTTGGAAACGCTCTGCAGCGACATCGAGCACATCAGCGGCATCTGCATGCCGATGGCACCCGAAAGGCGCACGACCGGCACCACCGGGCCCTTGCGGAAGAGCCGGGAAAAGAAGCCGCCTTTGTCACCACGCGCCATGGATCATTCTCCGAACAGGGAAGCGCCTTCGCGCAGGATACGTTCCGCGGCCTCGGTCGGTTTGCCGTCTTTGTCGTTGAGTAGGATGCCGGGGAGCATCTGCGTCGGCGTCTTTCGCCCTTTGATGGCCCGCACGATCAGCCGGATCGCGTTTGCGTACGGCTTCGGGAAAACCGGGATGATTTCGATAGCACCGAAGCGGCCGTCCAGCGACTTAAGGATTGGTAATGTCGCTTCCGGCCGATGAATGATCGTTAAGGTGCCGCCGGATTTGCAGTGCCGCGCCGCGCGCAGGATCCAGCGCTCGGTCATGGAATCGTCGGTAACGACATGTGCCCGCGCGCGCGACGCGTCGGGCGAGGCTTGCAGCGAAGCGCCGTCGTTGAAGGGCGGGTTCATGATGACAAGGTCGAAGGCATCCATCGGCAGCGCGATGCTTTGGGTCACGTCGCCGCGCACGATCCGGACCGAATTGGCGAAGCCATTGCGCTCGGCGTTCTCGGACGAAAGCGCCGAAAGTGCGGGATCGATCTCGACGAGCGTCACCTGCCAGGCGATCTTGCGCGCGAGCATGGCGAGTCCCGCGGTGCCGACGCCGGCACCAAGATCGAGCGCGAGCATCGACTTCGGAGCGGCAGCCGCAAGCAGGATCGCGTCGTGACCGGCGCGATGGCCGTTCTTTGGCTGCAAGAGGTTGAGCTTGCCGCCGAGTATTGCGTCGTCGGTAGTGTCCATTGCTAGTCCGATTTCAGGGCGTCGCCATAGCCGGCTTCGGTCAAAAGCTGCATCGCGCGCCGTCTGTCGTCGTCGGGAACGAGGATGCGTCTTGGCAGGAAGCCGAGCGAACCTTCCATGACGCTCATGTTCTGGTCGGCCACGAAGCACACGATATCGGCGGACTTCAGCAGTGCCTCGATCGCGGTAATCAGAACGGCGTCATTGGTGCGGACGATTTCCTGCATCGCACTAGCGTTCGTTGCCGGGCGCTGGATACGACAGATAGGTGAGCCGCTTCAATTCGCGGCGTCCGCGCGTCACCGTGTCGAGGATCAGTCCCGACATCAGCGACAGGAACGACAACAGCATCAGCGCGGTCGCGAGAATTGCGGTCGGCAGGCGCGGCACGAGGCCCGTCGCGAAATAGGTCTGGAACACCGGGATCGCGACCGCGATCGACATGACGAAGAAGAAGAACGAGACCAGCGAGAAGAACTGCATCGGCCGCTCGGTGCGAAACAGCTTGCCGATGGTCCAGAGGATGCGGATGCCGTCGCGATAGGTGTTCAGCTTCGACGTCGAGCCTTCCGGCCGCGCGTAATAGGGCGTTTCGATTTCCGCGACCGGCATGCCGAGTTCGAGCGAATGCACGGTGAGTTCGGTTTCGATCTCGAAACCTGTCGAGAGCGCCGGGAAGGATTTCACGAAGCGGCGCGAGAACACGCGATAACCCGAAAGGATGTCGGTGAAGCTCTTGCCGAAAATGCGTTTGACGAACTCGGTCAGCACCCAGTTGCCGAAGCGATGGCCCGGCCGGTAGGCAGCCTGTTCCTGATCGATGCGCGAGCCGACCACCATGTCGAGCTTCTCGGCCATCAGGGTCGCGATCATTCTCGGCGCGCTCGGCGCGTCATAGGTCGCATCGCCGTCGATCATCACATAAACGTCGGCATCGACGTCGCCGAACATGCGGCGCACGACATTGCCTTTGCCTTGCCGGGTCTCGAGCCCGACGATCGCACCGGCGGCCTTGGCCGCGGGAATCGTGCCGTCCTTCGAGTTATTGTCGTACACGTAGATTTCAGAAGTCGGCAGCGCGGCGCGGAACTGCTCGACCACGGTGCCGATCGCAGCCTCTTCGTTGTAGCAGGGCACGATCACCGCGATCTTCAGGCCTTGCGGCAGTGCGACGCGGGGGGCGCTTTCCGGCTTGTTGGCGCTCGGGGTGAGCATCGGTTCTCCAAAAAAATGGCGCCCGGTGGCGCCTCTCTATGCCGCAAGCGCATGCCGGGGGAAAGCGGCGACGCCATGGCGAGTTCCTGTGGCGGGTTGCTATCGGCAGGGGGCGCTCATTATGGTGCGCCAAAACGGAGAGTTAGTCCTAGTGGCCGTCGTCCTGCCCTTCGAGGCACCAGAACCCTCGATCGAACGCCTGAGCAGCCTGGTTCGTTCCGATCTCGGAAAGGTCAACGAGCTGATTCTGAGCCGCACCGGCTCGGAAGTAACCATGATTCCCGAAGTCGCGAACCATCTGATCTCGTCGGGCGGCAAGCGGCTGCGGCCGATGCTGACGCTGGCGACCGCCGCGCTCTCGGAATATCGCGGCACCGGCCACATCAATCTTGCGGCTTCCGTCGAGTTCATGCACACAGCGACGCTCCTCCATGACGATGTCGTGGACGAAAGCGAGTTGCGCCGTGGCAAGCCTTCGGCGCGCATGGTCTGGGGGAATGAGGCGAGCGTGCTGGTCGGCGATTTCCTGCTCGGCCAGGCTTTCCGCATGATGGTCGAAGTCGGAAACCTGCGCGCGCTGGAAATTCTCTCGACCGCTGCTGCCGTGATCGCCGAGGGCGAGGTCATGCAGCTTGCGGCGGCAAAGAACCTCGACACCACCGAGGACGCTTATCTCGCGGTGATTCGCGCCAAGACCGCCGAACTCTTCGCGGCGGCCTGTGAAGTCGGTCCGGTGATTGCCGGACGGTCGAAGGCGGAGCAGGCGGCTTGCTGCTCGTTCGGCAACAATCTGGGCATTGCTTTCCAGCTCGTCGACGACGCGCTCGATTACGGTGGCAGCCGCGCCAAGACTGGCAAGAACGTCGGTGACGATTTCCGCGAAGGAAAAATCACGCTTCCCGTGATCCTGTCCTTCCGCCGCGGCAGCGAGAGCGAGCGGGTGCTCTGGAAGAAATGCATTCAGCAAGGCGAGATCGCGGACGGCGATCTAGAGCAGGCAATCGAGTTGATGAAGAAGCATCGCGCGATCGAAGACACCATCGAGCGAGCGCGCCATTACGGCGCGATTGCCAAAGATGCGCTCGCGATCTTCCCGGAATCGAACGGCAAGCAGGCGCTTTTGGATGTCGTCGATTTCTGCGTTTCCCGCGCGCACTAACGTCAACCGTAGTTGATCAGCGCAGCCTCGTCTGCATGACCCACCACTGCGGATAGCGCGACTTCACCACGCTCGCGCCTTCCTGCGCATGCGCGTCGTTCTCGTAGATTGCGAATACCGCCGAGCCCGAGCCGCTCATGCGCACAAGGAGCGCGTGATCGCTCACGCGCAGCGCTGCGTCTGCTTCGGCGATTTCGGGCGTCACCCGCCAGGCGGCTTGCATGAGATCGTTTCGCTGCCGCGCAAGAAAATCGAGAAACTGATCGTGCTCGAGCGGAATGTCTTTGGCATTGATCGGAACAAGCGGGGGCGCCGCGCTGTCGGCGTCGAAGGCGCGATAGACGGCGGGCGTCGCGGTCAACACGCCGGGCCATACCAGCACGGCCGCGAGTTCGGGGATGGGGACAGGCTCCGATAGCACCTCGCCGATCCCCGAAATGATGCGCGCCGTTCGCGCGAGACACACCGGCACGTCGGCGCCGGTCGCTTCTGCTGCCGCGCGCAACCGCGCGTCGCTTGAATCGATCCCGTTTGCTTCCGCAATCAGGCGCAAGGCCGCCGCCGCGTCGGCCGAGCCGCCGCCGAGGCCGGCGCCGGCGGGCAGGTTCTTGGTCAGGTGAAACGAGCCGCCGCGAATGCCGGGAACGCGTTCGCGAATCGCGCGCGCCGCCTTGAGCACGAGATTTTGATCGGGGCTTCCTGCGGCGTTCGCAAACGGTCCTTCGACCCGGATCGTGAAGTCTTCTGCGTTCGCCGCAAGGGTAAGAGCGTCGCCGCAATCCGCAAAGGCAACGAGGCTTTCGAGCGGATGATAGCCGTCGGGACGCGGGGAACCGGCATGCAGGAAAAGGTTGACCTTCGCAGGGGCGGTCGGCAGTGGCGGCATGATCAATCCGGTTCAAGGTGTTCCAGGGGTATAAAGTGGCCCGTTCCCGCGGTCGATCCTGCCTTCGAATGCAGCTTCCGCTCTCCTTGCGATGGCCATGAATCGGGGGCATGGTGCGGCGCAAGCGCCCCGATGCGGTGCTTGTTTTCAGGCAAATAAAGGAGAGCGGCGTTGAAGGAACCTCGGTCCATTGCCCGGACTGCGACCAGGCTCGGTGCCGCCGTCGCGTTTTCCCTTTCGATGCTGTCGGCCGCGAACGCCCAAATTCCGCGTAGCTTCGAGCTGCGTTTCTCTTCCCATGCCGGCAGCTATCTGGCGGCCCGCGTCGCCGGTGCCGCGCGCGATATGTCGGCGGCCTCGACTTTCTATCGTTCCGCGCTTCGCGCCGACCCGGCCAATGCCGACCTCATCGAACGCACCTTCCTCGTGACGCTGGCGAGCGGCCAGGTCGAGGAAGCCGTGCAGCTTGCCGAAAGCGTCGTCACTTTCGACAAGACCCATCGCATTGCGCGGCTTGCGCTTGCCGCGCGCGCCATCAAGGTGAACCAGTTCGCGCAGGCGCGCGCCCATCTCACGCAGGCGGTGCAGGGGCCGATCGCCGATCTGACCGCGACGCTGCTTTCCGGCTGGGCCTGGTATGGCTCCGGCAACGTCAAGACGGCGGTCGCCCATATCGACAAGCTCTCCGGACCGGAATGGTACGCAGTCTTCAAGGATCTGCATGCCGGTCTGATGCTCGATCTCGCCAAACAGCGTAACGATGCGATCAAGCGGCTCGAGCGCGTGCGCTCCTTCGATCCGAATTCGCTTCGTAACATCGACGCTTATGCACGCATTCTTTCGCGCGCGGGCCGCACGGAAGAAGCCGAAAAGGCCTATGGCGAATTCTCGCGCTCGCTCGCGCGTCATCCGCTTGTCGATACGGCGGTCTCCGAACTCAAGGCCGGAAAAACGCTTGCACCGCTTGCAGCCAATGCTGCCGCCGGCGCATCCGAAGCGCTCTACGGTCTCGGCGCGGCGCTGAGCCAGCAGGGCGGCGAAGATCTCGGCATGATCTACCTGCAGCTTGCGATCTATCTCAACCCCGAGCACCCGCTTGCACTGGTTGCCCTTGGCGATCTGTTCGAGACCCTGAAGAAGTATGATCTTGCGATCGACACCTATGATCGCGTTCCGGACTCGTCTCCGCTTCGCCGCAAGGCCCAGATTCAGCGCGCCCTCAATCTCGACATTCTCGATAAGAAGGATGAGGCGCGCGAACGCCTCGCCGCGATCGTGCAGGACATGCCGAACGACATCGAAGGGCTGTTCGCCTACGGCAACGTGCTGCGCGCGAACAAGCGCTACACCGAAGCCTGCGATGTCTATACCCGGCTGCTCAAGGAAATGGGCGAGCCCAAGCGCGAACACTGGTCGATCTATTACTTCCGCGGCATCTGCTTCGAGCGCTCCAAGCAGTGGCCGCTCGCAGAGAAGGATTTACAGCAGGCATTGAAGCTGTTTCCCGATCAGCCACAGGTGCTGAACTATCTCGGCTATTCCTGGGTCGATCAGGGCATCAATCTCGACGAGGCGCTGGAGATGATCCGCAAGGCCGTCACGCTGCGGCCAAAGGACGGCTACATCATCGACAGCCTCGGCTGGGCTTATTACCGCCTCGGCCGCTATCAGGAAGCGACCGTCGAACTCGAACGCGCGGTCGAACTCACCCCCAACGATCCGACCATCAACGATCATCTGGGTGACGTTTACTGGAAGACCGATCGCAAACTCGAAGCCCGCTTCCAGTGGAGCCATGCGCTCGAGATGAAGCCCGAGCCCGACGAACTCGAGAAGATCCAGCGCAAGCTGAAAGAGGGTCTGATCGAAAACCCTGCGCCGCCGCGCGCCGAAGACCCGAAGAACCCCGACAAGGGATAACGATAACGAATCCGTGATCGGCGATTCCCTAGCCTTTGGGGAATCGCAAAGCCATACTCCGGCACCTCCTCTAGAGTTGCCCGGATGCAAGATGACTGAGATCGTTTGGGACGAGTTTCGTCTGGTCCGGGCAATTGCCGATGCCCGCTCGCTGGCAGGCGCCGCCGACGCGCTCGGGATCAATCACTCCACTGTTTTTCGCAGGCTCGGCGCGCTGGAAAAAGCGATCGGCGCACGCCTGTTCGAGCGCAGCCGCACTGGCTATGCGCCGACTGCCGCGGGCGAGAAGATGGTGGAGCTTGCAAACCGCATCGCGGATGAAATCGTCGATCTGGAGCGCAAGATCACCGGCCAGGATTTGCGTCCGTCGGGCGATCTGCGCGTGACGACGAACGACACGTTGCTGGTGCATCTTCTTTCCGGCGTCTTCGTCGGCTTTCGCCGCGCTTATCCCGAAATTAATCTCGATATCGTCGTCGGCAACGAGCCGCTCAATCTTTCCCGCCGCGATGCGGATATCGCCGTGCGTGCGACCGAGCGCCCGCCGGAGAGTCTGATCGGCCGCAGGCTCGCAAGCATCCGCTGGGGAATTTACGCGGCAAGCGGCGAAGCGCCGAAAACCTTCACGGCGTCCGACGCGCGTCGCTACAACTGGATCGGTCTTTCCGACGGCATCGGCGGTCCGCGTCCGACCCGCTGGCTGATGGAACACGCCGGTCCCGAGCGGATCGTCTACCGGCTGAATACGGTGCTGGGGCTTGCCGAAGCGGTTGCGGCGGGCGGCGGCATGGCCCTGATCCCTTGCTTCATCGGAGCGGTGACGCCGGGCCTGACGAGAGTGGGATTTCCGGATCCGGAGATCGAAGCCGGTCTCTGGTTGCTCACGCACCCCGATTTGAAGAACACCGCGCGCGTGCGCGCCTTCATGGATTACACGGCGGCCGAGATCGGGAAGCGGCGCGGTCTGATCGAGTGCAGCAAGGAAGCGGCGCCGGCGAACGGCAAGTAACTTATTCGGTCTTTTGCGGCGCGCGGGTGCGCTTCGTGATCGTAGGCCTGCCCCCGCGCACGAAGTCGCAATACATGAAGCCCATGCCGGAGACGGCCCCGCGGAAGCTGTATTCGCTGGTCTTCGTCAGAATGAAGCAGGGCGAGAACGGCAGTCCCTTCAGGGTCGCGCAGATGCGCTCGCCGCTTTCATAAAGCGTATTGATGGGCAGGCGTACGTGGCGCGTTGGGTCCTTGCCGGCAATGCGAATGGTTCCTGCCGCCGAGCCGTCGTTGTGAATGCGGCCGACGCCAGTGGTGCCGTCGAAGCACTGATAGGAAAACAACTTGCCGGCGACGAAGGTGCGCGCCTGCTTCGCGCTCAGGCTCTCGGCCGACGCGGAGGACGCAAACAGGATTGCAGCAATCGCCAATAAGCCGGAGCGAATCATCGGATTGAACCCGCCAACACCCGTCGTGGGCAAGGAAGCGCAGAAATTGGCGCTTCTTGTCAAGTGAAACTCTAGAGCATGATCCCGAAAAGTGCGAAGCGGTTTTCGGAAAAGATCATGCTCAATCAAATAGATAAGCGGCTAGTCTGATTCAACGCAGTTGAATTGGGCTAGCGTGAGACGCTAGCCGCCGACTTTGACCACCGTGCGTCCGCGGACCTGTCCCGCCAGAATTTTTGGCGCGAACCCGATCACGTCCTCGAGCGGTATTTCGGTGGTCATGGCCGCGAGCTTGCTGCGGTCGAGATCGGTGGCGAGCCGCTGCCATGCCTCGCGGCGGCGCGCTTGCGGACACATCACCGAGTCGACGCCGAGCAGCGAAACGCCGCGCAGGATGAAGGGCGCGACCGAAGCCGGAAGATCCATGCCCGCCGCCAGCCCGCAGGCTGCGACCGCGCCACCATATTTCGTCATCGACAGCACGTTCGCGAGCGTATGCGAGCCGACCGAGTCCACGCCGCCCGCGAAGCGCTCTTTGCCGAGCGGTTTTGCCGGTTGCGAAAACTCAGCACGGTCGATGATCTCGGAAGCGCCGAGCGACTTCAGATAGTCCGCTTCGCTGGCGCGGCCGGTCGATGCCGCGACCGTGTAGCCGAGCTTGGAAAGCACCGCGATCGCGACCGAGCCGACACCGCCGGCGGCACCGGTGACGACGATCGTGCCGTCGGAAGGCTTCACGCCCGCTTTTTCCAGTGCGATCACGCAGAGCATCGCCGTGTAACCCGCGGTGCCGATGGCCATAGCTTCACGTGTGGTCATGCCGGCGGGAAGCGCCACCAGCCAGTCGCCCTTCACGCGCGACTTCGCGCCATAAGCGCCGAGATGGGTTTCACCGGTGCCCCAGCCATTCAGGACGACGCTGTCGCCCGGCTTGAAATCCGGATGCGACGAGCTTTCCACTTTGCCGGCGAAGTCGATGCCGGGGATCATCGGGAAGCGGCGCACGACCGGCGCTTTTCCGGTGATGGCAAGACCGTCCTTGTAATTGACGGTCGAATATTCGACCGCGACGGTTACGTCGCCATCCATGAGTGCGGCTTCGTCGAATTGACCGAGTGCGGCGGGCTGGCCCTTTTCGGGCACCACGATGGCTTTGAATGTTCCCATAAGCGTTCCCTAATCGAATTTACACGCTCGCCGCAACCGGACGCGCGACCGGCTTCTCGACGATCGGAATATTGATCAGCGCCGATACGATACCGAGCGCAATGGCGACATACCAGATCGCGGTATAGGAGCCGCTGGCTTCGTACAGAACGCCGCCAAGCCAGACACCGAGGAAGCCGCCGACCTGATGGCTGAAGAAGGCAAGCCCCGCGAGCATGGTGAGCCAGCGCGTGCCGAACATCACGGCGATGATGCCTTGTGTCGGCGGCACGCTTGAAAGCCATAAGAGTCCGATGACCGCGCCGAAGATCATCGTAACCACCGGCGAGGCCGGCACATTGATGAAGATCAGAATCGCGAGCGACCGCAGCGCATAGATCGCGGTGAGCATGTAGCGCTTCGGAAACCGGCTCGCGAGAAAGCCCGAGGTCAGCGAGCCGACGATATTGAACAGTCCGATGACGGCGAGCGTCCAGGCTCCGATCTCAACCGAGATGCCGCGATCGACCAGATAGGCAGGCAAATGCACCGTGATGAAGAAGAGTTGAAACCCGCAGGTGAAATAACCGGTGATGAGCAGGATATAGCTCTTGTGCCGGGTGGCTTCGCTCAGGGCCTGCCGCACCGATTGCGTGCCAGTATTCGCCGTATCCGCCGTCTCGCGCGGTCTGGCGAGCGCCAGCGAGAGCGGCATCGTCAGGAGCACGATGGCCGCGAAAATCAGCAGCGTCGTCTGCCAGTGCAGCATCGAATTCAGGCCTGCCGCGAGCGGCGAAAACAGGAACTGTCCGAATGAGCTCGCAGCCGTGCCGATGCCGAAGGAAAAGGTTCGCCACTCCGCGGGCAGGAGCTTTCCGAACGCGCCAATGATGATCGTGAAGCCGACGCCGGAAAGGCCGATCCCGATCAGCACGCCTGCGGAAAGAAACAACGCGCCCGCCGAGGTGGAATAGGCCATCATCGCGAGGCCTCCGGCATATAAAAGCGCGCCGCCGCAGATCACGAGCACCGCACCGAAGCGGTCGGCAATGGCGCCCGCAAACGGTTGCGCAGCACCCCACAGCAGCATCTGCAGCGCAATGGCGAAGGCGTAGATATCGCGGCTCCAGCCGTTCGCAGCCGTCATCGGCGGCAGGAACAGCCCGAGCGACGAGCGCGGTCCAAAACCGATCATCGCGATCAGGCAGCCAAACAGAATGATGATGGTGTAGGTACGCCAGCCTAGATCGCTGCGTTTGGCGGTGGGCGTTGTCATTGTTTTTCTGCGATCAGTTTGCGGCTGCGCCGAGGCGTGCGACCGGCTTCTCGACGATCGGCAGATTGATGAGCGCGGAAAGCACGCCCAGCGTTACCGAAAGCCACCAAACGATGTTGTAGGAGCCATAGGCTTCGAAGGCGATGCCGCCGAGCCAGACGCCGAGGAAGCTGCCGACCTGATGACTGAAGAATACGAAGCCATAGAGCATCGCAAACCACTTGGTGCCGAACATGATCGCGACGAGCGAGGAGGTCGGCGGCACGGTCGAAAGCCAGGTGAGGCCGGTGACGACGGCGAAGAGCAGCGTCGCCTCGATGCTCGGCGGGATCGAAATGAAGATCGCGATCGAGATCGCGCGCGTCATGTAGATCGCGGAGAGGATGTAGCGCTTCGGCACCTTGTTGCCGAGCCAGCCCGCGGTGAACGAACCGACGATGTTGAATAGCCCGATGATCGCAAGCGTCCAGCCGCCGACCTGCGCCGACAGCCCGCGGTCGAGCAGATAGGATGGCAGATGCGCCGTCACGAAGGCGAGCTGAAAGCCGCAGGTGAAGAAGCCGGTGACCAGGAGCACATAAGAGCGGTGACCGAAGGCTTCCGCCAGCGCCTCGCGTAAGGTTTGCGCCTGCTCGGGTGTCGCGTTCGCGGAATTGATTGCCGCCTTGTTGCTGGCGGTCCGCAACGCCATCGCAAAAGGGATGACCAGCAGCACGAGCGCCGAGAATACGAGCAGCGCATACTGCCAGCCGAAATTCTGGATCAGTGCGACGCCGAACGGCGCAAACAGGAATTGTCCGAACGATCCGGCCGCGGTGCCCGCGCCGAAGGCGAGGCCCTGCCATTCCTTCGGCACCAGCTTGCCGAACGCGGTGAGCACGATGTTGAAGGAGCAGGCCGAAAGACCGAAGCCGATGAGCACGCCGCCGGTGATGTTTAGCGTCACTGGCGTCGTCGAATAGGTCATGAGCGCAAGACCGAGTGCGTAAAGCACCGCACCGCCCGCCAGCACCTTGGCCGTGCCGAAGCGGTCGGCGATTGCGCCCGCGAACGGCGTGCCGAGGCCCCAGAGAAGATTCTGCACGGCAAAGGCGAGTGCAAAGACATCGCGTCCCCAGCCGTATTGCGCCGACATCGGCGTCAGGAAAAAGCCGAACGACGAGCGCGGCCCGAAGGTGACGATCGCGGTCAGGCAGCCGAAGATCACGATGACCAGTGGATTCTTCAGGAAGGAGAGCAGCGGCGCAGGCGCGGCCGGAGCAGGCGTCGAAGACATCGGTGTTCCCCGGCTGCCGGATTTTTTTCGTTGCGGCGCGGGCTGCCTTCGCGCGTGCGAAACCTAGACGTGAACAATAGCAGGCGGAAATCGTTTTGCGCTGCGCTGCTATCGAACTTGCGCATAGGGCCATTGAAAGGGGGGACTAGCGGAACCCGCCAGGATAAGTTATATATTGTGCTCGAAATGAGAATAACTCCGGCCTTTGGGTCGGTCTTTTCTGTGACCCTATATGCTCAATGAGAGCATATAGGTCCCCGGAAGGGAGTTTGGGAGGCGACAATGGTTGCAATCATTGACCGGAATGTTCGTCCGAACGTCGAAGTCGTAACCCCGCCGGTTGCGCGCGGCGAACTCGTCGTGCCGCGTCCCGGCACCGGGGCCGCGGCCCGGAAATTCGGCGTGCTGCCGATGCCCAAGCTCGAATGGAACGCAGAAGTCGAGCGCGAGACCGCGCACCTTTATGAAAAGGTGAAGGCGGTGATCCCGCCGGTCGAGTGGCCGTTCCACGCGCCTTACGTGGCTGCCATCAACAAGCTCAAGAAGCAGCGCAACGCGGTGCTGCTCGCGCACAACTACCAGACGCCGGAGATTTATAACTGCGTTGCCGACGTTGTCGGCGACTCGCTCCAGCTCGCGCGCGAAGCCGCGAAGTCGAAGGCCGACATCATCATCCAGGGCGGCGTGCACTTCATGGCCGAAACCTCGAAGTTGCTGAATCCGGATAAGACCGTGCTGATCCCCGATCTGCGCGCGGGCTGCTCGCTCGCAAGCTCGATCACCGGCGAAGACGTGCGGCTCCTGCGCCAGCGTTATCCGGGGGTTCCGATCGTCACTTATGTCAACACGTCTGCCGACGTGAAGGCGGAGAGCGATATTTGCTGCACCTCGTCGAACGCCGTCGAGGTCGTGGAGAGCTTCGGTGTCGATCGCGTGATCTGCATTCCGGACGAATTTCTTGCGCGCTGGGTTGCGACCCAGACGCCGGTCAAGATCATCGCCTGGAAGGGCCACTGCGAAGTGCACGAGCGCTTCACGGGCGAGGAGCTGCGCCGCTATCGCGAAGCCGATCCAAGCGTGCAGATCCTCGCGCATCCGGAATGCCCGCCCGATGTTATCGCGGAAGCGGACTTCACCGGCTCGACTTCGCATATCCTCAATTATGTGAAGACGAAGAAACCGAAGCGAGTCGTCATGGTCACCGAATGCTCGATGGCTGACAACGTGCAGGCGGAAGCGCCGGAAACCGAGTTCGTGCGGCCCTGCAATCTCTGCCCGCATATGAAGCGGATCACGCTGCCGAAGATTCTCGAAAGCCTCGTCTATCTTCGCGAGGAGGTCGAGATCGATCCGGTGCTCGCGGCGAAAGCCCGCCGCGCGGTCGAACGCATGATCCATTTGAAGAGCTGAAGATAGCCTCATGGTGAGGAGCAATGCGTAGCATTGCGTCTCGAACCATGAGGCTTCATCCTTCGAGACGCGCGAGCTTCGCTCGCAGTCCTCAGGATGAGGCTAGAGAAATTCCAATGTCCACATCTCCTCGCGATACCGACACGCTGACACCGCGCTCCTGGGGCGGCGTCGATGACGTTGTGATCGTCGGCGGGGGTCTTGCCGGGCTCTTTTGCGCGCTGAAGCTTTCTCCGCGCCCCGTGACCGTCGTGACCGCGGCCCCCATCGGCGAAGGCGCGTCCTCGACCTGGGCGCAAGGCGGCATCGCCGCGGCAGTGGGCGAGGGAGACACCATCGATAGCCACGTTGCCGATACGCTCGCAGCGGGTGCCGGCACGGTCGACGAAAAAGTCATTCGCGCGATGGCCGAAGAAGCGCCCGCCCGCATCAACGATCTCCTGAAATACGGCGTGCCCTTCGATCGTGATCTCGAAGGCAAACTGATGCTTTCGCGCGAAGCCGCGCACTCGCACAAGCGCATCGTGCGCGTGCAGGGCGACCGCGCGGGTGCGGCGATCATGGCGGCACTGGTCGCGGCCGTGCGCAACACGCCGACGATCCGCGTGCTCGAAGGGCTCGTGGTCGACGATCTCTATGTCGACGGACGCTATGTCACCGGCATTCATGCGCGCCCCGCAGGACGTGCTGGCAAGCCCATGGCGTTGCCTGCGCGCGCGGTGGTGCTGGCCTCTGGCGGTATCGGCGGCCTTTATGCGGTGACGACCAATCCGCGCGAGGCGCGCGGGCGCGGACTTGCAGCGGCTGCTCGCGCGGGCGCGATCGTCGCTGATCCGGAATTCGTGCAGTTTCATCCAACCGCGCTCGATGTCGGCAAGGATCCGGCACCGCTTGCGACCGAAGCCTTGCGCGGCGAGGGCGCGATCCTCATGAACAGGAGCGGCGAGCGCTTCATGCTGCCGGTGCACGAGAATGCCGAGCTTGCGCCGCGCGATATCGTGGCACGCGCGGTCTTCGCGGAAATTCAGGCGGGTCGCGGCGCGTTTCTCGATCTGCGTCCCGTGGAAAAATTCTCCGAACGCTTTCCGACCGTCTTTGCTGCCTGCAAGGCCGCGGGTCTCGATCCCGACCGCCAGCCGGTGCCGATTGCGCCGGCCGCGCATTATCACATGGGCGGCGTACTCGTGGATGCGAACGGCCGCGCCTCGCTCGATGGCCTCTGGGCCGCAGGCGAGGTGGCCTCGACCGGCGCGCATGGCGCGAACCGCCTTGCCTCGAACTCCTTGCTCGAAGCGGTCGTCTATGCCGCGCGCATCGCGGAAGACATTTCCGGGCTGATCGCGCTCCCGCAGACGCTCGGATGGCCCGCGGATTCTTGCGAGGTGCCGCCGCCGCTCGCCGATCAGGGCATCGAGGACGCGAAGCGGCTCCGCAACGTGATGAGCGCGCATGTCGGCGTCATCCGCAATCATGAGGGCATCGTGCACGCGCTCGGCGAAATTCTGACGATCGAAGCGACCGCGAAGCGTCCGTCAGTGCGCGACATGGCGACGACGGCGTTGCTCGTTGCTTCCGCGGCCTTGGTGCGAACCGAAAGCCGTGGCGGACATTTCCGCTCCGATTTTCCGAACGCTGATCCGGCGCAGGCGCACCGCACCTTCACGAGCCTCACGGAAGCGCGTCGGATCGCACTCGCGGCAACGGCAAAGGCAGCGTGATGGCGGACCTGGTCGCACCCGGCGCATTTCTTTCCCCGCTCGTCATTCAGGAAGCGGTGAAGCGCGCGCTCGACGAAGACCTCGGCCGCGCGGGCGACGTCACATCCTCCGCAACGCTGCCGGAAGGAATTGCCGCGAAAGCGAAACTCGTCGCCCGCAAGGCGGGTACCATCGCCGGGCTTCCCTGTGCCGCGCGGGCTTTTCGCACGCTTGCGCCGAATAGCAAGTTCGAAGCCTTCGCGCGCGACGGCGACAGCGTGAAGGCGGGGACCACGCTGGCCATAATCGAAGGTCCTGCGATTGCCGTGCTTTCCGGAGAGCGCGTGGCGCTGAATTTTCTCGGTCATCTCTCCGGCATCGCGACGCTGACCGCCGCTTATGCCGCGAAGATCGCGCATACCACGGCGAAGATCACCGATACCCGCAAGACCACGCCGGGGCTACGCGCGCTTGAAAAATACGCGGTGCGCGCTGGCGGCGGCGTCAATCACCGCTTCGGGCTCGATGACGCGGTGCTGATCAAGGACAATCACATCGCGGTCGCGGGCGGGGTGGCAAAAGCGCTCGATGCCGCGCGCGGCGCGGTCGGCCATCTCGTCAAGGTCGAGATCGAGGTCGATACGCTTACCCAACTCCGCGAAGTGCTCGCAAACGGCAAAGCCGATGTCGTATTGCTCGACAACATGAAGCCGGAAATGCTGCGCGAGGCGGTCGCGCTCTGCAAAGGCAAGATCGTCACGGAAGCCTCCGGCGGCGTCACATTAGAGACCGTCGCCGTCATCGCGGAATGCGGCGTGGACGTGATTTCTTCCGGCGCACTGACGCACTCCGCAGCGTCGCTGGATGTCGCGCTGGATATAGAGATTTAAAAACTCGTCATGGCCAGGCTTTTCCCGGCCATCCACGCCTTTATGGCGGTTGGGCGAGTAAGGCGTCGATGCCCGGCATCCCAAGTCGGCTATAGCCGACTTGGGCATTGTAATATGTCGATGTCGGGTAAACCCGATATCGAGCGCCGGGCATGACGATGAGAGTTTTCGTCACGCTTTCGCGGCGAGGCCGATAGAATTCACCGTCCCCCGAACCTCAACCCCGGTGCGGGCCGTTCGCGCAACACGTCGCGGCGGAAGCGATACATCGCCGCCGGGCGGCCACCGGTATGCGTAGAGACTTCGCCCGTCGGTTCGACGAGCGCGGTGCCTTCCACGAGCCGCCGGAAATTCTGCTTGTGCAGATGACGGCCCGCGATCGCCTCGACCGTGCGCTGCAATTCGGTGAGCGTGAATTCATCCGGCATCAGTTCGAACACGACCGGGCGATATTTCAGTTTGGCGCGAAGCCGCGAGATCGCGGTCGCGAGAATCCGCCGGTGATCGAACTGCATCGGCTCGCCGAGCATTTCGCTTTTGCCGCGCGACAGCGCTGCCTCGCGTCCGTCGCGGCGCGATTCCTCGATCAGGCCGGCGGAATAAAGCAGCTCGTAGCGTTCGAGCACGCGCTCTTCGTCCCATCCGGCACCTTCCGCACCGAAGGTCAGGCGCACGCGCTCTCGCGGCGCGAATTCCGCACCTGCCGCGGGCTTCGCGGTTTTCGCCCATGCGTTGAGCGCCGGAAGAATGGCCGTGTCGAGGATCTTCGGCCTTCCGTTGCGCCAGTCTTCCCACGGGAAAAATTTGTACCAGGGCTCGAAGCGCGCGCCGCGCGATTTCATCGCGCGCGCAATCGCAACCCGCGTCAGCGCGAGATAGCCGACCGAAACCACGTGAGGCGCAGTATCTCCCGCCTGCGCATGCCTGCCGCGGTCGCCGAAGGTGTAAAGCTGCTCGACATAACCGACGTCGAGCGCCGTCTGCTCGGCCACGAAACGGCGCAAGCCGATCTCGAAGGTCCGGTGTTCGAGCGCGTCGAATGGGCCGGAAGGCAAGCCGACGCTGCCGTCATGACCCGCGACGAGGATCAGCGGCGTATCGGCGTCGATCGCAACGATCGCAGCAGCCAGTCCGATTTCGATTGCGGTCCGGGGATGCTGCTCTTGCGACATGACTATATCTTGATAACGAAAGGCTCGGCTTCCTCGATCCAGGTGCTGCCGAAATTCCCCTTGCCGATTGCCCGCACGGCTTCGACCATGCGGCCCTGCCGCCCGAGCAACTGGTCGCCGAATTTCACGATGCGCGGATTGGGCTGCGCCGTGACGGACGCGGCGCGGATCGCGCGCGCGATCTCGTCTTCGCTGCGCTCCGGTTGGATCGCGCAAGCGGTGATGAAGGCGGCCGCCGTCGAGCGGCTGATGCCCGCGAAGCAATGCACCACGATTGGCTTCTCGCGCTTCCAGCCATCGACGAAGCGCAGGAGGTCCGCGACATGCGTTTCCGCCGGCGCAACCATGCCTTCCAGTTCGTCCTCGATGTCGTCGAGTGACAAAATGAGATGGTTCTCCTCGAGGATGTTCTTCGGCCTCGTCACGCGGGTTACGTCCCTGATGAGCGTGACGACGTGCGCGGCGCCGGTTTCTTCAACGACGCCATGCAGCCGGGAAAGCGAGCAAACGTGAATCATGTCTCGTCCGAGAGTTCCTTGAAGCGTGCGAGAAAGCGCCTTTCCGCGGTTTCCGCGTTCCAGGGCGTGAGGTAGCGCTTCTCGGCGGTGCCGTCGAGGCCCGGCGGTGTTCCGAAAATGCGCCGCGCTTCGGCGTCCTTGAATCCCGCAAGCCGCGTCGCTTCGAGAAAAGCCGCGTGCCGGTCGGCTTTCTTGGTATGCGCGACGAGTTCGGCGGGCCACTCCGCCGGCAAGCCGAAGCGGAGCGAGATCGCATGGAGGAGCCGGTTCTCGACCGCCTTGTAGTCGGCGCGCAGGATTGCCTTGAACGGGCTGATGAGGTCGCCGATCACATATTCCGGCGCGTCATGCAGAAGCACCGCAAGCCGCCAGCGCCGGTCGAGGTTCGGCGTGAGCTTGCGCGACACCAGTTCGACCAAGAGCGAATGCTGCGCGACCGAGAAGATGTGTGGCCCGGTGGTTTGCCCGTTCCAGCGCGCGACGCGGGCGAGGCCATGCGCGATGTCGGTAATCTCGACATCGAGCGGAGAGGGATCGAGCAGGTCGAGCCTGCGCCCGGAGAGCATGCGCTGCCATGCGCGCGGCGCCGTCTCGCGTTTTGCGGAAGCAACGCGCGGTGTCGCCTCGCGCTTCGCGGAGGAAGCGCGCAGCGCCGCTTTCTTCACTTCGAAAGCTCCGGGTGCCGGTAGCAGCTGGTCAGGTGATCGTTGACCATGCCGGTGGCCTGCATGAGGGAATACATGATGGTCGGCCCGCAGAAATTGAAGCCGCGGGCTTTCAGTTCCTTCGACATCGCCTTTGAAACCGGCGTTTCCGCCTTGATGTCCTTGCGCGAGCGCAGCCGGTTGATCTTCGGTTCGCCGTCCACGAAATCCCACAGGAATTTCGAGAACCCCGGACCCTTTTCCTGCATCTCGAGCCAGGCACGTGCCGATTGCCGTGCGCTCAAAATTTTTGCCCTGTTGCGGATGATGCCTTCATCTTGCATCAGCGCATTCAGCTTCTTCTCGTCGTAGCGCGCGATCTTCTTCGGATCGAATTTGTCGAAGGCTTTGCGGAAGTTCTCGCGCTTGCGCAAAATCGTGATCCAGGAAAGTCCGGCCTGAAAGCCTTCGAGGATCAGTTTTTCGAATAGCGCGCGGTCATCGCGTTGCGGCACGCCCCATTCGGTGTCGTGATAGCGCACATAAAGCGGATCGTCCCCGCACCAGAAGCAGCGCTTCTTGCCGTCGGCATGAATGATTCTTTTCATCCGCCGATTATGCGCCGAAACCGGGTTCGCCGGGAAACAGGAAACGCGCCCATTCCGGCTTTTCGAGCGAGAGTTCGATGCCGCCTGCGGTGATCTTCTCGCCCTTCTGCAGGGCGTCGTGGATGCGGTCGAGCCGGACTTTGGCGAGACCTTTGCCGTTCGCGCCGGAGCCCATGTTGCCGGCCGGTTTGTCGCCGGCCTTCACTTCCACGCCGGGGAAGGGCGCTGTTTCAAAACGCACCGGCACGATACGGGTGCGCGGCGTGGTCTTGCGCTCCATGCGCGAGACGACTTCCTGCCCGATGAAGCAGCCTTTCTTGAAATCCACGCCGCCGAGCTGGTCCATGTCCGCTTCGTGCGGATAGGTGTCGAGATAAGCGTAATCCTTGCCGCCATCGGGAATGCCGAGTGTAACGCGCTTCTC
This sequence comes from Xanthobacteraceae bacterium, assembly GCA_035440445.1. Taxonomy (GTDB): domain Bacteria; phylum Pseudomonadota; class Alphaproteobacteria; order Rhizobiales; family Xanthobacteraceae. Next base: position 46,077 of record DAORMJ010000005.1, read on the forward strand.
GTGATAGCGGCTGGCGTCGACGATTTCGAAGCTGGCTTTCTCCAGTGCGGCCTTTGCGTCAGCGGCGGGAAGAATGATCCGTTGCCCGAGGCCGGGATGCCGCGGGTCTTCGTAAACCACGCCGTCCTCGGTGCTGGCTGCGCCGTCCACCACGGCAACAACTGCCAGATCGGGCCGCGCCTCGATGGTGACGGCCGCGCGGAGCTTGTAGAAGCCGAGCTTCTTCGCAACATCTTCGGCGAGCGCCTTCGGCACGTCGAACAGGAAACCGCCGCCTTCTTCCTGCGCCACGCCGATGACGAAGAAGTCCGCGACGATCTTGCCCTGCGGCGTCAACAGTGCGGCAAAGCGCGCCTGATCGGGTTGCAGCGATTCGACATCGTTCGTGACGACATTGTCGAGGAACTTCGCCGCATCCTCGCCCGTTATACGAAGGACGGCACGCTCGTCGAGAATGGCAACCTGCATGACCCCGCCTCGTCTAGAATTTCGGTTGATGCAGCTAGGAAGGCTGCTTGCAAAGAATTCTGCTGACAAGTAATGCCGCTGGAGAAGACCGGCAAGGCCGGTCAACAGCGCGGGGCCGCATGCCCGATTCCTATGATCTTCTTCTGGCCGGGGCGACCGTCGTCAATCAGGACGGCGCCGTTGTGCGGGATATTGGCGTGCGCGAGGGCAAGATCGTCGCCATCGGCAGCATTTCCCCGAACAGCGCCCGCGAAGTGTGGCAATGCGCCGGGCTGCATGTTCTTCCCGGCGTGATCGATACGCAGGTCCATTTCCGCGAGCCGGGAATGACCCACAAGGAAGACCTCGAAAGCGGCTCTCGCTCGGCCGTGATGGGCGGCGTCACCGCGGTGTTCGAAATGCCGAACACCGAACCGCTCACGATCGATGACCACGCCTTCTCCGACAAGATCGGCCGCGCCATCGGCCGCATGCATTGCGACTTTGCGTTCTTCATCGGCGGCACCGCCGACAACTGGTCGCGCGTCGCCGAATACGAGCAGCTTCCCGGTTGCGCCGGCATCAAGGTCTTCATGGGCTCGTCGACCGGCAAGCTCCTGATCCCGGACGACAATGGCTTGCGCGCGATTCTGGAAAACATCCGCCGCCGCGCCTCCTTCCACGCCGAGGACGAGCCGCGCCTGAATGACCGTAAACTGTTGCGCGTCGAAAACGATCCGCGCTCGCATCCCGTCTGGCGCGATCCGGTCGCGGCCCTGCTTGCGACCACGCGCCTCGTCACGCTCGCGCGCGAGGCCGGAAAGCGCGTGCATGTGCTGCACGTTTCGACGGCCGAGGAGATCGATTTCCTTGGCCAGCACAAGGACGTTGCGACCGTGGAGGTTACGCCGCATCACCTGACGCTGGTGGGGCCTGAATGTTACGAACGGCTCGGCACCCGCGCGCAGATGAATCCGCCGGTGCGCGACGCGCGCCATCGCGACGCGATCTGGCGCGGCATTGCCGACGGCACGGTCGATATTCTCGGCTCCGATCACGCCCCGCACACGCTCGAGGAAAAATCGAAGGCCTATCCCGCGAGCCCTTCCGGCATGACCGGCGTGCAGACGCTGGTGCCGATCATGCTCGATCACGTGAACGCGGGACGGCTTTCGCTCGCCCGCTTCGTCGATCTGTCGAGCCACGGCCCCGCGCGCGTATTCGGCATCGCCAACAAGGGCCGCATCGCGGTCGGCTACGATGCCGACTTCACGATCGTCGATCTGAAGCGGCGCGAAACCATCACCAATCAGTGGGTCGCCTCGAAGGCGGGCTGGACGCCTTATGATGGCGTGAGCGTCACGGGCTGGCCGGTCGGCACCGTGGTCCGTGGCGCCATCGTGATGCGCGACGGCCAGTTGCTCAAGAAAGGGCAGGGCCAGCCGGTGCAATTCCTCGAGGCGCTGCCGAGCGGGACGTAAGTCCTCAATCCCCCGCGACGAAGAACTGCCATCGTCCATCGGGTGAGATGCCCGCGCGGAAAAAAACATACGAGCCGAATTTCTGCATCTCGCGGAAATCATAGGCGGTGACGAGCCGGAACAGTTCGACGCGCTGTTCGGGCGTGAGTTTCTCGAGCTGCATCGCGTGGAAGTAGGGCCATACGAACATTTCCTGCGCGTTGCCCTTGTCGAGGTGCACGAAAGGCATTTCGAGAACCTCGATCAGCGTCGAAAGTACTTCGAGCCCGTCGCTGTCGGGAAATGATTTTTTCCAGAACGCCGCGGCGTCGTTGTCGCCGCCGAACGAGATCAGCGTCTGGTTCGCCTTCACGATGGCCGCGACCTTGGCGAGATCGCCGCCGCGCGCCGCCGCGAGAATTTCGTCTCGCCGCTGGCGCACGAGATCGGGCAGGCGCGAAAGATCGCGGATCACTTCGGCGGTCGCCGGCTGCTGCTTCGCGGCTTTGGCCTGCGCCTCCGGATCGCGGATCGTTTCGGTCTTCACCTTGTTCTGGGCAAACGAAGGCATGGCCGCGAGCGCCCCGGCGAGGAGCGCAAAGCTGACGATTCGAATTGCGTGATTCATGGTTCCCCGCGATGGCTGCGGAGACATTCTAGCCCGAATGGCGGCGGAAGCAGACTCTACTGCCGGTTGCCGGGGATCGTGAATTCGCCGCGGCGGATGCGGTCGCTCAGGCCGTCGGCATATTGGGCCGCGGCGTCCTCGCCATAGGTCGAAACCAGTTCGTTGATCGCGGTGAACAGCGCCACCTGCGCCAGGCAATCGCCGTCGATGCCGTCGAGCCGGGCTTCTTCCCAGGCTTCGTTGAGATAGCCGAAGGCGGCGCGGCGCTCGTCTTCCGAGGCCGGGTCCGCGACTTTGCCGATTCGCAATGGCGTGACGGTACGCAAAAGAATTCCCCCGCAGGCGTAGGACTTTGAAGGTGCCCAGCGTTGTTTACACATATTAACGGCCCGAGCCGGTTCCGTCGCCACGGACCTTTAAAGAAGGTTAACGCCGAAGGCGGTTTTTGAATTCAATTGCCGTAGCGAAGCGCGATGTCGCGAGAAAGCCGCGCGCCTTCGTCGAGAAAGCGCTGGATTGCGGTGCGGGCCGCCGGCGTGCAGGTCCGATAGGTCTGTTCGTAGGAGTTGTAGCCGCGGTTGAAACTGGTCACGAGCAGCGCGCGCTTGTCGCCGGGAAGTGCAGCGGAATCGATCAGCGCCTGCATTTCCACCCGCCACTGGCCTTGTTCCGTACCGCCGCAAAGCGGCCGGAGATAGTGAAGCGCACCGAGAATTTCTGAGAGGTGGATCAGGTCGGCTTCATAGGCGGCCGCGCGCCGCTGCGGCTGCGCGTGAAGCGGTGCCACGCCGAGCAGGACGAATGTAAGGAGAAGGTAAGGAACGCGCCGCATCACGAAGGCGATATGCGCCGGTTCGGTCAGGCTCGCAAGCACGAAGCAGAATTATGGTTTTGCCGAGAGGAACAGGCGCTCCGCCGCGCGCGCGGTTTCGAGCAGACCGTCGGTCGTATCGAGTGCTGCGAAGTCGTCGAGCGCGAACCAGCCCACGTCGCTTGCTTCCGGCCCGGTCTGCGCTTCGCCCGCAACAAGGCGGGCGGCGAAAACCGAAATCAGGTAGCGTCGGCCGGGCAGGAGGACTTCCTTCTCGCCGGCTTTGGCGATCAGCGCGATTTCGAGCGAGACTTCCTCGCGCACTTCGCGGATCGCGGCGTCTTCCGTGCTTTCACCTTGCTCGACCGAGCCGCCGGGAAAGCTCCATTTGAACGGCGGCTTGGTTCGCTTCGCCAAGAGCACTTTGCCGTCGGCGCGGAAGATCGCGGCGCTCGCGGCGAACAGTGTTTCTATGACGCCCTCCGCGTCCGCAGCACCTTGCCGGGATTGAGGATGCCGGACGGATCGAGCGTCTGCTTGATCGCCTGCATCACGCCGAGCGCGACCGGGTCTTTGGATTTTGCCAGAAGATCGCGCTTGAGCACGCCGATGCCATGCTCGGCGGAAATGGAGCCTTCGTATTTCGCGACGATGGCGTGCACCGCCTCGTTGAGCCATTCCCATTGGGAGAGAAACTTCGCCTTGTCGGCGCCGATCGGCTGGCTCACGTTGTAGTGCAGGTTGCCATCGCCAAGGTGGCCGAAGGCGACGACCCGCGCGCCGGGAATGACCTCTTCAACCTTTGCCGAGGCCTCCGCGATGAAGCGCGGCACGCTCGACACCGGCACCGAGATGTCGTGCTTGATCGAGCCGCCTTCGGGCTTCTGCACGTCCGACATCGCGGTGCGCAGCGTCCAGAGCTGGTTTCTCTGCTCGAAACTTTCCGCAAGCGTCGCGTCGATGACGAGCGACTGCTCGATCCCGTCGCCGAGCAGCGTTTCCATCGTCTCGCGCGTGCGCGTCTCGTCGTCGCCGAAAATTTCCGCGAGCACGTACCACGGATGCGGGGAGGCAAGCGGATCGCGGGCACCAGGCAAATGCTTCAGGTCGAATTCCAGCGCGATGCGCGGCATCAGTTCGAAACTCGTCAGCGACGCGCCACTGCGCGATAGCGCGAGATTGAAGAGCGAAAGCGCGGCTTCCGGCGAAGGCACGCCAATCCATGCGGTCGCAATCGCGCGCGGCGCGGGAAAGAGTTTCAGCACCGCAGCCGTGATGATGCCGAGCGTGCCTTCCGCGCCCATGAAGAGATGGCGCAGATCGTAGCCGGTATTGTCCTTCTTCAGCTTGCGCAGCCCGCGCAGGATCTTGCCGTTCGCAAGCACGACTTCGAGCCCGAGCACGAGATCGCGCGCGTTACCGTATGCCAGCACCTGCGTGCCGCCGGCGTTGGTCGAAAGATTGCCGCCGATGGTGCAAGAGCCTTCCGCGCCGAGCGAAAGCGGAAACAGCCGCTCCGCTTTCGCGGCTGCTTCCTGCGCGTGTTGCAGGATCACGCCGCTTTCGACCGTCATGGTGTTGGCCTGCGCGTCCACCTCGCGGATTTTATTGAGCCGCGCGGTTGAAACGATGATCGCGTTCTTGTCGAAAGAAACCTGTCCGCCGACGAGGCCGGTATTGCCGCCTTGTGGCACGATCGCGGTTTTCGTCCTGCTCGCGAGCTGAAGGATTTGCGCGATTTCTTCCGCGCTCCCGGGCTTCAGTACGATTGCCGCCTTGCCCTGATAGAGATCGCGCTGTTCGCGCAGAAACGGCGTCATGTCTTCGCCGTGCAGCGCGTTCTTCTCGCCGACGATTCCGATGAAGCGCGCGAGCAGGGCTTCGCTGGAAGGTTTTGCCGCCTTCTTCTTTGCTTTCTTTTTCGCTTTCATCGTGGAGCCGCTGCGCGCTTGAGCCTGTCCCGGATCGCTTCGCCGAGACCTTCGCGCGGAATCGGCATCACCGCAATCGTCTGCGCGCCGGTGGTGTCGAGCGCGCGCAGATGCGCATAAAGATTGCTCGCGGCTTCGGTGAGATCGCCGCGCGCCGAAAGATTGAGGACCGTGCTTGCCTTGTCCGCATCCGCCGGAAGTGGGCCGAACGCGAGCAGCGCGTCTCCATCTTGGACTTCCCGTGCGTCGAGCCGCATGCGAGCGTTCGGTGCGTAATGCGACGTCATCATGCCCGGCGCGGAAACTTCTTCCATTGCCGCCGCCGCAAGCGGGCCGGTAATTGCCTCGATCGCTTCGCGCGCGATGCCGCCGCTACGAAGAAGCCGCGGCGTGTCGCTCGAGCAATCGACAATGGTGGATTCGATCCCGCCTTCGCTCGGTCCCCCGTCGAGAATGAGATCAATCTTCCCCGCGAGATCTTCCGCGACATGCGCGGCGCGGGTCGGCGAAACATGGCCGGAGCGGTTTGCGCTCGGTGCCACCACCGGAAAACCTGTCTCCGCAAGCAGCGCACGCGCAACCGGATGCGAAGGCATGCGGATCGCGACCGTATCGAGCCCCGCGCGCGCGAGTTCGCAAACGCCGTCGTCCTGGTTTGCTGCCACGACGAGCGTGAGCGGCCCCGGCCAGAACTTTTCAGCAAGCGCCAGCGCCATGGCGTTGAAGTCGCCGAGCCGTCGCGCTGCTTCAAGCGTATGGACATGCGCGATCAGCGGATTGAACGAGGGACGGCCCTTGGCGGCATAGAGCGACGCAACCGCGCGGGGATCACCGGCGCGCGCGCCGAGCCCGTAAACCGTCTCGGTCGGGAAGGCCACGAGCCCGCCTTCGCGGAGCATGGCCGCGGCGTCGGCGATTGCCGCAGCGTCCGCCGCCACAATCCGCGTATGCGTTTTTTTCGTGTCACCGCTCACGTTGACGGGTCCGGCTGCCTTGGTCACTGTAATTTCAGGACGGCCGGTATGGCCCCGGCGGGCGCGGAAGTGCAAGCGCCGCCTTCAGGAATATCCAGCGGAGTTAAGACATGAGCTATCGCGCCCCGGTTTCCGAGACCATGTTCTTCCTCGAACATGCGACCAGCTTCAACGAAATCGCGGGCAAGGGCGCGCAGGCCGATCTTTCGCTCGATCTGGTGCAGTCGGTGCTGGAAGAGGCCGGGAAGTTCGCCGCTGAGCGGCTCGCGCCGCTGAACCGGCAGGCCGATCAGGTCGGTTCGAAGCTCGTGAACGGCGCGGTGGTGACGCCACCGGGCTGGAAGGAAGCCTATCGCGACTGGACCGCAGCCGGCTGGAACGGCCTCGGCGCGCCGGTCGAATATGGCGGGCAGGGCCTGCCGGTGATGATCAACATGGCGGCCTTCGAGTTCTGGAGTGCGGCGGCGATGTCCTTCGGGCTCTGTCCGTTGCTCACCTTCGCGGGCATCGACGCGCTGGAAGCGCACGGCTCGG
>DAORMJ010000005.1:52871-92469 GCA_035440445.1 Xanthobacteraceae bacterium
AAGACCTGAAGAAGACGTATCTCGCCAAGATGGTGAGCGGCGAGTGGAACGGCACCATGCAGCTCACCGAGCCGCAGTCGGGGTCGGATCTCGCGAACCTCCGCACCAAGGCGGTGAAGCAGCCGGACGGCAGCTACAAGCTCACTGGCACCAAGATTTTCATCACTTATGGCGAGCACGACATGACGGACAACATCGTCCATCTCGTGCTCGCGCGCACGCCGGATGCGCCGGCCGGCACCAAGGGCATTTCGCTTTTCCTCGTACCGAAGTTCATGGTGAACGCGGACGGCTCGCTTGGGAGCCGCAACGACGTGCATTGCCAGTCGGTCGAGCACAAGCTCGGCATTCATGCCTCTCCCACCTGCGTCATGGTCTATGGCGATAAAGGCGGCGCAACTGGTTACATCGTCGGCGAGGAGAACAAGGGTCTCGCCTGCATGTTCACGATGATGAATCACGCGCGCCTCGGCGTCGGCGTGCAGGGGGTCGCGATTGCCGAACGCGCGACCCAGCAGGCGCAGCAATATGCGCATGACCGCAAGCAGGGCAAAGCACCCGGCGCGAAGGACCTGAGTCCCATCGCCGAACACCCGGACGTGAAGCGCATGCTGATGACCATGCGCGCGCTGACGAATGCCTCGCGCGCGATTTGTCTGCGCACCGCCTCCGCACTCGACCGCGCGCATAATACGAGCGACCCGGTCGTGAAGCAGCAGGCAAGCGAAGAGGCGAGCCTGCTCACGCCGATCTGCAAATCTTTCTCGACCGATGCCGGCATTGAAGTGGCCTCTCTCGGTGTGCAGGTGCATGGCGGCATGGGCTTCATCGAGGAGACGGGTGCCGCCCAGCACATGCGCGACGCACGGATTGCCGCGATCTATGAAGGCACCAACGGCATTCAGGCGATCGATCTCGTCACCCGCAAGATCGGTCTCAGCGGCGGCGAAACGCTCAAGCGTCTGCTTGCGGAATATCGCAACACCGCAAGCGAAGTTGCGAAATCGAACGATCCGGCTTTCGGCAAGACCGCGCAGCGCCTCAACGAAACGCTAGACGCACTCGAACGCGCGACCGCCTATATGGTCGCCGCACTCAGCCGCGATCAGGCGGAAGCGCTTGCCGGCGCCACGCCCTATCAGAAGCTCTTCGGGCTTGCCGCGGGCGGCGCTTATCTCGCGCAGGCAGGATTGGCCGAGCGCGTCGAAAGCCGCGCCGCTGCCCGTGTTGCCATCGCGCGCTTCTTCGCGGAAAATCTCTGCACGCAGGCAAGCGGCTTTGAGACCACCATCACCGAAGGCGCAGCATCGGCGCTGTTCACGGATTCGTTGGTGGTGGCTTGAAAATCAACCCGTCGTCCCCGCGAAAGCGGGGACCCATAACCACCATTCTCAATCCTCATCCTGAGGAGCGCTCCGAAGGAGCGCGTCTCGAAGGATGAGGCCTCATGGTTCGAGACGCGCGGCTTCGCCGCGCTCCTCTCCACGAGGATCAATGTTTTAGGAGCAACAAATGTCTCTATCCGGCAAAACCCTCTTCATCACCGGCGCGTCGCGCGGCATCGGACTCGCGATCGCGCTGAAAGCAGCGAAAGACGGCGCGAATATCGTGGTCGCCGCCAAGACCGACAGTCCGCATCCGAAGCTGCCCGGCACCATTCATTCGGCGGCCGAGGAAATCGAAAAGGCCGGTGGCAAGGCGCTGCCGCTCGTGGTCGATGTCCGCGACGAAGTGAACGTGAACGAGGCGCTGAAAAAAGCCGCCGATCATTTCGGGGGCATCGATATCGTCGTGAACAACGCGAGCGCAATCCAGTTGCTGCCGACCACGCAGCTCGACATGAAGCGCTTCGATCTGATGCACCAGATCAACACGCGCGGCACCTTCGTGGTGTCGAAGTTCGCGATTCCTTTCCTCGAAAAATCGAAGAACCCGCATATCCTGATGATGTCGCCGCCCTTGGACATGCAGCAGAAGTGGTTCGCGCCGCACACCGGCTACACCATGGCGAAATACGGTATGAGCCTCGTCGTGCTTGGTCTCTCCGGCGAACTGAAATCGAAGGGGATCGCGGTCAACGCGCTCTGGCCCCGCACCACCGTTGCGACCGCGGCCGTGAACAACCTGCTCGGCGGCGACGCGTTGATGCAGCGCAGCCGCACGCCGGACATTCTCGCGGATGCGGCGGTGAAAATCTTCGCAAAGCCTTCGCGTGAATTCTCCGGAAACTTCCTGATCGACGACACCTTCCTCGCCCGAGAGGGTGTGACGGATTTCGACCAGTACCGCGTCAATCCCGCGCAGTCCCTGCAGATGGACTTCTTTGTTCCCGACAATATCCCCACGCCGCCGGGCGTGAGCTTGGCTCCGCTCAAGGCGGCGGGCTAATATCCGCCGGCAATGACAACACTTCTGCTGACGCATCCTTCCGCGCTCGATCACGCAACCGGCGCCGGACACCCCGAGCGCCCGGACCGCATCCGCGCGCTGAACGAGGAATTCGGCCGCGCAGTCTATTCCATGCTCGCGCGCGATGAAGCGCCGCTCGCCGAACTCGACGCGGTGACGCTCGCGCATCCCGCCGATTACGCCGAGAAGCTGCGAGAGGTCGTGCCTGCCGATGGCGCGATGCGGATCGACGGCGACACCGTGATGTCGGCGAAAAGCTGGCAGCCGATCATGCGCGCGGTCGGCGGCGCGATGCGCGCGGTGGACGAAGTGTTCGAGGGGAAGGTCAGCAACGCTTTCGTCATGATGCGCCCGCCCGGCCACCACGCAGAAACCGCGACCCCAATGGGCTTTTGCTTCTTCAACAATGTCGCGATCGCCGCGCGTCACGCGCAGAAGAAGCATGGCGCCGAGCGCGTTGCGATCATCGATTTCGACGTGCATCACGGCAACGGCACGCAGGATATTTTCTGGGCCGATCCCACCGTGCTTTATTCCTCGACGCACCAGATGCCGCTTTATCCCGGCACCGGCGCGAAGAGCGAAACCGGTGCTGCGAACACCATCGTGAACGCGCCGCTTTCGGCGGGCGATGGCGGCACGCAGTTCAAGGAAGCCTTCGAGAGCGTGATTCTCCCGCGCATCAATAACTTCCAGCCGGATCTCGTCCTTATCTCCGCCGGATTTGACGCGCACCGCAACGATCCGCTGGCGAATCTCAACCTCGTCGAGGATGACTTTGCATGGGTTACCGGCAAGCTCATGGACCTTGCCGACAAGCACGCCAAAGGCAGGGTCGTTTCGCTGCTCGAAGGCGGCTATGATCTGGAAGGGCTGGCCCGCTCCGCGGGTGCCCATGTGCGCACGTTGATGCGCGGCTGAACGAAAGTTTTTTGCATGGCCAAGGATACCGCTGACGCGAACGGCGACGTCGCCGCGATGCCTTTTGAAAAGGCGCTCGCGGAACTCGAACAGATCGTCTCGAAACTGGAAAGCGGCAATGTTCCGCTGGAGGATTCGATCAAGATTTACGAGCGCGGAGAGGCGCTGAAAAAGCGCTGCGACGCGCTCCTGAAGGATGCCGAGGCGCGGGTCGAGAAGATCGCGCTGGATGCCCGTGGCAAGCCCACGGGCACGACCCCGCTCGATGAGCAATGAGCAATCTCTTTTCCCTCCCGCTTGTGGGGAGGGATGATAAAAGACAAGGACTTGCCCTGCGGCAGTAGCTGCCTTGTATAAGCCTAGAAAACGCTGATAATTCAGGCGAATGACCGATCCAGTCCCGCAATCCCGCACGCCGCTGCTCGACACCGTCGAAACGCCGGATCAAATCCGCGCTTTGCCGGAGGCGAGCCTGCGCCAACTCGCCGACGAGTTGCGGAAGGAAACCGTCGATGCGGTCTCTGTCACGGGCGGGCACCTCGGCGCGGGCTTGGGCGTCGTCGAACTCACCGTCGCCTTGCACTATGTATTCGATACGCCGCACGACCGGCTGATATGGGACGTCGGCCATCAGGCCTATCCGCACAAGATCGTCACCGGCCGCCGCGACCGCATCCGCACGCTGCGCATGGGCGGCGGGCTTTCCGGCTTCACCAAGCGCGCGGAGAGCGAATACGACACCTTCGGCGCGGGCCACGCCTCGACCTCGATTTCCGCCGGTCTCGGCATGGCGATCGCGCGCGACCTCAAGGGCGAAAGCCGCAACGTGATCTGCGTGATCGGCGACGGCTCGATGTCGGCCGGCATGGCCTATGAGGCGATGAACAACGCCGGTGCCGCCGGCAGCCGCCTGATCGTGATCCTGAACGACAACGACATGTCGATTGCGCCGCCGGTCGGCGCCATGTCCGCCTATTTCTCGCGCCTGATTTCCGGCGCGACCTATAACGCGCTGCGCACTACCGGCAAGAAAGTGACCGCGAAGCTGCCGAAGCGGATCGACGATCTCATCACGCGCGGCATCGAGCACTGGCGCGGCTACATCACCGGCGGCACGCTCTTCGAGGAACTCGGCTTCAGCTACGTCGGCCCGATCGACGGCCATAACCTCGACCATCTTTTGCCCGTCCTGAAAAACGTGCGCGACAACGAGCCGGGACCCGTGCTCGTGCACGTTGTGACGCAGAAGGGCAAAGGCTACGCGCCGGCCGAGGCTTCCGACGATAAATATCATGGCGTCGTGAAGTTCGACGTCGCGACCGGCGCGCAGGCGAAGTCGAAAGCCTCAGCACCAAGCTACACCAAGGTTTTCGCCGAAAGCCTCGTCAAGGAAGCGAAGAAGGACGACAAGATCGTCGCCATCACCGCGGCGATGCCGTCCGGCACCGGCCTCGACATTTTCGGCAAGGAATTTCCGTCGCGCACTTTCGACGTCGGCATCGCCGAGCAGCATGCGGTGACGTTTGCAGCGGGACTTGCGGCGGAAGGCATGAAGCCCTTCGCCGCGATCTACTCGACTTTCCTGCAGCGTGCTTACGATCAGGTCGTCCATGACGTCGCGATCCAGAAGCTGCCGGTGCGTTTTGCGATCGATCGCGCGGGTCTCGTCGGAGCGGATGGCGCGACGCATGCCGGCTCTTTCGATGTCGCCTATCTCGCCTGTCTTCCGGAAATGATCGTGATGGCAGCCGGCGACGAGGCCGATCTCGTGCATATGGTTGCGACCGCGGCCGCGATCGACGACCGCCCGTCCGCGTTTCGTTTTCCGCGCGGCGAGGGCATCGGTGTGGCGCTTCCCGCCGAAGGCAAGCCGCTGGAGATCGGCAAGGGCCGGGTGCTTCGTGAAGGCACCAAGGTCGCGCTGCTTTCGTTCGGTGCGCGGCTCGCGGAATGTCTGCGCGCCGCCGACGAGCTTGCCACGCTCGGTCTTTCCACGACTGTTGCCGATGCGCGTTTCGCCAAACCGCTCGATCGCGATCTCGTGCTGCGGCTTGCGCGCGAACATGAAGTGCTGATCACGGTCGAAGAAGGTTCGGTCGGCGGCTTCGGCAGCCATGTGCTCGAATTGCTGGCGCGCGAAGGTGCGCTCGACCACGGCCTGAAGATCCGCCCGATGGTGCTGCCGGATATTTTTCAGGACCACGACAGCCCGGCAAAGATGTACGAGAAGGCGGGGCTCGATGCCAAAGGCATCGTCACGGCGGCGCTCGCCGCACTCGGCCGGGATGAAGAGACCCTGCCGCGTCCGCGCCGCGCTTAAGCCGCGCGGCGGAAGCGGCGGAACGGCCGCGAAAGTTTCCCCGGCGGAATGTCCGGCTTGTCTTCGACCTTGCTCTTGGTTTCGGCAGTGCGGTTACAGCTCACGCAGGCAAAAGAATGCACGATGATCCGCGGAGAGACGGATTCCAGGCGCGCCTGATACCAGACCATTTCTTTATGGCATTTCGGGCAGAGCGGAGGCTCGAGGTCTTTGACAGAATCCTTTAGCGAGTCGACCACGGACGTTCTCCAGAGCGGCGGTAGCGCAACCAAGGCAATATAGGCTTTCTCCGCCTGCGAAAAAAGATACTGTTGGCATCCCTACCATGAAAAAAACGATGCGTGCGGATCAGTTGCTCGTGCAGCGTGGGCTGTTTGAGAGCCGCGCCAAAGCGCAAGCAGCGATCGAGGCCGGTAATGTTACGGCGGATGGCGCAATTGTACGGAAGCCGTCACAGCCGCTCGCGGAAGATGCGCAGATCGTGGCGGAGCCCGCGCATCCTTATGTCTCGCGCGGCGCGCTGAAGCTGGAAGCCGCGCTCGATCACTTCGGGATCATTCCGCGGGGAAAGGTTTGTCTCGATGTCGGCGCGTCAACCGGCGGCTTCACCGAACTCCTGCTCGCGCGCGGCGCGGCGAAGGTTTACGCGGTGGACAGCGGCACCGATCAGCTTCACGCGAAACTCAAAGGTGATCCGCGCATCGTCTCGCTCGAGCAGACCGATATCCGCAAGCTCGACGAAGCGGCGATCCCGGACGATGCTGCGCTGATCGTGATCGACGTCAGTTTCATTTCGCTCGAACTGGTGCTGCCGCAGGCGCTGAATTTCGCCGCTCCGCATGCGGAGTTGATTGCGCTGATCAAGCCGCAATTCGAGGCCGGACGCGAGCACGTCAAAAAAGGCATCGTGCGCGATGCCGAAGTGCACATGGCGGTGTGCCAGCGGGTCGAATTGCTGGTGGGGCGGCAAGGCTGGCGACTGCGCGGCACTATTGCTTCACCGATCCTCGGTGGCGACGGCAACGCCGAGTTTCTGCTCTACGCCGAGCATTAGCGCGAGATCCCGCCGGTTACGCTGCCCGCGAAATATGTTTTCGCACGCGGGCTGCGACTTCCGCCGCGTGGGTAGCGATCATGAAATGCGCGGCGTCGTCGATGAAGTCCGCTTCCGCTTCCGGGATCGATGCCTGCAGCCGCGCCACGATGCGCTGCATCGGTGCCGGACTGTTCCTGCCGCAGAGAAGCAGCGTCGGTAACGCGAGCGCCGCAAGATCGTCCTGCGTGAGCGCAAAACCTTGCGCCGTCTTCCAGTCGATGAGATTGACCGCGGTCGTTTCCATCGCGTAGCCGCGCGCGCGTTCCGGCCACGACGCGAAGGTGCCGGCACCGCCATAAAAGTCGATCATGTTCGCGATGGCATCGCGCTGGCCGCCGGCGAAGGCGCGCTGGTATTCGCCGAGCATCTTGCCGAAGGCTGCGAGCTCCACGGTATCGCCGTAGCAGGCAAGCACGCCGAGCGCGGGCGGCTCGATGATGGAGAGGCTTGCAAGCGGCACGTTCCCGCGCAGCGCGACGGCAAGCGCCGCAAGCCCGCCGAACGAGTGACCGGCGAGATGAACCGGTCCGCCGGCCTTGCGGATCACCGCTTCGACCGCGCCCGCGACATGCGCCATTGACGGGTCGGTTTCGCTGCGCCGCTCGCGCGTGCCGCCATATCCCGGCAGGCTCGTGGTGACGAAGCGAAGGCCCGTGCCGCAGGCCGACATCACCGGCTTCCATGCAGCACCCGTGCTGCAGGATCCCGGCACCATCACGACGGTGGGTCCGTCGCCGGCTTCCGCGTAATCGATCCGGTCCGCTTCGTCGTTCATGCTGGGTTCCGGGGTTGGCGTACTATATCACCGGCCTCCCGCAATTTTGAACGGGCGGCGACCAGCCGTTTTCGTGTCCTTCAGGCGTCATTCATCCGTCGCGGAGCAGAGGCATAGGGCAAGAGAAGGGGTGGCCTTTCAATTGCCGCAAGTTGCGTTAGAAGTCGCGCATCCATGCACGGGATGAACAACATATCCGCCTCCGGCGCGAAGCCGGGGAGCCTGAGCCCTTGGCGCGTCGAGCTGACCGAGACGGTGAAGCTCGCGCTGCCGATCGCGCTGACGCAGCTTGGGCAGGTCGGCATGATGACGACCGATCTTGCGCTGGTCGGCCGCCTCGGCGGCGACGCCATCGCGGCCGCCGCACTCGCGCATGTGATCCTCTTCACCGCTTTCGTCTTCGGCATGGGGCTGACCTCGGCGGTAGCACCGCTTGCAGCACAGGCTTTCGGTGCGCGCGAGCCGCGCATGGTGCGCCGCTCGCTCCGCGTCGGCCTGTGGGCCGCGACCATTCTCGGCATCCCGCTTTCGCTCGGCCAGCTCTGGGGCGAGGAGCTGCTCGTCGCGCTCGGGCAGGAGCCGAAGACCGCGGCGCTTGCGCACGACTATCTCATGGGCCTGGCCTGGTCGCTGATTCCGGCGTGGTGGTTCATTGCGCTGCGCGGCTTCATGGGCGCGGTGAATCGTCCGCAGCCTGCGTTCTGGATCACGCTTGCGGCGGTGCCCGCGAACTTTGCGATCGCTTACGTCCTGATCTTCGGCGCGTTCGGCGCGCCGCAACTTGGCATCATGGGTGCGGGTGTTGCAACGACGCTTGCCAATCTCGGTATGTGCGCGGCGGCACTCTGGGTTTGCTATAGCCAGCATCCGTTCAAGAAGTATCAGGTGCTCGGCCGCTTCTGGCGTTACGACGGCCACCTGATGAAGCAGCTCGTCGCGATCGGCCTGCCGATGTCGCTGACCTTCCTGCTCGAATACGGCCTGTTCGGCGGCGCGGGCCTCGTCGTCGGCCTCTTCGGTGCAAGCGCGCTTGCCGCGCACCAGATCGCGCTGCAGATCGCGGCGATCCTGTTCATGATCCCGTTCGGCATCTCGCTCGCCGCGACTGTCCGCGTCGGGCAGGAGGCGGGGCGCAAGAATCCGGCGGGCGCGCGGCTTGCGGGCTTCGTTGCGCTGGGCCTTGCGCTTGGCTTCATGACCATCATGACCGTGATCGTGGTCGCGTTCCGCGCGCAGCTTCCGGCCTTCTTCATGGACGCGAACATGGCCGACGCGGGCCAGATCATCTCGATCGCGTCCTGGCTGCTTCTGCTCGGCGCGACCTTCTTCATCGCCGACGGCGTGCAGACCGCGATGGCGGGTGCGCTGCGCGGTTTGAACGATACGCGAATTCCGATGCTGCTTGCGGCCTTCAGCTTCTGGGTGGTGGGCTTCGGCGCGCTTTATGTGCTGGCGTTTCCGCTCAAGTTCGGCGTCACCGGCGTCTGGATCGGCTTTACCATCGGCCTGATCGTTTACTGCGCGCTCCTGGTGACGCGATTCCACCGGCTGACCGCGCGCGGCTACATCCCCGATGCGCCGCATGCCGAAAACGCCGCCGCGCGCAGGCAGCCGCTTCCGGCGGAGTGATTCTCCCGCTATCCCTCTCGCCATGAGCGAAGAAGTATTCATTGCCGCGATGGGCCGGCAGGGCGACGGCGTTGCCGAGACCCCGCAGGGCCGCGTGCATGTGCCGTTCACGCTGCCCGGCGAGCGCGTGGAAATCGAACGGGATGGCGAGCGCGGCACGCTGTTGCGGATCATCGAGGCAAGCGCGGAACGCATCGCTCCGCGCTGCCGCCATTTCGGCGAGTGCGGTGCCTGCGCACTGGGCCACTGGGCGGAAGCGCCGTATCTCGCATGGAAGCGCATGCTCGTTTGCGAAGCGCTTTCCCGCGAAGGCGTAAGCGCGGAAGTCGGCGAGACGATCCCCGCGCATGGCGCGGGCCGCATCCGCGCGGTGTTTCACACCGGCCGCGGCACAAACAAGAACGCGGTTGGGTTTGCCAAGCGCCGCTCGCACGAGATCGTCGATCTGGAAAGCTGTCCGGTACTGGCGGAACCATTGAATGCCAGCCTTCCCTTGATGCGCGAGCTTTCCAAAATTCTCCGCTCCACCGGAAAGCCGGTCGATCTGCATGTGACGCTTGCCGAGCGCGGCCTCGACGTGGATATTCGCGGCCCCGGCAAACTGCCGAAGGAAATCGAAAAGCAGATCGTTTCCTTCGCCGCCGCGAAGAAACTGTTGCGCGTTTCGCTGCATGGCGAACCGATCGCGCAACTGATCCCACCGACTCATCTTGTCGGTAGCGTGCGCGTGAACCTGCCGCCCGCGCCGTTCCTGCAGGCGACCGCGGAGGGCGAGCGCGTGCTGGCGGAGAAAGTGCTGGAAGCAGGCGAGGGCGCAAAGTCCGCCGCGGATCTCTTCTGCGGCATCGGCACCTTTGCGCTGCGGCTTGCCGGCAAGATGAAAGTCTCCGCCTTCGACAATCACGAGCCTTCTGTCAACGCGCTGCGCGAAGCGGCGAAGTCGCCGGGGCTGAAGCCTATCACGGCTGCCGCGCGCGATCTTTTTCGCTGGCCGCTGGTTGCGGATGAATTGAAGAAACTCGATTTCGTGGTGCTCGACCCGCCGCGGCAGGGCGCGGAGGCGCAGGCGCGCGAACTCGCAAAATCGAAAGTGAAGAAGATCGCTTACGTCTCGTGCGACGCCGACAGCTTCGCGCGTGATGCAAAAATTCTCGTGAATGGCGGCTTCACGCTGCGCGAAGTTACGCCGGTCGACCAGTTCCTCTACTCGCCGCACGTGGAGCTGGTGGGGGTGTTCGCAAGAAAATAACTGTCGTCCCCGCGAAAGCGGGGACCCATAACCCCTGCAAACCTCATCCTGAGGAGGCTCGCGTAGCGAGCCGTCTCGAAGGATGGGGTTATATGTCCTCATGGTTCGAGACGCGCTCGCTTACGCTCACGCTCCTCACCATGAGGTTATCAATTCCCCCAGCGTTCCAACCACATCTTCTCGCCGATGGTGCAGGAGATGCGCGGCGGCGACACCGCCGGAATCCGCTTCGCGATCGACGGCGGCGTGATGCCGGATACTTCCATGATCAGCTTCTGCCGCACGGCGTTGATGAACTGCGAGCGATCGCGCACCGGCACCACGAAAGAGCCCGCGCCGCCGATCACGCAGTCCTCGTAATAGATATGCAGGTCGGCAATATCGAGCATCGAGCCCGCCGGTGCTTTCAGTTGCAGCGGCAGCCCGTTGATGACGATGCCTTTCGCCACGATCTCGTCGCGCGTGGGCTCGATCAGCGGGCCCTGATTATTCGTGCCGTCGCCGGAGACATCGATCACCCGCCGCAGCCCCTTGAAGTCTGCGGCGCCAAATTGCGCGGCGGAGAACAGCAAGCCGCTGGAGATCGACGTCCGGTAGGTGCGCCGGATCGGGGCGGCCTGCAGTTTCGCGGCAAACGCCTCCGCCGCGGCCTTGCCGTCGATCAGCGTCCAGGGCACCACGATGGTCTGCTCGTGCGAGCCCGCCCACTCGATATAGATCAGCGCGATCTTGCCATGAGGCCCGTTGCGGATCGCATCGACGAAATCTTTTGATGTGAGCGCGGTGATGTAGCCCTCGCGCTGGAGCGCGAGTTCGTCGAAATCCATCGAGTAGGAAATGTCGACGGCAAGCACCAGTTCGACATCGACCGGGATCGGCGCACCGGCGCGCGAAGGCAACGCCAGAAGCGCGAGAAACGATGCCGCGAGAAGAACGCCGAAAGCACGCATCGCGAAATCCTCCGGGAGGAAGGATCAGAGCATGATCCCGAAAAGTGTGAAGCGGTTTTCGGGCTGGATCATGCTCAAACAATGAGCGAAAGCGGGACGGCAATTCGACGGAAAGTGATCATCCCGCTTTCGCCACGCAAAAGGTGGCACGAAACGGGCGCTTAGGCGAGAGAGCGCGAGGCGTATTATTAGCCGTCCAGAGATTCGGTGGAAACGATCTCGATGCCGAAACCCGACAGACCGACATAGTTGCGCGTGCGGGACGCGAGCAGCCGGATCGACGAAATGCCGAGGTCGCGCAAAATCTGCGCGCCGAGGCCGATTTCGCGCCATTGCTCGGCGCGCTGCGCTTCGGTCGATTCTCCGGCCGTTCCCGGTTTTACAACTGGCACGCCGGCGGTGCCGTCGCGCAGATAAATCAGCACGCCGCGGCCTTCCGCCTTGAAGCGCGCGAGCGCCTTGTGGATGACGCTGCCGCCGCCGATCACGTCGCCGATCACGTCGGCGCGGTGCAGCCGCGCAACGAGATTCTTGCCGTCGCCCACCTTGCCGTAAACGAAGGCGATGTGATGCGTCTCTTCAAACGGCGTCGTAAAGGCATAGCCCGTGAGCGTGCCGATCTCGCTCTGCACCGGAAATTCGGAAACGCGCGTCACAAGTTTCTCGCGCGTCTGCCGGTAGGCGATGAGGTCGGCGACCGACACATGCGTGAGCTTGTGCTTCTCGGCAAAGTCCGTGACCTGCGCGCCCCGCATCACCGTGCCGTCGTCGTTCACGAGTTCGGAGATGACGCCGACCGGCGGCAATCCCGCGAGCTTGCACAGATCGACGCAGGCTTCCGTGTGGCCGGTGCGCATGAGCACGCCGCCTTCGCGCGCGACCAGCGGAAAGATGTGGCCGGGACGAACGAAGTCGGAGGCACCCATGTTGCCGTTGGCGAGCGCGCGCACGGTGGTCGTGCGTTCTTCGGCCGAGATACCGGTCGTGGTGCCGTGCCGCGCATCGACCGAGACCGTGAAGGCGGTCGTATGCGGCGCGTCATTATGCGCGACCATCGGCGCGAGGTTGAGCCGCTGCGCTTCGGCTTGCGTCAGCGGCGCGCAAACGATGCCGGAGGTATGCCGCACGATGAAGGCCATCTTCTCCGGCGTGCAGAGCGAGGCGGCAACGAAAAGATCGCCTTCGTTCTCGCGGTCGTCGTCGTCGGTCACGACCACGATCTCGCCGCGCGCGAAAGCGGCGATGGCAAGCTCGGTCCGGCTCTGTTCGGAGGCGTTCATGGCATTACTTCTTTTTGGGAAACGGCCAGTCGGAGGTCGCGCCGACCTGTCCGCGATGGCGCAGGAACTGGTCCGCGAGCACGATCGCCATCATGGCTTCGCCGATGGGGACGGCGCGGATGCCGACGCAAGGATCGTGACGGCCCTTGGTCGAAACTTCGGTCTCCGCGCCGTAACGGTCGACCGTATCGCGCGGCGTCAGAATGGAGGAGGTCGGCTTCACTGCGAAGCGCGCGACGACCGGCGCGCCGGTGGAGATGCCGCCGAGCACGCCGCCGGCGTGGTTCGATGAAAAGATCGGGCCGTTGTTTCCCGCGCGCATCATGTCGGCGTTCTGTTCGCCCGTGAAACGCGCCGAGGCAAAGCCCGCGCCGATCTCGACGCCCTTGACCGCATTGATGCTCATCATCGCGCTGGCAAGCTCCGCGTCCAGCTTGCCGTAGATCGGCGCGCCGAGACCCGCGGGCACGTTCTCCGCCACGACTTCGATCACCGCGCCGATCGACGAGCCGTTTTTGCGAATGCCGTCGAGATACACTTCCATCTTCTTCGCCGCTTCGGCGTCGGGGCAGAAGAAGGGGTTATTCGGAATTTCGTTCCAGTCCCACTTCTCGCGGTCGATTTCGATCTCGCCCATCTGCACGAGCGCGGCGCGGATCTTCACCCCCGGGATGACCTTGCGCGCGACCGCACCGGCTGCGACACGCGACGCGGTTTCACGCGCCGACGCGCGGCCGGAGCCACGCGGATCGCGGATGCCGTATTTCATGTCGTAGGTGTAGTCGGCGTGGCCGGGACGATATTTGTCCGCGATCGCGGAATAATCCTTCGAGCGCGCGTCGACGTTCTCGATCATGAGCGCGATCGGCGTGCCGGTCGTCAGCTCCATGCCTTCTTCGTTGACATAGGTGCCGGAGAGAATTTTCACCTGATCCGGCTCGCGCCGCTGCGTCACGAAGCGCGATTGCCCGGGCTTGCGGCGGTCGAGGTCGAGCTGGATGTCTTCGGCGCGCAGCGGAATGCGCGGCGGGCAGCCATCGACCACGCAGCCGATCGCGACCCCATGGCTTTCGCCGAAGGTGGTGACGCGGAAGAGATGGCCGAAGGTATTGTGCGACATGGGTGTTTTTCCGTGCCGGTGCTTTTAGGAGTGCCACGCGGCGGGGTCAAACGGGCGGGGCGTTAACTACCCGGTGTCGTCCCCGCGAAGGCGGGGACCCATAACCACCTCCAAAGGTTATTTTTCGCGCGCGATCGAGACGCCACAAACACCGGGAGTATGGATCCCGGCTTGCGCGGGGATGACAAAGTTATTTTGTTTTACTTCCCCCGCACGATCGGCGGCTTCGCGTTCAGCGCTTCGACCTGAAATCCGGCGACGCGCTTGTAGTTGTTGGCAATGCCCTCAAGCTCGTCCTGCGAGAGCACTTCGGTCACGACATTGAAGCCGTCGGGCGCGCGTTCCTCGACCATCTGCATGACCTGTTCTGGGCCGTTGCCGCGGTTCAGCATCACGAGTTGCGTGGTCGCGGGGCGGCGCTCGTCCTCGTAGGCAAGCAACGCGGCATTGGTTTCGCCCTTGTCCTGAATTTCGCGCGCCAGCACGCGTGCATCGAGGATCGCCTGCGAGGAGCCGTTGGAGCCGATCGGATACATCGGATGCGCGGCGTCGCCCATCAGCGTCACGCGGCCGAAGGTCCAGCGTTCCAGCGGATCGCGGTCCACCAGCGGATACTCGTAGAAATATTCCGCGTCGCGGATGATCCCCGGCACGTCGAGCCAGTCGAAACTCCAGTTCTCGAACCACGGCGCGAATTCCTCGTGCTTGCCCGCGCGATTATAATCCTCGCGCCGCCAGTCGTAGTCGGCGGCAAGCTCGCGCTCCGCGATCCAGTTCAGCATCGGCTCGCCGCGTTCGCTGTCTTCGCGCGAGATCGGATAGGCGACGAACTTCACCTGCTGATAGCCCGCCATGATCATCGAGCGGCCGGAGAGAAACGGCTTCGCCTTCGTCACGCCGCGCCAGAGAATGCGCTTCGCCCAGATCGGGGAGCCTTCTTCCGGATAGAGCTTGGCGCGGATCGTGGAATGAATCCCGTCGCAGGCGATCAGGAGCGAGCCTTCGGCAGTGCCGGCCTGCTTGCCGTCCTTGCCGGTGAGGAAAACGCGAATGCCGCCGTCGGTCTCTTCCCAGCCGGAAACGTGATGGCCGGTCAGCACGTTTTCCTTGCCGATCCGCTCGATCGCGGCCTTGAGCAGAATGGTCTGCAACTCGCCGCGATGGATCGAAAATTGCGGCCACTTGTATCCGGCTTCTAACCCGCGCGGCTCCGACCAGATCGGCTTGCCGTGCTTGGAGAAGTAGGCGAGCTCGGAGGTGCGGATGCCGGTGCGGTCGAGTTCATCGAGGAGCCCGAGTTCGATCAGTTCGCGGCAGGCATGCGGCAGCACGTTGATGCCGACACCGAGCGGCTTGATTTCCGGCACACTCTCGAACACGCGGCACGCGACACCGATCTGATGCAGGCTGAGTGCAAGCGTGAGTCCGCCGATGCCGCCGCCGGCGATGAGAACTGTCATGGCGTTTCCTCCGCGTCCCGTCCTTCGAGACGCGCGACGCTATTCGCGCGCGCTCCTAAAGGACGAGGTCTTATTGTTTATTCCCCGCCGCCGTTCTTGGTGTTGAGCGTCATGTCCGGCGCATCGGGGTTCTTGATGCCGACGACATGATAACCGGCATCGACATGCAGCACTTCGCCGGTGACGCCGCGGCCAAGATCGCTCATGAGATAGAGCGCGCTCGCGCCGACTTCCTCGTTCGACACGTTCCGCCGCAGCGGCGTGTTGTATTCGTTCCACTTCAGGATGTAGCGGAAGTCGCCGATGCCGCTTGCGGCGAGCGTCTTCACCGGCCCCGCCGAGATCGCGTTGACGCGAATGCCCTTGGGTCCGAGGTCGGCTGCGAGATAACGCACGCTCGCCTCCAGCGCGGCCTTGGCGACGCCCATCACGTTGTAATGGGGCATCCATTTTTCCGCGCCGTAGTAAGTCAGCGTCGTGATCGCACCGCCGCGCGGCATGCGTTTTTCCGCGCGCTGCGAGATCGCGGTCAGCGAGTAGCAGGAGATCGCAAGCGTGGTGTTGAAGTTGTCGGCGGTGGTATCGACATAGCGGCCGTCGAGCTGTGCCTTGTCGGAGAAGGCGATGGCATGCACCACGAAGTCGAGATCGCCGAGCACCCGGTCGGTTTCTGCGAAGACCGCATCGATGGTCGCGGGATCGGTGACGTCGCAATGGCCCGCGAGTTTCGCGCCGAGTTCCTGGGCAATGGGCTCGACCCGCTTTTTCAGGGCATCACCCTGATAGGTCAGCGCCAGCGAGGCGCCCGCGTCGGCGCAGGCTTTGGCGATGCCGTAGGCAAGCGAACGATTGTTGGCGATGCCGAAGATGAGCCCGCGCTTGCCGCGCATCAGCCCGCTGGTATCGCTCATTCCTTGCCCCCGGCTACGCAATCATCCCCTTCGATGGGGCTATTTCTTTTGGCATGGGTCTAAAGCGGCCTCAAGCCGGATACGTTCAAGGATTGTAACCATTCCCCTCGTCGTCCCGGCTCGCGCTCGGCTGGAAACCTGGCTTGGGTGGGACGACCGTTAGGAGCCCTTCAGCTTCTTCGCAAATTCCTCGAGTTCCGCGTCCATGCCTTCGGGCAGCGCGATATTGATGGAAACGAGGAGATCGCCCGCCGGACCGCTCTTCTGCGGCACGCCCTTGCCCTTGAGTCGGAACGTGCGCCCGCCCGAGGTCTTCGCCGGAATTTTCAGGTCGACCGCGCCGGAGAGCGTCGGAACCCGCACCGAACCGCCGAGGATGGCGTCGGCGAGCGGAACCGAAACCTCCGCTCGCAGATTCGCGCCCTCTACCTTCAGGTCAGGATGCGCAGCGAGATGGATCGTGACGATGGCGTCGCCCGGCTGCACCGGGCCCGGAAAGCCCTGACCGCGCAGCCGGATCTGCTGCCCGTCATGGACGCCGGCCGGGATCGTGACCTCGACCTCCTTGCCGGAGGGCAGCATCACGCGCTTCTTCGTGCCGTTCACGCTCTCATCGAGCGAGACGCTGACGCTGAGCGCCACATCCGCGCCTTTGGCCTGCGCGGTCTCGAATTCCTCGTAGCCGGTCTCCGCGTGGGGCTGACGCCCGCCGAAGCCGCCGCCGAAAATGCCGCTCAGGATGTCCTCGAAGCCGCCGCCCTGTGGCTGCTGCTGGCCGCCGCGCGAGCCGCGGCGCTGAAAGCCGCCGGGACCGTAAGAGAAACCCTCGAATACGCTTTCGCCGCCCGGGCCGCGCTGCTGGCGGAAACTGCCGGGGTCGAAGCCGCCGAAGCCGCCCTGCCGCGGGTCGAACTGAAAGCCCTTCGGCTTGCCCTCCGCGTCGATCTCGCCGGCGTCGAAGGCCTTGCGCTTTTTCTCGTCGCCGAGAATTTCATAGGCGGAATTGAGCTCGGAAAAGCGCGAGGCCGCTTTCGGATCATCCTTGTTGGAGTCCGGGTGATGCTTCTTGGCGAGCTTGCGGAAGCTCTTCTTGATCTCGTCGGCGGAAGCCTTGCGGCCAACGCCGAGCACCTCGTAGGGGTCGCGCAACGGTTCAAAATCCTTCCGGGTCCGCCCTTTCTGGGCGGTTCCCGTGGCTTATTTGGGGATTATCGGGGAGCGGTGCAACATCCGCGCGGCGCCGCAAGATGCAGAAAATGGGGAAATCGATTTTCGGCGAACAGCGGATTCCTCTTTCGCAACAATGCATTCGCGGAATCTTGCAGAAATTCGATCCCCACCCCTCGCAAGCGGGCGGATAGTGCGCGCCGTCTCGATCCGGGAAGGGGCGCGTCGCGCGGCGTGTTCGATGCGCGGATCGGGAGCGGTGGCTGCGGGCAGGGCATAACGCACCCGGTTTGCAGCGGCTGAAGTCGTCTGGTTCCGGCGCGCCTGCCGCGCGTCACAGGACCTTTCTTGGCGGCTTCGTAAGGGGCGTGTGCCAACGCGCTCCGTCGAAGTCGAGAAGGTCCGCCAGCGGAGGATAGTTTGGTTAGTCCTCCGGGGATCAGGCGAAGCAGGCCGTAACCCATCGCGCGTAGTCGGCGCGAATGGCCTAAAGGCCACGCGCGCTGCGGGATGCCGGAGATCGAGCCGGACTCGCGGTGACGACAATGCATCTGCACTTTTCTCACTCGTGCAGATGGCCGTGGAGGACGGCAAATCCTCCGGCGTCCCCGCCGCCCTTTTCATTTTCTGGGTGGCGCGAACTTCGCAAACCTCGGCTCATCAGAGCGCGAGAACGAGAAAGGCTGTCTCGATGACCTCAGGACTTCTTGAGCGGCTTGACCGACATGACGTCCCAGACATTTGGAGCCGTGCGGCATGCCAATCCCTCGGACCAGGTTTCGACCCCGTCCTTCACATGGCTCGCGATGAAGTTGCGGCAGGGCATGCCGTCTTTGGTGAAGGCGGCCGCGATCGGCGTCACGGTGCCGCGCGCGCCGCTTGCGGGGTTTTCCCACGGCACGCTCGGGCCATCGTCGGTACGCGACAGCGCTTCGCGCAGGGCCGCCCGCGCCAGCGGCCAGTCGATCGCCGACATGCCGGTCGGAATGTTGCCGGTGCTTGCCATATGCAGCGGGATCGAGCCGGTCACGTCCGGGTCGCTCGTGCGGACCACGGTCGGCCCGGTATCGCTGACACCGCCGGGCAGCATCGAGGAAAGCTGCATCGAGCAGCCGCCGAGCAGCATGGCGAGCAGGCCCACGGCAATGGGGGTGGCGAGCAGCGACGCTGCGGATAGCCGGTTCGCCGTCTTTCCATGGTAGGGAAGACGATCCTTTTCCGCTACATCACGCCGTGAAGACGCTTGACGCACTCGCAACTCCAGCCCGCACACACAAAGAAGAGCCTAGAAAGTATGAATGAGCGCATGACAGGGTTAATTTCCGGTGACTTTACGCAAAGCACCGATCCTTTCGGCCTCTTTGCGGAATGGTTCGCGGAGGCGAAAGCCGCCGAGATCAACGATCCTGACGCGATGGCACTCGCAACCGTCGATCCTTCCGGCCTGCCGGACGTGCGGATGGTTTTGCTGAAAGGCGCCGATGCGCGCGGCTTCGTCTTTTATACGAACGAAGGCAGCGCCAAGGGCTCCGAGCTTCTATCGATGCCGAAGGCGGCGATGGTGCTGCACTGGAAGTCGCTGCGGCGGCAGATCCGCGTGCGCGGGGACGTCGAACGCGTTTCCGCGGCCGAAGCCGACGCCTATTTCGCGAGCCGTTCGCGCCCCTCGCAACTCGGCGCCTGGGCCAGCGAACAGTCGCGCCCGCTCGATGCGCGCGAGACCTTCGAAGCGCGCTATGCGGAAGTCGAGAAGCGTTTCGACGGCAAGGACGTGCCGCGCCCGCCGCATTGGGGCGGCTATCGCATCGTGCCGGTGCAGATCGAATTCTGGATGGACCGGCCTTATCGGCTGCACGATCGCATCCGCTTCACGCGCGAGAGCGTGGAAGCTGCGTGGCAGAAGACGCGGCTTTATCCTTGAGCGGATGATACGGAAAAGCGACATGGCAGATCAGAACGCAAAAAGAAGAACCCTGCTTTTGACCGGCGCGAGCCGCGGCATCGGCCACGCGACCGTGAAGCGCTTCTCGTCCGCCGGCTGGCGCGTCATCACCTGCTCGCGTCACGGATTTCCTGAAAACTGTCCGTGGGAAGCAGGACCGGAAGATCACATCCAGGTCGATCTCGCGGACCCCGTAAAAACCAAGGAAGCGATCGGCGAAATCAAGTCGCGGATCGGCGGCGAACTGCATGCGCTCGTGAACAATGCCGGCATTTCGCCGAAGGGCGAGGCCGGTTCGCGTCTCGGCACCATCGAAACGTCGCTCGCCGACTGGCAGCGCGTGTTTCAGGTGAATTTCTTTGCACCGATCATGCTGGCGCGCGGTCTCGTCACCGAACTACAGAACACGCAAGGCGCGGTGGTGAACGTGACCTCGATCGCGGGCTCGCATGTGCATCCCTTCGCGGGCGCGGCTTATGCGACCTCGAAGGCGGCACTGGCTTCTCTTACGCGCGAGATGGCCGCCGATTTCGGTCCGCGCGGCATTCGCGTGAATGCGATCGCACCGGGCGAGATCGATACCGCGATTCTTTCGCCGGGGACCGAGAAGCTGATCGAGCAGATTCCGCTCCGGCGTCTTGGCACGCCCGACGAAGTCGCCAAGATCATTTATGTGCTGTGTACGGAGACGTCGTCTTATCTCAGCGGCGCGGAGATCCACATCAACGGCGGGCAGCACATTTACTAGGTCTTACAGCCACCGTTTCCATTTGAAGAAGAAATACGGTCCGATTGCCGCCAGCACCATCGCAATCAGCGCGAGCGGATAGCCGTAAACCGAATCCAGTTCCGGCATGTGCTTGAAGTTCATGCCGTAGATCGAGGCGATCAGCGTCGGCGGCATCAAGGTCACGGCCATCACCGAAAACAGCTTGATGACGTTGTTCTGCTCGAGGCTGACCATGCCGAGCGTCGCGTCGAGGAGGAAGGTGATCTTGTTCGCAAGAAAATGCGCGTGATCGGTCAGCGAACTGATGTCGCGCGCGACACTTTTCAGGTGCACGCGATGTTCCTTGCCGAGCCCCACCGCCTCGGCTTCATTGGTGAAGAACAGCACGAGCCGGTTCAGCGAAACGAGACTTTCGCGGGTCTTGGAAAGCAGGTCGCCCTTGCGTCCGATTGCGCGCAGGATGGCCTGATAACGCTGGTTGGGATCGTCGCGCGCGGCGTTGCGTTCGAATACGCGGCTCGAGACCTTGTCGACTTCCGCCGCCAGCTTTTCCAGAATGTCTGCGACGCGGTCGATGATCGCGTCGAGCAGTTCGACCATGATCGACGGCCCGGACGTATTGACCGCGCAGGCTTTGGAAAGCTTTCCGGCAAGATAGGTGAAAGGCTTCGGCTCGTCGTAGCGGACCGTGACCAGCCTGTTTCCGGCCACGATGAAGGTGATCGCGGTGGTGCCGGGCTTTTCCGTTTCGGTGTTGAAGAGCAGCGTCGCCGTCATATAGCGCGCGCCGTTCTCGATATAGAGACGGCTGGAGATCTCGATCTCGGCCATTTCTTCGCGCGTCGGGACCATTACTCCGATTGCGCTTTCGACCAGCTTGTCTTCGCCGGGTGTTGGCGCGACGAGATCGATCCAGATGGCGTCCGCAGGGCAGGGATCGCCTTCCTTTACTTCGATACGAACGAGGGATGTGCCGCGCAGGACATGGGCGAAGAGCATGAAGAACCTGCAGGTAGGAGACTTCTGATTATGCCTCCACTACCGCGGCTTGCAGAGTGCGTCCACAACGGCGCGCAATTCGCGCCGTCATCTTCTTGTAAAGAATGTCCGTCCGTGAACTCAGAGCGCGAGCAGTTCGAGATCGCGCAGGGTGACTACGCCCGGCTTCGGCGCGTAGGCTTCGTTCTTCTGCTGGCCGGTATAGGCAAGCGTTGCTGCAAGCGCGGAAATGCCGACCTTGCGATACTGGCTTTCGAGGCCGGGTCGCCCGGACTCGCGCGCTTCGATCTTCGTGTTGGCGTTGGTTGCCGCAGACATTTTCTACTCCAAACCCTTTTTCATCGTCCCCAAAGGACGCGCGTTTTCGCGCCCGACTAAGGCGCTTTTGCGCAGATGGAGAGGCTCGATTTCGTTGATTCGGCGAAAGATTCCGGCAATTTGCGCGCTCGCGCCGAAGCCCGGACATCTTGCTTAACAGGCGTTAATTGAAGCTTTCCAAACGGCGCTTCAGCGGCGAATGCACAAGGTCTGGGCGAAGCTCATCCCGCGTTGCGACATTTCTGCCACAGAATTTAATATCCAGCATGCGCAAGGCCTTGAGCCCTTTCCGCAAAAATCCAGTTCGGTTACTGACTGCCTAAGCTTGGGGGCAAGCAAACTACTGGGTCTTTTGGAAATGCGGATTCGTCACCTTGCTCTCGTCCTGATGGCCTTCTCTTTGGCCGGATGTATCAGCGACACGCTTGATCCGGTTCCGGAGTCCGCAATTCCTGCGCGCGACCGGAAGCTCATTGCCAGCGCTCCTTACCTGAACCACAAGCCGGATTCCGGCTGGCTGCGTCATCTGGTGGATTATCCCAGCAAGGATAAGCCCGGCACGGTGATCGTCGATACCGACAAGAAGTTCCTCTATCTGATCCAGCCGAACGGCAAGGCCTATCGCTATGGCGTGACGGTCGGCGAAGAGGGCATGGCCTTCAAGGGTGAAGCGCATGTGCGCCGCAAGGCCGAGTGGCCGGACTGGACGCCGACGACGGACATCCTGAAGCGCTTCCCGAATCTTCCGAAATACGTGTCTCCCGGCCCGCATAACCCGATGGGTGCCCGCGCGCTCTACCTGTATCAGGGCAATAAGGACACGCTGTTCCGCATTCACGGCACCAACCAGCCGGAATACATCGGTCAGGCAATTTCTTCGGGCTGCATCCGCATGCTCAACGAAGACGTGATCGATCTCTACAATCGTGTGCCGCAGGGCGCGCTGGTCAGGGTTCTCTGACTTCGCTGCGACTGGCGGCTTGGGGGCAAAAGGGCGTCGCGCAAGCGGCGCCCTTTTCCGTTGGCGATGATGCGCGCAAAAAAGAATGCGTTTAGCGTTGCGGATGCGGTGATGGCTCCGGCGGAGCCGGCACCTGCCATTGGCACAGACGATAGCCGCCGCGGCGCTGTGCAAGGTCCATATGAAAATGGTCCTCGTGATAACCGTCCGAGCCCGGGCCGAGCACGGTTGTAAATTTCGCACAGGCGCCGCGGCGGAGGTCGGCAAGCAACTGGATCGGAGTTTCAGGGATATCAACACCGAACCGCCGGCCGTCCTTCATGACGATGGCGCGGATGTCGATCGCATTGGCGCGGCCGTGTTCGCTCATTCGTGCGCCGCGCACGTTGTTGCGCGGGCGGCAGTGATAGGACGCCGCGACTTCGATACGCGCCACGCCGCCATAGTCGCGTGTCGCGGGCACCAGTTCCTCACGCACCCAGTCGGCAACGGCTTCGGCCGTTTCGCAGCGGATGAGCGCGGACGGCCGGAGCGGGATTTCATTGCCATCGGCGAGCTTGATCGCCCGGATCGTGATCTGGCCGACCGCGCCGCAGCCGTTGTCCCACATGGCGGCCTGCGCCGGCTCGGCGATCAGCTTCTCCCGGGCGAGAACCGCTTTGCAAAGATTGGCGGCCGCCGCCGCTTCTTCCTTGGAAACCGGCAACAGCACGGGAAATCGCGGCCCGGCGTCGCGGTGTGCGGGAGCTTCCGCGGGACGCGGCTCCGGCATCGGCACCGTCATCGGCAGGATCAGTTCTTCGTCCTGCGCGTGCGCGGGGGAGCTCCACAACCCGGCCGCCAGGCAGGACACGAGAAACGAAGAAATTATGAACCGCTTCATTGCCCGCAGTTTCGCCTGTTGCCGCGCTCCTCGCCAGTTTTCTTGGCGGCCCGCACGCGCTAGCTTCCGGAACAAAGGTGCTGGGAAAAAGCGCCACGCGAGGGAACGAAGGAAATAAAGGAGAAGTGCCATGAAGGGCTTGATGCAGGACTGGCAGCTGACCTGCAACCGGATCATCGACCACGCCGCGATCCAGTATCCGAACCGCAAGGTCATCAGCCGCTCGGTGGAAGGGCCGATCGTCGAAACGACCTACAAGGAAATCCGGCATCGCGCGCTCAAGGTCGCGCAGCGTCTGGTGAAGGACGGCATCAAGAAGGGCGACCGCATCGCGACGCTCGCATGGAACACCGCGCGCCATCTCGAAGCCTGGTACGGAATTTTAGGCGCCGGCGCGGTCTATCACACCGTGAACCCGCGCCTCTTCGCCGAGCAGATCATCTACATCGTCAATCATGCCGAAGACCGCATGATGTTCGTGGATCTGACCTTCGTGCCGATCCTCGAAAAGCTCGCCGACAAGCTGCCGACGATCGAGCAATACGTCATCCTGACCGACAAGGCCCACATGCCGCAGACCGCGCTGAAGAACGCGGTCGCCTACGAAGACTGGATTGCCGAGGCCGACGGCAATTTTGAATGGGTCGCGGTGGATGAAAACGATGCCGCCGGCATGTGCTACACCTCCGGCACCACCGGCAATCCGAAAGGCGTGGTCTATTCGCACCGCTCCAACACGCTGCATGCGATGGCGGCGTCGCTCCCCGACGTGATCGGACTTTCGAGCCGCGACGTGGTGCTTCCGGTCGTGCCGCTGTTTCATGCCAATTCCTGGTCGCTCGCGTTTTCCGCGCCGATGACCGGTGCAAGTATGGTGATGCCGGGTGCGAAACTCGACGGTGCCTCGATCTACGAACTTTTGGAAACCTATCGTGTTTCGGTCACCGCGGCGGTGCCGACCGTCTGGCTGATGCTGTTGCAGCATCTGGAAACGAACAAGCTGAAGCTGCCTTATCTGAAGCGCGTGCTGATCGGCGGCTCGGCTTGCCCGCGCGCGATGATGCAGAAGTTCCAGGACGAATACGGCGTGCAGGTCACGCATGCCTGGGGCATGACCGAAATGAGCCCGATCGGCACCGCCGGTTCGCTCAAGCCCGAAGTCGAGCATCTGAAGGGTGACGAAGAACTCGACGTGAAGGAGAAGCAGGGCTTCTCGATCTTCACGGTCGAGATGAAAATCACCGACGACGAAGGCACCGAGCTGCCGTGGGACGGCGTGAAGTTCGGCCGCCTGAAGGTGCGCGGGCCCGCGGTTGCGTCGTCCTATTTCAAGGGCGAGGGCGGCAACATCCTCGACGACAAAGGTTTCTTCGATACCGGCGATGTCGCGACCATCGATCCCATGGGCTACATGAAGATCACGGATCGCGCCAAAGACGTCATCAAGTCGGGCGGCGAGTGGATTTCGTCGATCGATCTTGAGAACGTCGCGGTCGGCCATCCGGATGTCGCGGAGGCAGCCGTCATCGGCATTGCGCATCCGAAATGGGATGAGCGGCCGCTCCTGATCGTCGTGCCGAAGAAAGAGAAGCAGCCGACGCGCGACGACATCATGAAATTCATGGAAGGCAAGATCGCGAAATGGTGGATGCCGGACGACGTGATTTTCGTGGACGAGATTCCGCACACGGCCACCGGCAAAATCCTGAAAACCGCGCTTCGCGAGAAGTTCTCCGACTATCGCCTGCCGGGCGTCGCTGCCGAGTGAAGCTGCGTTTCCTTTCGTTGCATGGTAAGCCGGCGTCATGATCAGGCGCCGGCTTTATGCCGAAATCCGCTTTTCAAAACTGGCGCTGTGGAGCTGGAGGTTCGCGGCCTTCGCGCTGCCGGTATATGTGATCTCCGTGATCCTGCATCGTGCGGGCGCGGTCGAGTATCAGAGCGCAATCGCGATCCTTGGTGCCGCGCTGCTGATCGCCCTGATCTCCGCGGTAATGGCCGTCGCGGCCTTCGTGGTGATCTGGAATGAGGGGCTGAAGGGCCTCGGCGCGGCGATGCTGGGGCTTGTGATCAGCGTTGCCATGCTTTCCGTGCCGGTATTTCACGTCGCGCGCGGAATCCAGCAGCCTGCAATCAGCGATATTTCGACCGACACCGCGGATCCGCCGCGTTTTCAGATTGTGAGCACCATGCGACCGGCGAACGCGAACGCCGTGACGTATCCGGCCGAGAATGCGAAGTTGCAGCAGATGCATTATCCCGCCGTGCGTCCGGCGGAGCTGGATGCGGAAGCGCAGGAAGTCTCAAATCTGATCGTTGCGATCATGCAACGCAATGGCTGGCGCGTCATCGAGCGCAGCGGACCGCGTAAAGCGGGAGCCGACGAAACGATCGAAGCGGTCGCCTATTCGCTGATCCTCGGCGTGCCTGAAGATATCGCCATTCGCATGCGCGCAACAAAGAATGGCGTTCGGGTCGATATGCGTTCGGCCTCGCGCTACGGAAGCCGCGACTTCGGCTCCAATGCGCGGCGGATCGAAACGTTCTTCAAACAGCTTGCGGAGACGCGCCGCCGCGTGCCGTGACTACGCCGTCAGCCGATAGCGGCCGCCGAGCGACAAGGTATCCTCGGTGCTGACGAGGTTGCGTTCCACCAGTGTTTCCAGATGCGCGAAGGTGGTGAGGGCGGCGGCTTTGGTCAGCCTCGGATCGAGCCCGATATAGATCGCCTGCACGATCCCGGGGATGTCGCTTTCGCCGCGCGAGAGCTTTCGCAGGATCGCGTTCTCGCGTGCTTCGCGATGCTCGATGTATTGGGCGACAAGCTTCTTGGCGTTCTGGACTGCGCCGCCGTGTCCCGGCAGGTAAACCGTCTCGGGGCGCTGCTCCAGTTTGTGCAGCGAGGCCATGTAATCGCTCATCGAGCCATCGGGCGGCGCAACGATGGAGGTGGCCCAGCCCATAACATGATCGGCGGAAAACAGAACGTTGCTGCCGCGGAGCCCGAAGGCGACGTGGTTGGCGCAATGACCGGGCGTGAATACCGTTTCCAGCGCATAGCCTTTGCCTTCGATCACTTCGCCATCGGCAAGCCGGTGATCCGGCATGAAATCTTCGTCGCCGCCGGAATCCAGCGGAGGGGTTTCGCCAAGGTGGAGCGCACGGGCCGGGCGATGCGGACCTTCTGCAAACGTGTTGGCACCCGTCGCTTCCTTGATCGCTGCCGCGGCCGGCGAATGGTCGCGGTGGGTGTGGGTCACCAGTATTTGTGCGACGGTCTCGTTACGAATGGCGGCGAGGATCGCCTCGATGTGGCGAGGATCGGCCGGGCCCGGATCGATGATCGCGACCGAGCCTTCGCCGACGATGTACGTGTTCGTGCCTTTGAAGGTGTAGGGGCTCGGATTATCGCACAGAATGCGCCGCACGCCGGGCGCGATCTGCTCGGCGACGCCGGGTTTGCTCTCGAAGCTGCGGTCGAACTGGATTTCTTCGCTCATTGGAATGCCTTGCGTGCCCCCGCGTTTCTGCAGGGGGCCTCCTTATCATATCGCCCCGGGCTTCGAGTGGCCCTGCATAGGGATTGCGCGGAGGGGCAAAAAATGCGGGCAGCAGATTCTCTTGACGAGGGAACGCCATTGCGGTCCACTTTTGCCGCAATCTGTTTCGGCCCGGAGTTGGGCCTTTGGCGGCAACGATTTCGTTGGACGACCGGATGGCCGCGTCACTTCGCAATCCGAGAGGGGGTTGTCGGAATCGTCTGCGCATTTTGCAGGACGCGTCCACACGGCGAATTACGACAAGGATACGAAATCATGTCTTCCGGTACCGTTAAGTGGTTCAACGCGCAAAAGGGATACGGCTTTATTCAGCCGGCCGATGGCGGCAAAGACGTCTTCGTGCACATCAGCGCGGTTGAGCAGGCCGGTCTTTCCACGTTGAACGAAGGACAGAAGATCAACTTCGACATCATTACCACCGACCGCGGAAGAACCGCTGCAGGCAATTTGAAGCTCGGCTGACGCCAGCCTTTTTCTGTCCTCGCCGAAGGGCCGGCGAGATAGTTTATGGTAATTTAATACCGCAAACTTTGCGGCTGCATTCTTTTTGCTTGGTACTGACGGCTAACCAAGCTGTTGCGGCCGCGCCACATTCTTTCGCATTTCGCTGAATTCCAAGCATTTTCTAAGTGTCGATCTTGCGCTGTGTCCGGTTCCGGAGAAAGTTCCAGCAAGGGCTGGGGAACTCGGCCGGAAAATTCTCAGGGTACGTAACATGCGCAAGTTTCTGGCCGCTTCGGCGGTTTTTCTTATGGGTGCCTCGGCCGTGGGGATGACCCCGGCACACGCCGCCGACCTTTTCTACAAAGCCGCTCCCTATCAGCCGAACTGGTATTTTGAAGCGCGCATCGGCAGCCCGATTGCGCCGTCCAGCAGCAGCGCATTCGACTTCACGATCCCGCAGGCAGGCTTTTCCTCCACCTATGAGCCGAAGACCGGCTTCTACGGCAATCTGGCAATCGGCCGGTATTTCCGTCCGAACTGGCGCTATGAATTCGAGCTCGCCATCGGTTATGCGGCGGACGGCTACCACTCGGGCATTGCCGACACCGGCAGCCTGACCTCGATCGGCCTGATGGCCAACGTGCTCTACGATTTCAAGAACACGACGCGCTGGACCCCGTTCGTCGGTGCTGGTGCCGGCCTGCAGATCGTCTCGATGAACCGGCTGGGCGGCGTAATGCACGCCAATGACACGGACGCGGCATTGGCTGTTTCTTTCATCGCTGGTCTCGATTACCGCTGGAGCAATAGCTGGACGGCCACCGTGCGCTATACCGGTCTGTATACCGGCGGCATGAGCTTCGACACGAATTTCCCGGGCTTTACGGTCGAACGCGAGGCGGGCCTCGTGAACTTCGTGACGGTGGGCCTGCGCTATCAGTGGTAACGTCGCTTTAGAGGACGATAACAAAGAAAAAGCCGGAACTTGCGTTCCGGCTTTTTTCTTAGGCCCCGCGTACCATGGAATGGTCGGAGTGAGTGGATTCGAACCACCGACCCCCTGCTCCCGAAGCAGGTGCGCTACCAGGCTGCGCTACACTCCGCCGGGCCTAGAAAAAGCAATGCCGGAAGCAGCGTGCTCCGGCAAGCGGCGACTTCCTAGCAGCACGGTCGGGCCCCTTCAAGCCACGAAATCCTTTGATTTTAGGGCATTGAACCCTGCGCGATCTTGAGTAGATTGCGCCCCTTCCTGCCATTTTGGGGCGTAGCCAAGTGGTAAGGCAGCGGATTTTGATTCCGCCATTCCCAGGTTCGAATCCTGGCGCCCCAACCAGCCAGTGTCGGCAGGTTTAAGGTCTGCCGTTTTCTCGCGAATGACCCCCCATTTGCCGGGCTTTTGCGAGTATGTGGAGTCTCTGCTCGCCGGTCTTTGCAGACTTGGAGGCCGTTTCCGAGCCAAAGTCTCAGCTTGGCATTTTCAAATATCCGTTTTTCCTAGCTCGAGCCGATGCAGACCGGTTCGAATCTCATATGCCCGGCATGCAGTACCGACGTTGCACAGCAACAAATCCGACATCTGAAAGTTCGAATCTTGCTACGGCAACCAGCCGTTTTTGTCGAAACGGCTATGTGTCATTTTCGGGCGAAACAGCCCGCATTTGCTGGGCTTTTGCGTAAGGTTGGAGTCTCTGTCTTCCGGTCTTCGCTGGGCTCGGCGCGATTTCTCATCGAAAGTCTCAGCTAAACACTAGCGAATATCCGTTTTTCTGAGACTGCGCCGTGCAGACCGGTTCGAATCTCATATGCCCGGCAGGCTGGCCGCTACCTGTACAGCGATATGGGAAGTCGCCGCGATTTCGGATGCTTGTCTTGTTAAAGGGCCACCGAAGCGAGAAACATGATCCCGCCCTCGACGCGCTGACGAATGTTTTGAAGCCTGGCGAAACCGTGCTTTCCAGCTGCTCCATGCGTCGCTTCGTTGAAAACGTGGAATAGCTGAAGGATATCGTCGATATCCTTTTCGACAAATCCGAGCATTTCCGGCGTGTCTGCGCCCTTCCGTTTCAGGAGGTAGCGTATCTTGGCGCGACGTGTTGGTGCAGTCTTGTTCGGAGTAAGCTCGCAATTCGGGTCAGCATCGAGGACGTCTTGGTTGTCTGCCCATTTGTCTAGGATCTCTGTGAATATCTCACGCACGCTAGTGCAAAAGTGCCGGCCAGCATCTGGATTAGTAGGGTTGAGAGAAAATAGTGCGCCACGCCAGCGGTCGCAAAGATCCTGCGAGAATCCTGAAAGGTATTCCAGGATTCCCGTATCCTGAGCGCTCTCTGCTGCATTAGGTTCGTCTGCTAGGAGAGCTTCTGCTACTATCGCGCTGTTGTTGGCCTCTTTTTCCGACAGTGCCAACAAATCAGGGGAAACGGTTGTCGTTGCTGACCGCTCCACGTGATTAAATCGCTCGCTCAACTCCAGCGTTGAGTCGCGCACGTCCCTGTAAACAGTAGTCGTAAGAGAACGAAGTACAGAGAGACGCCGCTGCCGATCTCGCTCTACTTGAGCATTATAGTTGCGAACGGCCTGATTGTATTTTGCTACGGCGGCGCTTGCGTTCTGATTGTGTTGTCTCAGCCGGCGGTTATGCTCGTCGACGACGCGCTTGTTATATTGATTTACGCGGTCGACTTCACGATTATAATCACGGACGAGTTTTTCGGCCGCAGCTTTATTAGCGCGATTTACGCGGTCAACTTCTTGATTGTAGCGACGCACAGCTTGGTTGTGTTGGTTCTGCTGCTGCCGAAGCCAATTATTGTACTGCGAGGGCGTCATCCGGCGAACCAAGGCTGCTTCTCCTCAAAGAGGCCAACTGAATAATACCTGAGAACAGTTGCGACTATTTCAAGTTGCGCCGAGCGTTAGCGGCGGTCTGCATGATTCAATGAACCTAGTTTGGAGAGCTCTAGACGTTTCTGAGCCATCGCATCAATCCTTCGCTTCGGCAGGGATTACTGCTTTCCCGGTGCCCATAGATTTACTTTGTCGACTGCCGAGCGGAGCTTTCTCATAATTTGGACAAGCGCATCATGTTCCTCGGCGGAAAGCACCGAAAGCAGCAGTCGTTCGCGCTCTAGTGCAATTTTGATCATTTTTCCGTGGCGCGTCATGCCGCGCGCCGAAAGCCGAAGCGGACGCGTCTTGCCGTTCTTGCCGTCCGAGTATTTGACGAGATTCAATTCTTCGAGGCGGTGTAGGCTCCTGCTGACAACGCCCTTGTCGATGCCTAGCAACGCGCAAATCTGATGAGCGCCGATATCCGGCTGGGCCGCGAGTACGCTCATTACACGCCATTCCGTGATGCCGATATCGTAGAGCTCCCGGTAGATTTTTCCGGCGCCATTCGAAAGCTTGTTGGAAATATAGGTAAAGAAGTAGGGAATGTGTCGGTCGGAATCGAGCACGGTGAAGCCCGAGACCTGCTTCGCGCCGTCGTTCGCTTCCGCCATTTCTGCCTACTCCCACTATTCTGATTTGGCGCCGCATACATAGCCGAAAAGTATTTCAGCGGCCATAGTTGACAAAGCAACTCAATGCAATTGATTATAGTTGCGAAAGCAACTGAATGCGGCCGGACGTTATGAAGCCGGCGCGGGGGAGGGAAGCTTTGCGGAAGCCGATAACAAGTCGCCAGGTAGGCGTGCGCTTTCTTCTCGCGCGATAAAAATCTCCGTGAAAATTACCGCCACGAACATCGACAAGCGGTTCAGCGTTCGCGGACGCGACGTCATTGCACTGAACAACGCGAGCCTAGAAGTTCGCGAGGGCGAATTTCTTACCTTGCTCGGTCCGTCCGGGTGCGGAAAGTCGACGCTGCTGCAGATCGTCGCCGGGTTGGAATCAGCAACCGGCGGAACGGTGAGCTTTTCCGGTGCGCGGACCGCTTCGGGGCCGATTACAACGATGGTATGGCAGCGTTACGCGCTCTTTCCATGGCGGACGGTTCGCCAGAACGTTGTGTTCGGCTGTGAAGTGCGCGGCATGGGCCGCGCCGAACGCGTGGCACGCGCTCAGCAATTTATCGAAAGCGTAGGTCTTAGGGGATTCGAGGACGCGTTTCCGCATGAACTTTCCGGCGGTATGCAGCAGCGCGTCGCGCTTGCGCGTGCACTATGCAACGATCCGGAAATTCTCCTAATGGACGAGCCGCTCGCAGCACTGGACGCTCAGACGCGGGCAGTCATGCAGGTGGAGCTTCTGCGTATCTGGGATCAATACAAAAAAACCGTCGTCTATGTGACTCATTCGATCGAAGAAGCCGTTCTGCTTGGCGATCGCATCGCAGTGATGAGCGCCCGTCCGGGCCGTATTAAGGAAATCATCGACGTAACGCTGCCGCGCCCGCGCACGCTCGACATGATTACAACACTGGAGTTCCACGCGCTCGCAGATCGTGCCTGGAACTCGATCAAGGCCGAGTTCGATATCGCTTATGCCTCTGCCGAGGAGAGGCTGCAATGATCTCGCCCGGTCGTCTTAAATCAATTGCGACAACCGTCTTCTACAACCTCGGCCCGATCATTGCAGTGCTTGTGCTATGGGAAGTGTCGGTACGCACAGGCCTGATCCGAGCATTCTTTCTTCCGCCGGTGACGGACGTATTTGCGCAGCTGTGGGAAAGCATCTCCAGCGGCCAGTTGCCGTCCGCCTTTCTGGTTACCACTAAACGGATGCTGATCGGCTATGCTATTGGAGCCGGAAGCGCAGTGGTTTTCGGCCTTCTGATCGGTGTATTCCGTCCGCTCCGCAATTTTTTCTATCCGATTGTCGCTGCGGTCTATCCACTCCCGAAGATCGCGATGCTTTCGATCTTTATCGTCATATTCGGCGTGGGCGATCCGCCGATCATCGCCAGCGTCGCGATCAGTTCTTTCTTTCCGGTGCTCTTGAACACCCTTACCGGCCTGCGCTCGATTGATCCGATTCTTATCAAGGCTGCCGAAGATCTCGGCGCGAACCGGTTTCAGGTGACGACGAAAGTCGTGCTGCCGGGATCGCTGCCGATGATTTTCACAGGACTTCGACAGAGTTCTGCAGTTGCGCTGATCGTTGTCGTCGCAGTCGAGATGTATATCGGACAAAGCGGCGTCGGGTATCTCCTTTCCTGGGCGACCGAGTTCTTCAAGATCAACCTGCTTTACGCAAACCTCTTTGCAATCGGAATCTTCGGAATCCTGGTATTCCGATTGGTCGACTTCATCGAGTACATCGCGCTGCCTTGGGCGCGCGAACGTTGAGAACAAAAAGAAAAGCAAAACGAAAATCTACAGGGAGGACGCAATGATGAAATTCAAACTGAAAAAAAAGCTGTCTGCTGTCGCGATTGCGACAGTTATTGCAACGGCTGCGGGCGGAGCGGCGCTCGCCCAGACGACGATCCGTGTCGGCGGTGCGACTGAGCCAATGATCATCGCGCAGGCGAAAGGTTGGTTCAAAGAAGCAGGGCTGAACGTCGAAGTAATCGACGTGAAGAATTTCATGCAGTATCCGAACATGCTCGCTTCGAAGTCGATAGACCTTCTCGACGGATATATTCCGGCAAACCTCTGGAACATGATCGATGCAGGCGCTGACTTCAAAATCATCTCTGGCTCTGCGCTGGCAGTTGCAGCCAAGGACGGAAAGCCCGCGCGCAACATTCGTGGCTATGTAGTCCGCAAAGACCTCTATGACAGCAAGGTAATTACGAAGATCGCTGATTTCTCCGGAAAGCGGCTCGCCGACTTCGCTCCGGTTCCGCCGAAGGGACAGATCAGCCCATTCCCTATCGGGCACAAAGTGTTCGGAAACACCTTCAAGGAAGTCGACTGGGTGCGGATGAACGAATCCGACATCATTACTGCACTTGCTTCAAAAACTGTTGACGGCGCCCGGATGCGGTCGCGCTGGGTAAAGATCGCGGTTGAGAAGGGTCTTGCGGTTGAAATTGTGCGGGAAACCGATTTCGTGCCGCAGATTCAGGTCCGCGCGATCGTCGCTCGCGGAGAGTTTCTCACGCAGAACAGAGAAGCCGTCGTCCATTTCCTGAAGATATACATGCGTGCGCTCGCTTATGCATCGGAAGTACAGGTCGGCAAGCATAAAGAAGAATATCTTGCCGCCGTAAAAGCGCACTCCGATATTCCGGCAGATGTCGCACTTGATCTTGTTCAGGAGACGGAGTTCACGCCCGAGCTTGCGGTTGCCGACCTGCAGGCCACACAAGAACACTTCGTCATGGTGGGTGCACAAAAAAGAGTGATCCCGCTCGATAAGGTAATCGACCTCGATTATCTCAAGGAAGCAAAGAAGAAGTAATAGTGGTGCCGCAACGGCGCGCGCCGCTGCGGCATTTGTTCTCTGAAGGAAAAAATTGAATGTCGTTCCCGGATCTACGCACCTATGTCGAGTGGCTCGAAAAGCGGGGCGAAGTCGTTCGTGTTACGGAAAGTGTCTCTACCAAGTTCGACGTGGCTCGCCACGAAGAAGAACATGACGGCAAGAAAACCGTCTTCTTCGAAAACGTCGAGGGATTCGATATACCGATCGTCGGCAATATCCTGAATAATCGCCGAAACGTCGCTGCTGTTCTCGGCGTAAAACCGGATCAGGAAGTCAATCACCGCATTATCGAGGCGTCGAAAAATCCGATCCCGACGAAGCTCGTAAGCAGCGCACCGCTGAAAGAAGTGCGGATTCCTGAAGTAGAAGTCGATCTGGTCAAGCAGATTCCGAATCCAATGCATTTTGAAGGCGATATCGGGCACTATATCTCCAGCGGCGTGATCGTCGCGCGCGATCCTGTCTCCGGAAAACGCAATCTTTCGTTTGCTCGCATGCTTATCAAGGACCGCAACACCATCGTATTGATGGTGAACCTCTATCGTCATCTTGCTGAAATTCATCGTCGTAACGAGAAGGTTGGCAAAGATACTGAAATCGCGATCGTGATTGGCGTCGATCCGGCAACGTGGCTCGAGGGGGCGATGCCGGACCGGATCGTGCCGATCGACGTGGATGAACTAGAGGTTGCCGGCGCTTTGCGCGGCGAAGCGCTCGAGGTTGTGAAGTGCGATACCGTCGATCTTGAAGTTCCCGCGAATGCCGAGATCGTCATCGAAGGCGTTATCTTAAATGGCGCGCGCGAATCGGAAGGGCCCTACGGCGATTATTCGCGCGTCTATGATGGTCCGCCGCGCCAGAATCCAGTCATCAAGGTGAAGACGATCACGAGACGCAAGGACGCGATCTATCTCGATTGTCTGCCGGGTTCGTTCGACAACTGGCTCCTGGGCGGCGTGTGCCGGGAAGCCGATATTCTTCAGCATCTTCAGAAGGCGATGCCGAATGTGAATGCCGTCTGTCTCCCCGAAGGTGGATGCTGCCGGTTTCACGCGGTCGTTCAGATCAGCAAGAAGTTCGAGTCGGACACCATGTCAGTAATCATCGGCACCTTGAGCCCGACGGAAGCCAGCCGCGACGTGAAATGGGTGGTGGTCGTTGACGACGATGTGGACCCGTTCGATCCCATGCGGGTGCAGTGGGCAGTTGCAACGCGCTCGCAGTGGGATCGCGATCTTATCCTGATTCCGAGAATGCCAATGGCGCTCGATCCCTCAGCAATTACGCGCACACCAGAGCCGATCCGCAAGATGGGCGACGTGCTTTCCACGAAAGCCGGGCTCGATGCAACAATACCGTTCGATCAACCCGAGAAAATGCAGCATTTTCGCCGTGTTTCGGTGCCGCCGAAGCCGGAAGGTTGACAGCAGAAAGGCTATTTAGAAGGCGGGAGCACGAGATGCCGTTCGACATTCCGTGCAAGCGGCTGTGGCTATGCGCTTGTCCGGATGCCAAAGAAACGCGGCGAGAAGGCCGAGAACTGGCTCCTCATAAAAGAGCGAGATGATTTTATTGACGACGATGGTGAGAGGCTCACACGCGACGAAGTGAAGAGCATCACTACGAAGCGAACGATGGATGAGATTGCCAAAGGAAAAAAGGCGAAGCACTAGCAGGAACGTTTTTGCATTTCAGGACTCGAACACGCTGTAGCGGGTGTTCGAGTGGCAAAAGCGTAACCAAATCAGCGTCGACCCATGCGAAGCGGTCAATGGCCCGCTTCAAGGCGCAGATGATTCCGGGCGCGCGCCCATCCGCGCATGTCGGACTTCATCGAACCAATGAAGCCCACGCTGGTTAAGGACCCACCAGAGGGCTCTAAATGGGTTCACGAGATCAAGTTCGATGGCTATCGGACTCAAGCGCACATCAAGCACGATGGCGTTAAGATCTACACCAGCAACGGCAACAACATCACCGAGTGCTTCGCGTCCATTGCAAGAGACGGAGGGCGGCTTCCAGTCGAAAGGCTTATCCTGGACGGCGAGGCTGTCGTGCAAGACGAGAACGGCCGGCCGAGCTTTGCCAAGAGTCACTCGCAAGCGAAGAAAACAGCGGGCGAACACCTCGTCTATTATGTCTTCGATTGTCTTTACTTCGACGGCTTTGATCTTCGCGAATCGCCGCTTATTGAACAAAAAAATTCTCAAGCAGCTCTTTGAAGAAGCCGGCAACACAGGCGCGATGTTTTACAGTGAGCACTTCGAGCAAGAAGGCGCTGAGATGTTTGCTCTTGCTGAGAGCAAAGGGCGGGAAGGTATCGTCTCGAAGCTTCCCGACTCTCGCTATCGCTCAGGTGATTCCAAGGACTGGTTGAAGACGAGGACTGTGCAGCAAGGGGAATTTCCGATCGTCGGCTTTATTCCCGCGCCTGGAGGCCATATTTCTGCGCTCTATCTCGGAGAGCCTGACGGCAGAACAATGAAGTATGCTGGAAAGGTCGGCACCTGCTTTTCTCAAGAAGTCTCTCGTAAGCTTCGCGACAAGCTTGAAATCATCGCGTCTCGCAATTCGCCTCTTGGGCGCAATGCCAAGAAGCCAAGCGCGCGTTGGGTTGCACCGATCTTGCTTGCACGTGTCGAGTATAAAGAGCGGCAACCGAGCGGAGCGCTGCGCCATCCGTCATTCAAGGGTTTGAAGGAGTAGTCATGCCACTCGCACCAAAGAAAATCGCTGGAGTATCTGAAATCGTCGAAAAGCAGGATTTTCAATGTGGACTTAGCGGGAGAGATTTGCCGGCGCGTTGAAACGAAGGCGCACCTCTCGGATGATGAGATTATCGTTCTTTCACTTGTCGCTTCGCAGCTAGTTCTGGCGAAGTACATCGAGCCCGGCGAGAGAGATTCGGATGAAGTGCTCAATAAAATACTTGGGATACTCGACCGCGACGAACTGAATGAAGCGGTAGAGAGCAAGATGATCACGATGCTTTCAGACTACGCGTCTCAGTCGCGTACGCGAGAGGACGCGTCAAGTGGAAAGATGGTGCAGCAGCTAGGGATCGAAGACCCTGAAGAGCCGGTACCCGATCCGAAGCCCGTTCAGATTCGAAAAGAGATTAAGTCAATCGACAAAATCCGGTAACGGCCCGTAGTCAAACCTGACTCATTCTGATTTTCTTCTTTCGCACCAGCTCGAGTCGTGTTGTCTTTTATGTCAACTACAACAAGTTCTTGCGAAACCTTCCCGCCTTTAGTGCGCTGGAACAAGGCGGCCTTGAGGGTCGTGCACCGGCAGCGTTAAATGTCGAGCTTTTTACTGGATCGGACAGGTTCCGGAGATATATGTTCGACAAATAGGAACAACGACTTTGCAATCCAGAGTTCAAGCAGCTACGGTCGAAGAATTGCGCACCATGGTTGCGCGCTTGCAGTTGGACGGTGATCGCCTCAAGCTCGCGCTGGCGGCCGGTGCTTTCATAGCGGTTCTACTTAAGTCAATTTGTTCAACAATATCCTGCCTGAGGTCTTCGTTAAAATCGAAGTGATGAATCTCTTTGCAACAGCTAATAAAAAATGGAAATGCGATACCTAATAATAAAGCGACGGATTCACTGTCGTCTTTTGGGCTAAATCATTTATGTTCGAAGGCGTTTCGTTTTTCGCGTAGCTCTCGCAAATCATTTTCAGGAAATTTTTGAAGGTTGGGATAAATATTCCGGCATTCTCGCAGTTTGCTCGACAAACCTACTCGGCTTGCGAGCCGTTCATCTTCGGACGAGTGCAAGAGGCTTTCGATTGCAGCAACAACCTCACTTAAAGCGCTCGGGAATCTCCGTAAGGCGATGAGAAGAAAGCTAACTTCAATCTTTTGCAGCGAGCTTGCAAACCCATCGGGCGATACGGAATGATCCCAATAACGACCAAAGAATTCAAATGAAGGCTTTTCGATTCTGCTCATATAACAATTCTCTAAAACCCTATTCATAATTGTTATCGTAAAATTGAGAATAAGTAAGTTCGTATAGCTTAGTGCCCATCGAGTTGTTGCTTACGTGTACTAAACAACAATTGCTATTGCCAGTTAAACGATACCTGCCTGACGAGACCTGTGACCGTTAGGTCGTGTGGCGCCTGACCTTCGAGGATGGCGCTGATCAGGGCAGGCGGCGTGAATGCGAGCGGGAGAAGGAGCCGGATATGCCGTTCGACGTGCCCCTCTTGCGAGGCGATTTCATCCAGAGATTGAACGGTGCCGGAATCAATGTCGGAAACCCATTTGCGGGCGCGTGCAATCGCACTGAGCAGTGCATCGCGAGTCTCTGCAGATAAGTGTCGGTCGCTCGTCGCTGGTGCATGAAGGACGCCCTTGTGGGCTGCCTGTGGCTTCTTCTGCCATGGGATGGAGAGTACTCCTCCTTTGCCGGCTGATTTGTCGAGCAATGTGATCTGCAGTTCATCTTCCCGAAGTTCGATGCGTTCGACGATGCTTTTGAGAAACTCCGGTGTGACGCTGGTTTCC
This sequence comes from Xanthobacteraceae bacterium, assembly GCA_035440445.1. Taxonomy (GTDB): domain Bacteria; phylum Pseudomonadota; class Alphaproteobacteria; order Rhizobiales; family Xanthobacteraceae. The sequence continues at coordinate 90,892 of DAORMJ010000005.1, forward strand.
TGAGGCGAAACAATCTTGTGCTGCCGGAGAAGGGCAACGACGGCTTTTTCGATCTCCGGGGCGGTCACCCTTGATACCGTACCGGTTTCGCTCTTCCGAGACTGCAGCAGCGCCAAAGACACATAATAGCGGTAACGAGCGCCACGCTTGCGCGAAAAGCTCGGGGTCATCCGATTGCCGCGGTCGTCAAAGATGAGGCCGGTGAGCAGAGCGTTTGAGCTCTGATGCTTCAGCTTTCGCTCTATAGCGTTGTCAGAAAGGAGTTTTTGGACGGCGTCGAAGGTCATTGGGTCGATGATTGGCTCTTGCTCGCCTTTGTGGATCGAGCCTTTGTAGTCCACTTCGCCAATATAGAAGCGGTTCTTGAGTAGGTATTGCAGCGTGCCTTTTCCGAAGCGGCAGCCGCCGCGAATCCTCCCAGTTGAGAGGGTCATTTTCTTTGTGCGAATGTTCTTTTTGTCGAGTTCTTCTTGCAGAGCGCCAATCGATTTGAGCACTAAATATCGCTCGAAGATCATCCGGACCGTCTTGGCCTCCTCCGGTACGATCGAGACCTTCTTATCGACTGCCTGGTAGCCCAAGGGGACGGGGCCGCCCACCCAAATGCCTCTCTTCTTGGATGCCGCGATCTTGTCTTGAACCCGCTCGCGGATAACCTCTCGCTCGAACTGCGCGAAGGAAAGCAGCACGTTAAGCGTAAGCCGTCCCATGCTGGTGGTCGTATTGAAGGACTGCGTGATCGAGACAAAGGACACGGATTGCTGGTCGAAGATCTCGACGAGCTTGGCGAAGTCGGTCAGAGACCGGGTGAGGCGGTCGATCTTGTAGACCACGATAACGTCGACCTTGCCGGCACGGACGTCTTCCATAAGCTGCTGGACGGCAGGGCGCTCCAGGCTGGCACCGGAGTGCCCGCCGTCGTCGTACTTGGTCGGAATAAGCCGCCAGCCTTCATGAGCCTGGCTCTTGATATAGGCCTCACAGGCCTCTCGCTGGGCATCGAGTGAGTTGAACTCAAGCTCCAGATTATGGTCGGTCGATTTGCGGGTATAGACCGCGCAACGAAGCAGTTTCTTCGGAGTCGGCTTCATCGCTCGGCCCTCCATTGAGAGGGACTACAGGCCTCAACCGAAGTTTTCTGACCGTCGACCTTCTCGCGCAGCCCAAAGAACTTGGGGCCGTTCCACGAGGTGCCGGTGATCTCCTTCGCGATAATGCTGAGGCTAGGGTATTTCTTGTTGTTCCAGATGTAAGTTCTGTCTGCGATAGTCACAGTATGCCGAACACCCTGATATTCACGGACGAGAACTGTGCCGGATTTCAGGTAACGTTGTTCCGAGACCGGTTTGCCGTTCGCATAGCTTTCGAGCAATTTCTCAGTACTGCGATCGAGGCCGCCAAAGGCGTCCTCCTGAATCCGGTACGCAATCATGCGAGCCAGGAGATCTTTGGTGAAGGCGTCAGGCGCAGGCTTTTTGAACAACTCCTGCCAACGAAGCTGTAACGCGCTCTTGTTCAGCGACCGGATTTCGTCGACTTGCGCCGCAACCTTTTCGCGTTTTGCCTCTACGACGAGGC
>DAORMJ010000005.1:92479-146326 GCA_035440445.1 Xanthobacteraceae bacterium
GATCATGCGCGGCCTCGTCTCGAAGCATGCTTTGCTTGGGCGTCTTCACGAGCGCCCCCGCCTCGACTTGTCAGCGCTGTTATTATTGCTGGCACCGAGAATGCAGTAGACGGTCTTACCGTCTTTGTTCGTGCTCACTTCAACTTTGTAGCCTGTCTTCCGCAAGTTCGAGATGGCAGCACGCCCAGAGTGAGGTAGCCATTTCAGTGACTTGACGATCGTGTCGATGGTCGCCCCGTCCTTCTTTCTGAGAAGTTCGATAAGTAGGATGCGTTTGCTCTTCTTACTCGGATTATCTTGCTTCTGACCGTCGGTAGCTTTCGCTCCACGTCCCGGCGTTTCACTAACGCGCGAAGGCTTTGACGCCACCTTCTTCGTCTTCTTGTTTGATTTCGACATTCCTTTCTCCACTTCGGTTGGAACAGCAATCTGCCGTCAACACCGGAGCCCCGCGGAGGCCGATCAGCGCTGGCGGGGCAAGGAGAAGCTTGTCCCAGCGATAGATGCTTGCTGTAGAGGAGAAGTCGAGCGCAACTAAAGCCATCATCTGGCTTTGGTGCGCAGTTTCGGATCACTTTATGATCAGAATCAAGAACGTCATAGGAACAAGGATATTGTTGCGCCGGAGAATAAGTCGTACGGGCTACAAGTTTACCATCTTAATAATGTGACTGGAACCGAAGAATTCGTTTCGCTCGTTCTATGACTGGCTTATCGACCATCATACCATCGAGCTTAACTGCGCTAGCGCTCGTCTTTGTTGCTTTGATGACTTTATTCGCCCATTCGATCTCTCCAGGGCTCGGAATAAATGCATGCAGAATTGTTGCTATCTGAGCAGGGTGAATTGCGAGTGAGCCACCAAATCCAAGCGCTCGTGCTCGATCGGTATTTACTTTGAGAATTTCTTGATCGTTCAGTGTAGGTGTGACCCCATCAAGAGGGGGCGGCAGGTTTGCTATACGACACTCGAGCACCAGTGCAGAGCGCGCATAATGGAGCGCCTCCGAGTTCGCATTGCATCCCACATCCAGGGCGTAGTCTAGCGAACCGAAAGCAACGCAAAGTAGTCCAGGTGCCGCACAGAGTGAACGTAAGTTAGCGAATGCAATAGCGGTTTCGACTAGTGCGATAGCCGGAAATTCTCGCGCCAAAGCGTGATGAACTGCGGTGATATCTTCCGCCTCTTCGGACTTCGAAATCATTACGCCGGCAATCGTTGCTTTTGATATGGCAGCGATGTCAGCCGACCAGTATTCGGATTTGCGGGAGTTAATACGAGCGAATACAGGTTTGTCCGTTATTCCATGTCGGAGAATGTTTTGACGTGCATTTAACTTGTCCTCATGATCAACGGAGTCCTCAAGATCGAGGATAATCGCGTCGGCGTTACTGGCTGCCGCCTTTGCAAAACGTTCAGGCCGATTTCCCGGTACGAACAGTGGTGCGATAGGTGGGCCAGTGCGAGCGCTGTTCAGTGTCATACTGAGCGTACTCACCTAGTAAGTACGAGGCATGTTCAGAACATGCTGGCCAACATAGGCAAGAATCAGATTTGTAGAGATTGGAGCAATCTGATAGAGGCGTGTTTCCCGCCATTTGCGCTCGATCTCATACTCCTTAGCGAACGAGAACCCGCCATAAGTCTGCATGGCTGCCTCTCCCGCATGCCAAGACGCATCAGCCGCGAGCAACTTTGCCATGTTCGCTTCTGCTCCGCATTCATGGCCATTATCAAAAAGCGCCGCCGCTTTGCGGATCATCAATTCGGCCGCTTCTGCCTCGCAGTGAGCGCGTGCGATCGGAAACTGAATAGCCTGATTTTGCCCCAACTGCCGCCCGAAAATTACTCTTTCCTTTGAGTAATTCGTAGCCTTTCTAATAAACCAGCGTGCATCTCCGAGACATTCGCTCGCGATCATGGTGCGTTCGGCGTTCATGCCGTCGAGAACATAGCGAAACCCTTTACCTTCTTCGCCAATTAGGTTTTCTGCAGGCACCTTGAGTTGGTCGAAGAAAATCTCCGTCGTGTTGTGATTGATCATGGCGTCGATCTTGCGAATCTCGAGCCCCTTTTCTCGAGCCTCGCGCATGTCGACGAGGAATAGTGACAGCCCTTCCGTGCGCTTCTTAACTTGATCAAGTGGCATGGTGCGCGCAAGCAAGAGCATCAGGTCGGAATACTCCGCGCGTGACGTCCATATTTTCTGCCCCGAAACGATATAGTGGTCGCCGTTTCGAACTGCTCTGGTTTTTAACTGGGTGGTGTCGGAGCCGGTAGTGGGTTCAGTAACGCCGAAGGCTTGAAGCCGGAGAGTGCCTGCGGCAATACCGGGTAGATATTTTTGCTTCTGTCCGGGAGAACCGTGCCGGAGGAGTGCTCCCATTATATACATTTGCGCGTGACACGCGGCTGCGTTGCAGCCGCTCGCATGAATTTCCTCAAGCACCACCGTTGCGGCACGTAAGGGGAGGCCGGACCCACCATACTCCTCCGGAATAAGAATTCCGAGAAAGCCGCTCTCCGTAAGGGCTGTTACAAATTCGCTTGGGTAACCGGACTCGTTATCCAGCTTATGCCAGTACGATCCTGGAAATCCTGCACAGATCTTTCGGATCGTTTCTCGAATTTCAGGAAAGTCTTCGCCAAGTTCAAGCTGAACGGTGGATCGAAATTCCTTAATCGAATGCATGGGTTCCCCGCCGGTCGTTAGAACTGCGACTATTTCTTCGTACTCAGCTATAGTCGCTCAAAGGGATCGGGCGGAGTAGAATTCTTATATAGCAGCTATCGAACGCACAGGCCGCTCTCAATTGAGCGATAACAGCAAAAAAAGATTATTGCGGAAGCCTTCCAGCTTCCTGTTCCATCGTCGTTCCGCCAACGCCGCCCGGCTTGCCCAGTATCGGATAGACCCGACCGATCATGCCGATCAGAAACTTGGTGGGCACGTCGAAATAGTAGCCATGATCGACCTCGTACTCCATGAACCGTGCGTTTGTGCCATCGAACTCGTGAAGCAGCGCGTGATTCGTGCCGTCGAACGGAAGCGGCTCGACGCCAAGCTTTCTGCATAGCGTGGCGTTGAATGTGGGGCTCGCCTTGATCCATTTGCCGTCTACCAGACATTCCACGTAACCATGCCATACGAACAGGTTGGTTGACATCGTTTCGAGCAGCCGCGGGGTTGCGAGGTGATTGCGAACATCGGCAAAACCGAGCCGGGCAGGGATTTCCATCGCTCGGCATGCGGCAGCGAATAGTGATGCTTTCCCGACGCAGTAGCCAACACCCGCCTTCAGCACACTGCTGGCGCGGAATGTCTCGCGTGAAGTGAAGTCAAGATAGGGGTTGTAAAGAATATCGTCTCGCACCGCGTTATAGATTGTCCGCAGTTTTCCTTGGATTGTTTGCTCGCCGTGCGAGATGCGGTGGGCAAAGGCGATAACGGACTCATGGTCGCTGTCCACGTACTCAGCCGGACTTAGATAGACGTCGATCTCGGTGGCGTAGTTCATGGCCTTTGCCTTATAGTTAGGTTCGCAGGTCTTCGATGATTTTTCCGTCATTTGGCAGGCTCCGGGCGGAGACCAATTCGACCTTGCCCGATAGCTTAGTGATTTCCTTGAGAGCGTTTGATGCGGCGTCGAGCAGAGAAGCGTCTTCCGGCGTTTCGGATTCTGCTTTCAGCAGCATTTGATCGAGCTCGTTGCTACGCGTGACGATAAGACGAAGTTTTAGCAACGCAGGAAAGCGTTCTGCGATCAGTTGAATCTGCTCGGGCCGCACGAACATACCTTTGACTTTCGTCGCCTGGTCTACGCGGCCCAACCAGCCGCGAATACGTTGATTGGTATGTCCGGAGCCGGCGTGCCCTGGAACTCTAACGCTGAGATCGCCTAAAGCGATGCGCAGGAGCGGGTAGTGGGGACTGAGGCTCGTGACGACTACCTCGCCGACCTCTCCGTCAGCGACCAGATGGTTCGATGCCGGTCTGACGATTTCGACGATGACTTCCTCGCCGATCACCATGCCGTCACGGCTGGCAGTTTCGAATGCTACAATGCCGAATTCCGCCGTTCCGTAGTTTTGATAGGCGGCGATACCGGCGTCCGCGAGGGTTTTCTGCAACGAAGGGGGGAACGCCGCCCCCGAAACCACGGCCTTCCTGATCGGAAAGCAGCCGCTACGCTTTTCCTCGGCGGCATCGACGAGGATCTTTAGAAAATCCGGGGTGCCAGCGTAAGCAGCCGGCTGCAACGCATCGATCAGATCAAGCTGTTGCTCTTTGTTTCCCGGTCCAGCGGGAATCACGATGCACCCGAGTTCTTCCGCGGATGCATCCATTACAAACCCAGCGGGGGTCAGGTGGTAGCTGAAAGTATTAAGGACTATGTCGCTTTGGCGGAATCCGGCCGCATGCATCGCGCGAGCGCCGGACCAAACGCGGCTATCTTTCTGTTGCGGCTCGAATATCGGGCCCGGCGACATAAAGATTCGCTTGAAGTGCCTAAACGAGTCGCCCGGCAAGCCTCCGAAGGGAGGGCGTTGCTTCTGCAGCGCTGGCATATCCGACTTCCTGGTTATTGGAAGTTTTCCGAGCGCTTCGCGGGTGCCGATCTCGCTGGGATCGATATGAGTGAGGGCATCCGCGTATAGTGCCGATCGCTTGGCGGCGGCAACCACAGCCGGCAAGCGTGCCAGTTGGTCATGCTCGCGAATTTCCGGGTCGCGTATTTCCAGATCGTCGAAGTGTTCGCTCATAACAAGCTGTGCACCTATACTGAATACCCAAGTTGCGTGCCGTCTTTAATGGCTCGCAGCGCGTCGAGTTCACCGGCGAGTTTTGCGCCGCCGATGACGGTATGCGGAACCTCCAGCCGGACGAGCGCTTCGACCAGATCCTTGTTCGATTCCTGCCCCGCGCAGACGACTATGTTATCGACGGCGAGAACTTTAGGGATGTTGTCGACGGAGTAGTGGAGTCCGTTGTCGTCGATCTTGTGATAGGTCGCGCCCGATATCATCCCAACGTTCCAGCGCTTGAGTTGCGTGCGAAGAATCCAGCCTGTCGATATGCCGAGACGACTGCCGGGCTTGGAAGGCGTACGCTGGAGCATGGTGATCGTTCGCGCCGGCAGATTTTCGGCGGGCTCTTTTACTCCGCCGGGAATCGTGATGGTCGGATCGACACCCCATTCTTTGTAGAACGCCTCCAACGGGCCCAGGTCGCTATCCGTATGATTGAGCAGTTCGGCGACATCGTGCCCGATACCGCCCATCCCGATGATGGCAACGCGTCGTCCGACCGGCTTCCGATTCTGCAGCACGTCGATGTAGCTGAGCACGCTCGGATGATCTGCACCTTCGATATCCAGCTTGCGCGGCTTGATGCCGGTAGCGACCACGACGTGGTCGTATCCTTGCTTTTTCAACTGCTCCGCGCTGGCGATTTCGTTGAGACGAATTTCGACGCCTGTAAGTTCCATGCGAGTCCGGAAGTGACGGAGCATTTCGTTGAATTCGGTTTTGTGCGGAATTTTTCTTGCGAGATTAAGCTGGCCGCCGACAGCGGAGTCGCTTTCATACATTGTGACTTTGTGACCGCGGGATGCCGCAGCGACCGCAAAGGCCATGCCTGCCGGTCCCGACCCGATGACCGCGAGTTTCCGTATAGCTGAGACAGGCTCTCTCTCGTAGTCGAGTTCGTGGCAGGCTTCAGGATTGACAAGGCATGTGGCGATACGGTCCGAGAAAATGTAATCGAGGCAGGCCTGGTTGCAAGCAATGCAGGTATTGATTTCCTCTGCCCGGCCTGCAGCCGCCTTGTTCACAAATTCAGGGTCCGCAAGCATAGGCCGGGCCATGGACACCATATCGGCAGAGCCATCGCTGATCAGTTGTTCTGCTACCTCGGGCATATTGATGCGGTTTGAAGCGACGATCGGGATCGAGATGTGCTTCTTGAGCCGCGCCGCTGCAAAAGCCCACGCTGCGCGCGGAACCTGATAGGCAATCGTCGGCACGCGAGCTTCATGCCATCCGACGCCGGTATTGAGAATATCCGCGCCGGCACTTTCCGCCTCTTGCGCGAGCTTGACGATTTCGGCACCGGTAAGGCCCCCTTCGACGAGATCGGTCGCGGAAATCCGGTACATGACGATGAAATCAGCCGGCAGTCGCTCACGAACGCCGAGAATGATTGCGAGCGGAAACTTGATTCGGTTCTCGAAAGAACCGCCCCATTCGTCGGTCCTGTTGTTGGTGCGAGGAGCGGTAAACTGATTGATCAGGTAGCCTTCCGATCCCATCAACTCGACGCCGTCGTAGCCCGCTTTTGCCGCGAGCTCGGCGCAACGGATGAAGTCCTCGATGGTCTGGAGAATTTCTTCGCTGCTGAGCTGACGGGGTGCCCTCGGGTTGATCGGTGAGCGGATGGTCGAAGGCCCGACGATTTTATCGTGTTTTGCGTAACGGCCCGAATGTAGAATCTGGAGCAGAATCTTCGAGTTCTCGCGATGAACCGCTTCGACGATCGGACGATGGTACGGAAGTACGTCTTCGGAATTGAAAATATGCGCGCCTTCCTCGAGGCGGCCGTCTTCGTTCGGCGAGTATCCCGAGGTGATGATTAGCGCCGCACCTCCGCGCGCGCGCGCGCTGTAAAATGCGGCTTCGCGTTCAACCGGCCGGTCGGCGTGCTCAAGCCGCGTGTGCATAGACCCCATGATTACGCGATTGCGAAGCGTCTGCTTTCCCACGCGAATGGGGGAGAGCATGTGAGGGAAGTATTCGTTCACGCTAGCGGGGTTGCTCACGCGCGGTATCCTCCTGGCTGTAGGCTAGGCACTGTTGTCCGTGCCGAAAACGGCAATTGAGGTGTTCTTTGCGATGATCAGCCGTGCATCGTCAGGCCGCCTGAGATGCTGATCGTCTGTCCGGTGATAAAGGCTGCATCGTCGCTTAACAGAAACGCGATCATGCCCGGATAATCAGCGACCTGACCCAGGCGGCCGAGCGGGATCGCCTTGCCAAGCGCCTCTGCCAGAGCGGGCTTCTGCTCGATAAAGGTGCCGAAAAGCGGGGTATCTGTGGGGCCAGGGCACACGGCGTTTAGCGTGACATTCGCGCGCGAGAGCTCTCGCGCCATTGTTTTCGTGAAGGAAACGATCCCGCCTTTGCACGCGGAATAGACGGCTTCGCCAGATGAGCCGACGCGTCCGGCGTCCGACGAGACATTCACCACACGGCCGAAACGGCGCGCTTTGAACCCGGGCACGACCGCGTAGTGTAAGTTCAGGGGCCCGTACAAATTGATGCGGATGATCTTGTCCCAGATCGCCCTGTCGGAATCGAGGAAGTTCCCCGGCGTATCCCAACCTGCAACATTGGCGAGCAGTTCAGTCGGGCCGAAATCCTTCTCAAAGCTTTCAACAGCGGTCTTAACCTGCTCGAAATCGCCGATATCGACTTTAAAGGATGCTGCCTGCGCATGCTTCTTGCAGGCTTCGGCGGTTTCTTTCGCCCCTGTATCGTTGATGTCGAAAATGCCGACAATACTGCCTTCTTCCGCCAGCCGTATTGCGGTTGCGCGGCCGATGCCGCTGCCGCCGCCCGTCAAGATTACACGGCGTCCTTTGAGCCCTCGCATCCCATGTCCTTTTTTTTGCTTGTTATTATTTTTGATATGCCAGTTCGTTTCATTTGAATGGCCGGTGCTATTTAGCTATCGCTGCGAATACGATGTCCAATATATAATTCCGATCTAAGATATATCGGAGGAGGCATAGATGGACTTGCGGCAGGTCAAGACTTTTCTTCGGGTCGCTGAACTCGGAAGTCTCAGCGCTGCAGCAGCACATCTGCATACGGCGCAACCTGCGATCAGCCGGCAAATCCAGCTGCTCGAGGAGGATCTGGAAGTCCGCTTATTCTGGCGCCATGGCCGTGGCGTGAAGCTGACTCCGGAAGGAGAACTCTTCAAACAGCGCGCTTCGAGCATTTTGCGTGAAGTAGAGCTGGCGAAGTTCGAACTGAAGGCTGCGGAAGAAGGGCCGCGAGGGCAAGTTGTTCTCGGCGTGCCGCCGACGATAGGCGACGTGCTTTCAGGCGCGCTCTGCGAACGAATTACGGAAAAGTACCCGCGTCTGCGAATGCGGATCGTGGCGGCATATAGCGGTCATATCCAGGATTGGATGAACCGTGGGATTCTGGATATTGCGGTGACTTATGCGTCGCGCGATTTGAAGAAGCTCGCCGTGAAGCCGCTTTTGACGGAACGGCTTTACGCCGTCGCCTCGCCGAAATTGTTCAACCCTTCGGAAAAGTCACTGCCGTTCAGTAAGTTGCTGCAAATGAAGGTAATTCTACCTAGTGAGCAGCACGGCCTTCGAAAACTTTTGGATGGCGTATCCGAACAGTTCGGCACGCAGCTTGACCCGGTCGTAGAGAGCGATGGCCTACAGATTCAAATAGACCTCGCGACGCGCGGACTGGGCGCGACAGTACTGCCGCTTGTTTCCGTCTATGAGCAAGTGAAATCCGGTGTGCTGGTAGCTCTTCCCATAACTGATCCTGAAGTATCGCGACCTGTTGTAATTGCAGTCTCGAATAGTCGAGCCACTCATAGTGCAACGCAAAAAGTACGCGAGATGATTGTGGCAACAGCGAAAGAATTGGTGCAAGGCGGGCGCTGGGATGCCAGGCTCGAAGCGTAGTCGAGTGTCAGCTATACAAAACTGCGATTGCTGAAATCACTCTGAACATTCTTCTCGTGCGTCGTCCTTGCCAGTTTAATCCAGGTGAGGAGAACAACATGAAGAATAATGGCCACGCCAAAAAATCGGCTTTCGTAAGCTACGAACACTATCAAAGACTCCTCATCGATCGGCCAAGCCCGAACGTGCTTCGCCTGAAGATGAACAATCCTGGCCGCTTGAATGCGGCGGATCAGATCATGCACGGCGAGCTTGCGGAGATTTGGCGCGATATTGATCGCGATCCCACAGTCTCGGCGGTAATTCTCACCGGGGCGGGCGATGCGTTTTCTGCAGGTGGTGAGTTCGACATGGTCGAATCGATCATCTCCGATTTTGAAACGCGCGCACAGAACTGGAAGGAAGCGCGCGATATCGTCTACAATATCATCAACTGCTCGAAGCCTGTAGTAAGTGCGATCCGCGGTCCTGCCGTCGGCGCTGGGCTGGTCTGTGGACTTCTTGCAGACGTCTCTATTGCATCGAAAAAAGCTGTCATCGTCGATGGTCATACGCGCTTGGGCGTCGCCGCGGGCGATCATTCCGTGATTATCTGGCCTTTGCTTTGCGGGATGGCCAAGGCCAAATACTATCTTCTCACGTGCGATCGTTTGTCGGGGGAGGAGGCCGAGCGTATCGGGCTGATTTCTCTTGCTGTCGAAGACGACGAACTCGATGCCAAGGCCGAAGAAGTCGCCAACAAGCTCGCCAACGGCGCGCCGACTGCCATCCGTTGGACCAAATACGCGCTGAACAACTGGTTGCGTCAGGCCGGTCCTTCATTCGATGCGTCCTTGGCGCTCGAATTTCTTGGCTTTACCGGGCCGGAAGTGGTGGAAGGCCTTGCCTCCCATCGCGAGAAGCGCAAACCCGTTTTCCCCGCGACCTCAAGCCTCTGAGTAGCGGCGATGAAGTATTTTCCGGTAGAGACAGATTTCGTGGCTGGTCATGACTGATCAAGCGACTGGCGTGAATCATGTCATCGACGGTGAGGTTGGGATTATCGAAATCTCCCGCCCGGTTGTCTTCAACGCGCTTTCGAGTGCGGTGCTGTCCGGTCTTCGCGATTCACTCAAGTTGGTGGAACAGAACAGCGACGTGAAAGCCGTCTTAATCAGGACGACAGGAAAAAACTTCTGTACCGGCGCCGATCTTAATGAAGTAAACGACGGGCTTAAATCGCGTGACGTGCTCGAACGTTTTCTGCGCAACGGTCACGACGCCCTGCGCACGCTTGAGCGTTCCGCGCTTCCCGTGGTGATTGCCGTTCAGGGGCTCGCCCTTGCCGGCGGTCTAGAGTTGATGCTCGCGGGCGACATTGTTTTCGCCGGCCGTTCAGCTCGCTTCGGCGATCAGCATGGGCAGTTCGGATTGATCCCTGGTTGGGGTGGCAGCCAGCGGTTGCCCCGCATCATCGGAAGCCGCCGCGCACTAGATTTGTTTTTGGGCGTGCGTTGGGTTGATGCGGAAACTGCCCTCGCGTGGGGTCTCGTGAACTACGTCGTCGAAGACGATCAACTGATCGACGCAGCGCTTAGCTATTGCCGAAAGATTTGCGAACGCAGCCCCACCGGGTTGTCGGAGATGAAGCGGCTCGGTCGTCTCTATGGAGACCGGATACTGGACGACGATCTAGAAGCGGAAATTCAGGCAGCACTACGCTATCTGCCGGGGCCTGATGTGGTCGCAGGGATCGAAGCGTTCCGCGCAAAGAGTCGACCGAAATTCGCGGCAAGGAAAGTCTCTTGATCTGATCCAGGGACCGAGAAACGCGTTTCTGAAAAAGCAAAGAAGTCGGCCCAAAGCAGGCGGCTCAGCGAAGAGGGAAGAGAAACCAATGCCTGGTGAGGGCGTAACCCAACCCAACGATACCTTCATTGCTGCTTGGCCCGGTCAGCCAAGAGACAAGGCGCAGCATCGCGAAAGGAATATTCTTGTTTGCGAGAATGTGTCGTTGCGCTTTGGCGGTCTCGTCGCATTGAACAGCGTCAGTTTCAAAGTTCGCGCCGGAGAGTTCTTTTCCGTAATAGGTCCAAACGGCGCCGGCAAGACTTCATTGATGAACTGCATTTCAGGAAGATATCAGCCGACAGCGGGCAATCTGACCTTCGAGGAAATGCCGCTTCTGCGAAAGAGAGCCAGCGATCGCGCGAAGCTCGGTATCGCGCGGACATTCCAGAACCTGGCGCTCTTTTCTCATATGAGCGTTCTCGACAATATTCTTGTTGGTTGCCACCACCTCATGAGTTCGAACCTTTTTTCGGAGGGGCTTTACTGGCTGTCCAACACGCAGCGCCAGGAAGCAAAATTCCGGCGCGAGGTCGAGGATCTGATCGAATTTCTTGAGATCGAGAAGATAAGGCACGCGCCGGCCGGATCGCTCTCTTATGGTTTACGTAAGCGCGTTGAACTTGCTCGTGCACTTGCGATCAAGCCCAAACTTCTTCTGCTTGACGAGCCTATGGCTGGAATGAATCTCGAAGAGAAGGAGGATATGGCGCGCTACATCGTCGAGCTGAATCGCGAGCGTGGCATCACCGTTGTGATGATCGAGCACGACATGAATGTCGTCATGGATATCTCGGACCGGGTCGCTGTTCTCAATTACGGAGAAGTCATCGCGGAAGGGCTTCCGAGCGAAGTGTTGCAAAATCCTATGGTCAAACGGGCTTATCTCGGCGATGAAAACTGATCCAGTATATCGCCGCTTTCCGAATGGTTTGTCGTCGGACGTGGCGACGATGCCCAAGCTTCTTAGGAAGAATGCAGCTGACTGGCCAACAGGTACTGCCATTCGTGAGAAGAAATTTGGGATATGGCAGGATACAACATGGACGGAAGCGCTTTCTATCACGCGCGACATCACCTTGGGTCTCCAGTCGCTCGGCGTAGACAAGGGTTCCGTAGTTGGTTTGATTGGCCAGAACCGTCCAAATTGGCTCCTTGCGGAAATCGCAGTTCATTCTCTGCAAGGGCTCTCGCTCGGCATCTATAAGGACTCGCTTCCTGACGAAGTGAAGTATCTGGTCGATTACGCGAGCATCCGCGTTGTCATTGCGGAGGACGAGGAGCAGGTATGTAAGTTTCTCCACGAAGATATGCAGATGCCGAGCCTCGAAAAGATCGTGGTCTGCGATCTGAGGGGCATGGGAAAATACGACGATCCGAGGCTGATCTCGTTTGAGAAACTTCTGGAGGAAGGACGGAAAATTCACGAAGCGGATCCGCTTCGCTTTAGCCGACTGGTGGACGCCACGCCTCCGGATGCCGACGCGATCCTTTGCACGACATCAGGCACGACATCGCGCCCCAAAATTGCAGTGTTGCAGAGCGGGCCATTTCTGGAACATTCGCTCGCTTTTCTGGAATCAGATCCTAAGTATCCTGGTGATAACTATGTGTCCGTTCTGCCGCTGCCGTGGATTGGCGAGCAGGTATATGCCGTTGCTCATACGCTCCTCTCGGGACTCACGCTGAATTTTGTCGAAGAAGAAGAAACCTCAGCGAGTGATCTTCGCGAGATTAGTCCCTGTTGCGTGCTTTATCCGCCGCGCGTGTGGGAGAGCCTTGCCGCGGATATCCGCGCGCGAATGTTCGATTCAACACGTCTGAAAAGAACACTCTTCGTGCTCGGCATGAGGTTCGCCGAAAAAGCGCTCGAAAAGAACCGTAAGTCGTTTCTTGCTGAGCTGCTAATCGGTCGTGCATTACGCGACCGCCTTGGCATGAGTAGAATGCGCTCCGCCGCCACGGGTGGGGCACCGCTCGGACCAGAAATCTTCAAGTTCTTCCGTTCAATTGGCGTGCCCTTGCGCCAGCTCTATGGGCAAACCGAGATGGCCGGCGTCTACACCGGTCATCGTCAGGACGACGTTGATTTCGATACCGTGGGTTACGGCTTTCGTGGTGTCGAGTTAAAGATCGAGAATCCGGATCGAAACGGCCTGGGTGAAATCATCGTTCGTCATCCCGGCATGTTCACGCGGTATTATCGCAATCCGGAAGAGACTGCGAAAACCATCGACCAGGGCTGGATGCGCACTGGAGATGCCGGCTACCTGAAGGAAAACGGTCATCTGGTCGTGATCGACCGCGTTTCCGATCTCGCCCAGATGAGAAATGGTGACAGGTTCTCGCCGCTTTACATCGAGAACAAAATGAAATTTTCGCCTTTCGTCGCCGAGTGCGTTGTCCATGGTCAAGGCCGTGACTCCATCGCCGCAATGGTTTGCATTCGCTTTTCGATTCTTTCGAAATGGGCGGAAGCTAGAAAGATCGCGTTCAACGGTTACTCCGACCTGAGTACACGCGCAGAAGTGCGCGAGCTCATCCGGGAGGAGATAGAGAAGATAAACAGCACGCTGCCTGGCCCACAAAAGGTAAGGCGCTTCCTGCTTCTCTATAAGGAATTGGATGCCGATGACGGCGAGTTGACGCGCACTAGAAAGATTCGCCGCAGTACGATCACCGAGCGCTACGGAGACCTGATTGAGGCGCTCTATACCGATCGTGACGAAGTTAACGTCGATACGACGATCAATCTTCAGGACGGCAAAACCCAGCGCGTCAAGGCGACGATCAGAATCGTGACAATGAAGCTGCCGCAGACGGTGACAGCAATTGGACAGAACAAGAGGGTGGCATAGGGATGAACTTTGAACTCCTGTTCGTGTTCGCCATCAACGGTCTGATGGTCGGCATTCTGTATGGTCTCGTCGCGATGTCCTTCGTACTGATTTACAAGGCGTCGCGCGTCGTCAACTTCGCGCAAGGCGAATTACTTCTGCTGGGCGCCTGGATCTGCTGGTCTCTGGTTACCCGCTACGACGTTCCGTTCTGGGCCGCGTTTCTCATCACGGGGATATTCTCATCGATCCTCGGAATTCTTATCCAGCGCGTCGTCCTTCAGCCATTGATCGGTGAGCCGCTTATTTCCTTAATCATGGTTACGGTTGGCCTTTCGGTCTTCTTGCAAGCCGTGCTCAAAGGAATATTCGGTGTTTCGCCACGCGCGTTTCCCAAAGTGTTCACGACAACGCATATCAACGTCGGTGGCCTCAATTTCGAAGTCGCATATCTCGCGAGCGCCGCATTCGCGGTCGTCGCGCTTGGCCTGTTTGCTTACTTCTTTCAATACACGAAATTCGGACTCGCGATGCGTGCAACGGCTTTCAACCAGCAGGTGGCACAGTCAATGGGCGTCTCGGTAAGGCAGGTCTTCGCGATCTCCTGGGCCATTTCGGCTTTCGTATCCGCAATCGCTGGTGTTGTGATTGGCCTCGTTAATGGCGTATCCGCGGGCTTGTCGAACTTCGGCCTCAAGGTCTTCCCAGCGGTCATCTTGGGTGGTCTCGACTCGATCATAGGCGCCGTGATTGGGGGCATCATCGTGGGTCTTCTGGAGAACCTCGCGGAGTTCTTCGACGGCCAATACCTGCACTTCGGCAATCTCTACATGATCGTCCCATTCTATGTGTTGATCATCATTTTGATGATCAAACCTTACGGGCTCATGGGCACAAAGGACATCGAGAGGATTTAAGATGGCAGCCTTGGTACCACGGCCGAGCGGCGATTTCCGAACAAGCTATATTGCCGATAAGGCGATCTTTCCGAGCCGGAACAGCGCGATCATATGCGTTCTTGGCATACTCGTGCTTATGGCGGCGCCGCCGTTCCTGAGTCCGTATCAGCTTTCGCTCGGCATCTACATCGGAATCTATGCGATTGCAGCTCTCGGACTGAATATCCTTACGGGGTTCAGCGGTCAGATTTCGCTAGGTCATAGCGCCTTCTTCGGGCTCGGTGCCTTCGGATCCACTTATCTGTCCAATCGCCACGGGATGCCGGTGCCGCTCTCCATCTTTTGCAGCGGTCTGATTGCCACTTTTATTGGTCTCTTCGTCGGCATTCCTGCCGCCCGCATCAAGGGCATCTATCTTGCGATAGCCACGCTCGCGTCGCAGTTCTTGCTCGAAGATTTCTTCTCTCGTGCAAGCTGGTTCACCGGCGGCGCGGCAGGCGCTTTCGCGAAGCCCTATTCGATCTTCGGATATCAACTTTCCGGTGACCGTCTCTATTCCTACGTCGTGCTGATCCATCTGATCGTCCTGTTCCTGTTCGCCACGAATGTCCTGCGCTCGCGGACGGGGAGAGCGCTAGTCGCTATCCGCGATCACTATCTCAGCGCCGAGATCATGGGGATCAATCTTACTGGCTACCGCGTACTCGCTTTCGGCATATCCACATTCTACGCCGGCGTGGCGGGCGCGCTCATGGCTCACTTTACCGGGTTCGTTTCCGCCGAAAGCATCAACATTCTTCTTTCGATCCAGTTCTTCGCAATGATCATCATTGGCGGCCTTGGGTCGGTAATGGGATCGATTCTCGGCGCGATCTTCATTGTGTTGTTGCCTGAGACGCTCGAATTTGTCGTGCATGCATTTCGTGCCACGGGATGGCCGGTCGTCGCGCAGATCGGGTCGTCACTCGACTTTATCAAGGAAGCGTCTATCGGCCTTGTGATCATTCTTTTTCTGATCGTTGAGCCGCGAGGCCTCGCTCATCGTTGGCAGTACATCAAGGCCTATTGGAAGCTCTATCCATTCGCTCACTGAAACTGTTTCGTGGAAAGTAAGAAGCTCACTAAGGGAGGAAGGTAGAAATGACAACTAAGACCGTAGGAATTGCACTTGTAGCGTCGCTGGCATTCGCCGGCACTGTCCAGGCACAAGAGTTGTTCGTCGGAATCTTGAACGACAACACCGGTCCAACCGCGCTCGTCGGCGCTGAAATGGCGGCGGCAAAGCAAGATACTCTCGACTGGATCAATGCGAACGGCGGCATCAATGGTAAGAAAATCCAGTACGAAGCTGTCGACTATGCGTATAAAGCGCCGGCGGCAATCGCTGCTTACAAGAAGTGGATGTCGCGCGGCGTGCCTCCGATCGCAGTCCTGGGATACGGAACCGCTGATACTGAGGCGCTCTCAAATTTCATCAACCAGGATAAGGTAATCTATCTCTCGCACTCATTCTCAGCAAAGTTGACTGATCCGGCTGGCAAGAGCGGCGCTGTCGAGCGTCCGACACCTTACAACTTCTTTCATGGTCCGAGCTATTCCGACGGCTGCCGTGCGGTTGTCACTTGGGCGATGGAAGACTGGAAGAGCAAAGGTAACAAAGGCAAGCCGAAGTTTGCTTTCACCGGCGACAATCATCCCTTTGCAAACTCGCCGCGCGCGGCCTGTCTGAAACATGCCGAAGAAATCGGTTTCGAAATCGTTCCAGCGATTCAATACAGCATGCGGCCGGGCGACTTCAAAGCCCAATGCATTACGTTGCGGGAGACCGGCGCTGAATACACGTATCTTGGAAACACTGGCGACTCGAACGTTGCGATGCTTCGTTCATGTGCATCAGTAGGCGTGAAAACCCGCTTCATGACTAACATCTATGGCTACTCGGAAATCGAAATGAAGGCAGCGGGCGATGCCGCCAACGGTGTCGTCATTCCGCTTCACATCAAATGGTGGAACGCGGATGTGTCGGGCGCCAAGCTGCTCCACAAGATCTCCAAAGGCGTACAGCGCAGCACGTTCTACACCGCCTCGGTGTGCTCCGTTATGTATCTGAAAGAGGCGATGGAGTGGGCCGACAAGAACGGCGGCATCACCGCCGAAAACGTTCGCAAGGGAATGTACCAGAAGAAAGACTGGGTCCCGGCCGGGCTTGAAGGACTGTGTGCTCCGGCTACCTGGACTGCTGAAGACCACCGCAACGTCACGCAGATTTCGGTCTCTGAAGGCATTATCAACGGGGATAAGTACTCCTGGCGTGTGTTGCGCGAAGTCAACATCGGCAGGGAAGCCCGCTGGTGGGGCCAGTAATGCTACGCTGAAAGCAAAGTCAGGTTGAGGTCCGGCGCCATGGAGAACACACCTATCCTTACGGTGAACAATATCGAGGTCATTTATAATGACGTCGTGTTGGTTCTCCATGTCGTGAGCCTGAATGTTCCGCCCAAAGGCATCGTGGCGATGCTGGGCGCTAACGGGGCCGGAAAATCCACGACGCTGAAGGCAATATCGGGGCTTTTGCGTGGAGAGGACGGAGCGGTGACCCGTGGCGACATCGTATTCGAAGGAACGTCGATCCGGGGGCTCGACCCCGACAAGATCGTAAGGCGAGGTATCTTCCAGGTCATGGAAGGCCGCAGGATCGTCGAGGATATGACGGTAATCGAGAATCTAAGGCTGGGAGCCTTCTCTCGGCCGGGGCGACCGTCGGATGCAGATCTCGAAATGGTCTTTTCCTATTTTCCGCGATTGAAAGAGCGAAAGGGATTGGCCGGATACCTTTCCGGTGGCGAACAGCAGATGCTTGCAGTAGGGCGGGCGCTGATGGCAAAGCCAAAGCTTATTCTCATGGACGAGCCGTCCATGGGCTTGTCGCCGCTGCTCGTCCAGGAGGTGTTCTCGATAATAAACAACATCAGTACTGAGCAAAATATACCAATTCTCGTAGTTGAGCAGAATTCCGCTATCGCGCTAAGGTTCGCTGATTATGGTTACGTTATGGAGAATGGGAAGATTGTTCTCGAAGGAACGCGCGACGAATTGGTGAACAATGAGGATATTCGGGACTTCTATCTGGGCGGCAGTAGTCACGAATCCCGGCATTCGTTCAAGAACTTGAAGTCCTTCAAGCGTCGCAAGCGTTGGCTTTGAGACCTCTAAAAAGTGGACGCTAATGAAATTCTCAAGCAAGCTTACCGAAGAAGAGCGCGAGTGTGTGGAAGTCGCAACACGTTTCGCGCGTGAGCGGCTGGCTCCCAAGTATTTGGAAAGCGAAAATTCCGGCGTAATCGATCGCGGCCTGCTCAAGGAAATGGGTAGACTCGGCCTGATCGGTAGCGACCTTGCAGTCGAACACGGCGGCTCAGGTTTGAGTAGCTTCGTTACCGGGGCTTTGATCGAGACCATCGGATACGCCGACATCAACGTAGCCTATGTTCCGTTGCTGGCCTCATTGCTTGGTGACGTATTGGCGCGGCATGCCACACCCGATGTGGCCAAGCACTGGTTGCCAAAGACAGTATCCGGCGAAGCCATTCTCGCCCTTGGCTTGACGGAGCCGCGCGGCGGCTCCGATGCGGCGAGCCTCACCACGACTGCACGCGCACACGGCAACGGTTTTCGCATCAATGGCGAAAAGACTTCTATTTCCATGGCGGCTCAAGCCGACGCCGTGGTACTTTTTGCGCGCACCGGCGCTTTCGAAGACGGCGCGCGCGGCGTAAGTGGCTTCCTGGTGCCGCTCGATAGTCCGGGAATCTCACGGACCGCTTTCAACGATGTCGGAGCGAGATCAGCCGGCCGCGGTTCGATTTTCTTCGATGACGTCTTTGTGCCTGCCGATCACTTGCTCGGTGACGAAGGCCGCGGCTTCGTGCAAGTAATGCAAGGCTTCGACTATAGCCGCGCCCTCATAGGCTTACAGTGTGTAGGTGCAGCGCAGGCATCGCTCGATGAGACATGGGCTTACGTTCAGGAGAGAGAGGCGTTCGGAGCCCCTATTGGCCGATACCAGGGTGTGACGTTTCCTTTGGCTGAAGCGGAGACGATGATTGAGGCTACGCGGCAGCTCTGCCTGCATACCCTGAAGCTTCGCGATAATGGAATGCCGCACACGCGCGAAGCGGCCATGTGCAAATGGATGGGCCCGAAAGTCGCGCATGACGCGATTCATCAATGCCTGCTTACGTTCGGCCATTACGGCTACAGCATGGAAACCGCTCATCAGCAACGCATGCGTGACGTAATGGGATTTGAGATTGGCGATGGCACAGCGCAGATCATGAAACTGATTATTGCGCGTACGAAGATCGGAAATATTGCTGCACAGCATCAACCGTTGAACGGCCACCGCAGCTAAAGTTCGACGTCGATCCCGCAGCCCAGGATAACTGCTATCGCTAGATTCTATGCCATTGTCCCGATGCGGCTGAGATAATCTCGTTCGCGCGTAACCGTCGGCTTTGGCCAAAGAATCTAATAAGCGTGACGATAGTTCCGAGCGGAGCATTATTCGGAAAATGTCAGCGAGTATCCAACCTGCGTTTGACCCCGAGAAGCTGTTGCAGTTTCGGATCCCGGAAGTCCGGCAGCAATGGTCGTTACGCGATACGGCTTTCTACGCCCTATCAGTCGGCATGGCGCAAGACCCCATGGACCAGCGTCAGCTGCATTATGTGAACGCAGAACACCGTATGGTAACGATGCCATCGATGGCGGTGGTAATGGCGCATCCTGGATTCTGGCTCGGCAATCCCGCCACGACCGTCGATCCGTCGCGCGTTCTGCATGGTGAGCAGGAGATCACGCTGATGCGGCCGCTGCCGGCTGCAGCCAATATCCGCAGCAACACTAAAATCGTGTCACTTGTCGATAAGGGCCCTGGAAAAGCGGCAATCCTTTATACCGAGAAGCAGGTCTTCAACGAGGATAACGACGAGCTGCTCGCTACGACGGTCAACACGACCTTCCTGCGCGGTCTGGGTGGATTTGGTGGTGAAGGACGTGCACCGACCCAGGTGCACCGGATGCCGTCGGTGGCGCCACAAGATGAAATTGAGCTCCAGACGCGGCTCGAGCAGGCGCTCTTCTACAGGTTGAACGGCGATTACAATGTGCTGCACTCGGACCCTGAATTCGCGAAAAAATCCGGGTTCGAGCGGCCGATCCTGCATGGTCTCTGCACGTTCGGCGTAATCTGCCGCGCTCTTCTCGAGCGCTTCGCCGATTTCCAGTCGGAAAGATTGAAAGCGATGAAGCTGCGTTTCTCGGCGCCGGTTTATCCGGGCGAATCCATCCGCGTCGAAACCTGGAGTGATGGCTCCTTCCGGGCGTATGCGGTGGGCAGGGGCATTCTGGTTGCGGACTGCGGTCATGCACGCATCGAATAGATTTTTTAACGAAACACGCTAGAGCGCAGGAATGTCGAATAGAACTTTGTCGACGCATGCACCCGACGAGTCCGGAGAGCAGATCAGTCTGATCCGCGAAACAGCGGCGGCAGTCGCGGATCGTGAGAACTTGTCTCGGGTCAGGTCACTTCGCTTCACACTACCGGGATTTGATCGAAGCGCTCACCGGAAGATGGCAGAGCAGGGATGGATCGGCCTTGCTCTGGCAGAGGATCAGGGTGGAGCGGGATTCGGGATCGCCGAATACGTCGCGCTGTGTGAAGAGCTAGGCGCCGGGCTTGTTCCGGAACCCTTCATCAGTGTCGATATGGCCGCGCGGCTGACCGGAAGCCAGCATCGCAACGCAATCGTGGACGGCTCCCTGATCATGTTGCCTGCATATGAGGAGAACGAAGAGGTTGCCGCCGCCGACTATTACGATCAAACGGTTTTTCAAAACGGCAAAGTCACGGGAGAGAAGAAGTTTGTCTATATGGCCGGCGGCGCTGATGCCTTCATTGTTTCATCGAAGGATGGGCTTTATCTGGTTCGAGCCGATGCGCCCGGCGTGGAATTGCAAACCGAATTCACGCAGGACGGCGGCCATTTCGGCACGCTGAAACTGCAGGGGGCTCCCGCCGAACTTCTACAGGCGGATTCCGATGAGGCATTTGACGTGGCCGCGCTTGGGGTGGCGGCCTACTTGCTCGGAATCATCGAGGCGTCCTTAGCGATGACCAAGGCTTATCTCGGGATGCGCAAACAATTCGGCGTCAGCATTGGCTCCTTTCAGGCTCTGCGCCACAAGGTCGTTGATTTGAGCGTGCAGGCGGCATTGGCAAGAGCCAGCATTGACAACGCGGTGTTAGTGATTTCGGGAGATGTACCGGCGACGCAGAAAGCAATCGCGGTTTCGAGAGCCAAGATCCGCGCGGCCGATGCGGCCATGTTGGTAACCCGGCAGTCTGTGCAGATGCACGGCGCAATCGGATTTACCGACGAAGCCGATATCGGGCTTTATCTCCGAAAAGCGATGGTGATGGTCACGCAATTCGGATCGACGAAATTTCACCGGTGGCGTTATGCGGACCTTTTTGGCGCTGCGCAGAATAGTACAGAGAACCACACATGAGCGAGTTCTACAGGGAGGATTTCAACGCGCTGTCGGACGATGAGTTTCGATCGCTTGCAGGTAGATTCCTCGAGGCGGCGCATCCTGCTCGCTTGCGCGATCCTGACAAGCGGCTGCACTGGAGCGATGCGAAGGACTGGTACTTCGCGCTTTCCAAGCACGGTTGGCTTGCGCCTGCCTGGCCGAAACAATACGGGGGAATGGGCCTGACGCCGGCAAAGCAACTCATCTACCTCGATGAGTTCGAACGATTTGGTGCTGCCCGAAATCCGGATCACGGCATTATTCTGCTGGGGCCGTTGCTTATCCGCTATGGTTCGGAGGAACAGAAAGCGTTCTTTCTTCCGAAAATCTTGTCTGGAGAGCACATCTGGTGTCAGGGCTATAGCGAGCCGAATGCAGGATCGGACCTTGCCAGCCTGCGGACCAAGGCGGTTTTGGAAGGGGACGAGTGGGTCATCAATGGTCAAAAGACCTGGACGACTCTGGCGCAGGATGCAAACTGGATTTTTCTCCTTGTTCGCACGGATTCGAGCGTTCGCAAGCAGGAGGGTATCAGCTTTCTGCTCGTGCCCATGACGTCGAAAGGCGTAACCGTTCGCCCAATCCGGAACCTCGATCTTCACGACGAATTCAGCGAAGTATTCTTCGAGAACGTGCGCGTGCCACGCGATCATCTCGTCGGTGAGGTGAACCAGGGCTGGAAGATGGCCCGGGCATTGCTTGGGTTCGAGCGAATTTTCTTGGGATCTCCTCGTCAGTCCAACTACGCGCTCGTGCGATTGAGACAATTGGCGCAGGCAACCGGTCAGTGGAATGATCCCGTGTTTCGAGAGAAGTACCTCCAGTTCAATCGTGATCTGGAAGACCACAAGGCACTTTTTGAGGTGTTTGCCGCACGGCTTCGGCGCGGTGAGGATCTTGGTCCAGATGTTTCCATGCTGAAGGTCCACCAAAGCGAAATGTTCCAGCGCATCACAGATCTTATGATGGAGATTGCCGCGGAGCGGGGTGCCTTGATGGAAACCGGTAAGAAGGAAGTAAATGCGGCAAGACTTTTTCTGAATGCTCGGCCAGCGACGATCTATGGCGGCAGCTCGGAAATTCAGCGCGATATTCTCGCCAGGCATTTTCTCGGTTCATCGAATTAGGATTGTTCGGAGCTAAAAATGACTCTGCAAGGAAAGGTTGTTGTTGTGACCGGCGCGGGGGGAGGCATCGGCCGGGCGATTGCCGTGGCGATGGCCGATGCCGGCGCCAAGGTTGTCGTCAATGACATCGGCGTTTCATTGGCAGGTGAGGGAGGCTCCGCCACTCCAGGCGAGGAAACCTGCGAGATCATTCGCTCCAAAGGCGGCGCTGCAGTCGCAAACGCCGATAGCGTGGCGGATTGGGATAGCGCCCAGAAGATCATTCAATGCGCGGTCGATACCTTCGGATGTGTTGATGTTGTCGTAAACAATGCCGGCATTCTCCGCGATGTGATGTTTCATAAAATGGCCCCGCAGGACTGGAATGCGGTCGTGAACGTCCATCTGAACGGGACATTCTATGTTAGCCGCGCGGCAGCAGGGTTCTTTCGCGAGCAGAATTCAGGCGCCTATGTCCACACTACCAGCACCTCGGGGCTGATTGGCAATTTCGGACAAGCGAATTATTCCGCGGCGAAGCTAGGTATCGTCGCACTTTCGAAGTCCATTGCTTTAGATATGCAACGCTACAACGTACGTTCGAATTGCATTGCGCCATTCGCTTGGAGCCGTATGACCAATGCGATTCCCGCGCATACCCCGGAAGAACGGGAGCGTGTCAGACGCTTTGCGGAGATGGTGCCGGAGAAGAACGCACCGCTCGCGGTTTTTCTGGCTTCCAACCAGGCGGCAAAGGTCAATGGCCAAGTATTTGCAACGCGAAACAACGAAATATTTCTGATGAGCCAGAGCCGCCCCGTGCGCTCGGTGCACAGGGCCGAGGGCTGGACTCCCGAAAGTGTAGCCGAGCAGGCGGCTCCGGCGCTGATGGCCTCTTTCGTCCCGCTTGAGCGGAGCGCGGAAGTCTTCAACTGGAACCCAGTCTGACGATCGGAAACGATCGGCAACACCAGATGCCTTTGCGCAGGAAATTGAGATGAAACGAGCAGCTATCGTCGGCCCGGTGCGAACTCCGGTGGGAACATTTGGCGGATCGTTACGGAGCCTGCCGGCCGAAGAGCTCGCGACCGTCGTCATAAAGGAGCTGATAAATCGAACGAAAGTCGATCCGGAGCGGATTGATGACGTGGTGTTCGCGCAGTCCTATGCCAACAGCGAAGCGCCCTGCATCGGCCGCTGGGCGGCATTGAACGCCGGATTGCCAATTGGTGTCCCGGGCATGCAACTCGATCGCCGTTGTGGCGGGGGTCTGCAAGCTATCGTTACCGCTGCCATGATGGTCCAATCGGGAGCCTGCGACGTTGTGCTGGCCGGCGGCACCGAAAGCATGAGCAATATCGAGTATTACACCACGGGCATGCGATGGGGTGCGCGAGCAGGCTCCGTCCAGCTTTACGATAGGCTCGACCGTGGTCGCGAAAGATCACAGCCGGTCGACCGATTTGGCTCCATATCCGGAATGATCGAGACGGCCGAGAACCTGGCCAAGAAGTATTCAATCACGCGTGAAGAAGCGGATGCTTATGCTGTAGGAAGCCATCAATGCGCCGCTGCGGCGAGGTCTGCTGGCAAATTCGATGACGAGATCGTGTCCGTCAGTGTTCCCCAAAGGAAGGGCGATAGCATGGTCGTATCCAAAGATGAGGGGATTCGCGAAGATGCCAGCGTCGACACATTGGCCAAGCTCCGGGTGCTCATGAAGGGCGGTACCGTTACCGCAGGAAATTCCAGCCAGCAGAACGATGCCGCTGCTGCGTGCCTTGTTGTGGCCGAGGACCAACTCGCTCAACTAGGACTCAACCCGATTGGGTTCGTTGTCGGCTGGGCTGCCGCTGGCTGCCATCCGGCAACGATGGGAATTGGACCGGTTCCGGCCGTAAGCAGGGTAATGGATCGGACAAGCATGACGCTTGCGCAGATGGATCTGGTGGAACTCAACGAGGCGTTTGCCTGTCAGGTATTGGCCGTTCTCAAGGAATGGAAGGATTTCGACCGGTCCAGATTGAACGTCAACGGATCTGGAATTTCGCTTGGTCATCCTATCGGTGCAAGCGGCGCAAGGATTGCGACGACGCTGCTGCATGAACTTCGTCGTTCGAATAAGCGCTATGGCCTAGAGACGATGTGTGTCGGTGGTGGTCAGGGTCTTGCCGCAATTTTTGAGCGGGCGTAACTGGACGCGCTACCTTGAAAACTTTGCCGCTGGAGCAAATTCCGTTTTCGACTATCGTACGAGCGAGCGACGTTGTGGCCTGGGGGCAAGGTGCTGCCGAACCGGAAGCGCTGACCGCAGAGCTCCTGCGTTGTCGCCATCGCATCGGTGCGTTCGAAGCGTTTATCGGAATGAGCTACGGCCAGACGCCGCAGCTCGATCACTGTGATACGGTAAAATTCTCGTCTTATTGCGCGACCGGCAACAATCGAAAGCTTTCCGAAGCCGATCGCCTGGAGATTTATCCGTGCCATTACTCGAGTTTGACGGATTTGCTCAAGGCGCGCGTCAGAGTTCTATTGCTGCAAGTCGCGCCGACCGACCGGCAGGATATCTACAGCCTTAGCCTCGCGCAGGACTATCTTGCGCCGTTGGTGAAGAGCGCGGCTGTTGTGATAGCTGAAATCAACGATAAAGCGCCTGCGACTTTCGGCGAAACCGAAATTCACACATCCGATATCGACTACGCCGTTCTGACGAGCCGCACCCCGATCACTGCGGGTGGAAGCCGTGGCGGTGATCCGGAAAGACGCATTGCGGAAATCATTGCGAGCCTCATCGACGACGGCATGACCGTACAAACCGGTCTAGGAGCGATTCCAGAGCTTGTTATTGAGAAGCTGTCTTCGCATCGTGACCTCGGTGTCCATTCCGGTATCATTGGCGATCAGATCGGAAACCTGATGAAGTCGGGTGCAGTCACGAATGCACGAAAGAGCATCGACCGCGGCGTGACTGTTACCGGTCAAATATTTGGATCCGCTGATCTTTACGAATTTACCGATAGAAATCCCGCAATATCTGTTCGATCGATCAATTACACGCATGCTCCGTCGGTTCTTTGTCAGCTGGAGAAATTTGCTGCAATCAACGCGGCGATCGAAGTCGACCTGACAGGCCAGATCAATGCGGAAATGGCGGGAGGCCGTTACGTCGGTGCCGTAGGCGGAGCTATGGACTTTATACGCGCTGCGCGCGCTTCTCCCGGCGGTCTTCCGATTATTGCGTTGCCGTCAGTAGTGCGAACTCAGAGTGGATTGCAGAGCAGAATTGTTGCGTCCTTAAACGGCCCCGTTAGTACGCCGAGAGCAGATGCGGCCGTCATTGTCACGGAACATGGCTATGCCGATCTGCGGGCTCTTTCGCTTCGCGAGAGGGCCAAAGCGCTCATTTCCATCGCGGCGCCGGAGTTTCGGGAGTCTCTCGACAGGGAATTTATGCTGGGCGCTTGAGTAATCGTAATACCTAACAGTGAGTTGCTTGCGCTTTGGGAGAATAAATCGATGACGGAGAAAGACGTGCTTCTGAGCTCGGAACTGTTAACGGCTTTTCCGGAGCTTTCGGACTGGCAGCCCAAGCCGCTCGAGTTTACTTCCGAAATCGATGCACGCAATGCGAATAGAATGGCAGCGCTTTTTGACCGGGCAGCGTTCGCGGTAGGCGATCCGATCCCCTTGTTGTGGCATTGGGCCTTCTTCCAGGAGCCCGCGAGCCAAAAAGAAATCGGGGCCGATGGACATCCGAAAAAAGGTGGGTTTCTTCCTCCAATTTCGTTGCCGCGCCGGATGTTTGCGGGAAGCAGATTATCTTTCCATCGGCCGCTGCGTGTCGGCGAAACCTACCAATACATTGCTCGTGTTGCCGATATCTCGCTAAAGCAGGGAAGGTCGGGAACGCTGGCTTTTGTGAGGATTGATCATAGCATTGTCGACAAGGATGGAGGCGCCTGCCTCGATGAAAATCAGGATGTTGTCTATCGCGGAGCATCCGCGGCTTCCCAACAATTGAATGCAGTTTCGAACAGCATCCAAGATTGGGACTGGGAAGAAAAGGTAGTGGCTGATCCAGTCATGCTGTTCCGCTATTCAGCCGTTACCTACAATGGACACCGCATTCATTATGACTTTCCTTATGCAACGCAAATTGAGGGATATCCCGGACTTGTTGTACACGGACCGTTGCTTGCAACCTTGATGACGAAGGCAATAAGCGAACGGATTCCTCATGCTCAGTTGAAAAAGTTCGAGTTTGCTGGAAAGTCACCGGTATTCGGTGGCAACGAGTTCAGCGTGGCCGTGCGCCGGCTACGAGATTCGAACAGCGTAGAATCTGCAGTGCTGAGCAACGGTATTATCGCAATGAGCGGTAAGGCCGAACTCGAATAGCTCAATAACAGGACTCGATCTTATATCGAAGAGGCTAGGCTGTGCATGACGACAGCATTGGATCAGATTCTAGAGTCTCGATTTAGTTGCCGGGCCTTTGTCGATCGACAAGTGCCCAGGCAAACGATTGAAAAGATTTTGACAGCGGCGCAAAGAACGCCATCTTGGTGCAATACACAACCGTGGCAGCTTATCCTAACAAGTGGTAATTCGACCCAAAAGTTTCGAGCAGCCTTTGCAGCACATTTGGCGACGAACCCAAAATTGCAGCCCGATATTCCGTTTCCGCAAGAGTATCGCGGGATTTATCAAGATCGCCGCCGCGAATCTGGTTTTCAGCTTTACGCTGCACTGGGAATAAAGAGAGGAGATCGGGCAGCTTACGAATGCCAGACCCGCAAAAATTTCTCGTTCTTCGGCGCCCCGCATGTTGCTATTCTGACAACGGCCGAGGAGCTTGGCGTCTACGGGGCTGTAGACTGTGGAGCATATATCGGCGTATTCACGCTTGCCGCCTGCGAGCTCGGGGTTGCTACGATCCCGCAGGCAGCTCTTTCTGGCTACAGCGCTTTTATTCGAGAGTACTTTTCGGTTCCGGACGGCAGGAAAGTCGTCGCAGGCATCTCTTTTGGATATGCTGACGAGAGACATCCAGCTAACAGCTTCAGGACCAATCGCTCTTCTATCGACGCCGTGGTTGATTGGAAGTAGCAGAAATTAGCTGAGTTGTGTCTGCGTGTTCCTTTCTCCCGCTAAGGCTAAAATGGCTCGTTCTTTAAACGTATAGCTGATCCACCAGTTAGCGACTGATATCTCTGAATAGCTAAATCGACGTATACTGGGTCGAGCTCGATCGTTCTGCACCGACGTCCGGTCTTTTCGGGGGCGATCAGCGTTGAACCTGATCCGAGGAACGGATCGATGACGATGTCGCCGCGGCGTGTGAGATCGAGAAGGGCATCCTCCATCATTGCGACAGGCTTTACCGTCGGGTGGTCGGACAGGTTCCGCGCTTCTGAGCCGATCGTCGACGCGCCGGGGTAGTTCCAGACGTTTGAGCGCCAGCGCCCGTTTTTGCCGAGGGCGACATTGTTGATGTGCTGGGTGTCTCCTTTGCGGTAGAGCGGCAGGAGTTCGTGCTGGGAGCGATAAAGGCTTCCCA
This sequence comes from Xanthobacteraceae bacterium, assembly GCA_035440445.1. Lineage (GTDB taxonomy): Bacteria > Pseudomonadota > Alphaproteobacteria > Rhizobiales > Xanthobacteraceae. The sequence goes on from DAORMJ010000005.1 coordinate 120,024, forward strand.
TGCCGGCATTGGTCTTGGTCCAGACGATGAGGTTTAGCGGGGTCAAGCCCTGGTTTGCCGCTGCCACGTGGACCGTGGGGTAGCCCCGCCAATCGATGAAGCTCCCCAGTACACCGCCATCGACAAGGTACCCGCTGCAGGCCGTCATCCAGGCCTGGTTGAATGCTAAAAACTCAGCGTCGCTCATTTCGCCACTGGCCATCAAAAACTCGCGATGGTCACGCTTGGTGACGTTGCCGGCGATCTTCACGTTGTAGGGGACGTCCGTGAGGAGGAACTGGGCTTGTTCGCAGTCCATGATCTTGGCGATAACCGCGGGGTCGGTTGCGTCCCCGCAGATGATCTTGTGCTCGCCCAGGATGAACACGTCGCCGGGCCGAGCTACGGCCGGCTGATTGGGTATTGGCGCGAGCGGCTCGGGCTCTGGAGCGATGGTATTCTCGTCGAGCAGGATCTGGTCGACCTCGATTTCGGTGAAGCCGGTGATCTCGAGCGGCATATCTTCGAGAATGAGTTCCTCGAACTCGAGCTTGAGTTCCTGTAGGTCCCAGGTACCGCGTCCTGCAGGCGATTGACGGCTATGCGTAGGAGCCGTTGCTCGCTCTGGTTCAGGTGCCCGGTGACGACACAGGAGATGGTGGTAAGTCCAAGGGAACGGCCGGCTTCCAGTCTCGACAGACCGTCCAGAACCTTGTTGTCCTGATCGATGATGATCGGGACGCAGAAACCCAGGTTCTGGATCGAGGTGGCGATCGCCTTGACCTGAAGTGGATCTACGGAACGGAGTTTCCGCTTCGGGACGGTCAGGTCGCCGATAGGACGCATCACAATCTGAAGCTCAGGTGCGATGTCATTCCGGGTCAGGCGATTCACAGGTTCAGCCTCGGCCTGCCGTTTAAAGGCTTCGACAACGACCATGCTGTCTTCCAGAAGCGGCGTGATGACCAATCCGGACTGACGCGTGACCGTATCGACAATGGCCAAATCCAGTTCTTCCTGTACGGTCCAGCGGCGCAAGCGGGCATTGAACCCTTCGACCAGTTTTATATCCGCGCAATCGAAGCGTTGAGACCAGTTCACAATCGAAACCGCCATCGCGCTGGCGAGCAGGCTTGTTTCATCAAAGGCCGGCACCATTCCGATCCGAAGCGGTCGGGATTTCGAATGTCGCAACATACTGCTTCAGGTAGGAGTGAAATCGATTTCACGTCGCCGACGACTCTGGCGGTATTATTCAGAAGGTCGAAAGAGTTGATGCTGAACGCTACGGTAGAGATTCTAGGTTTGGGTATCGCCACGATCATGTAAACTTAGTTCGATGATAAGCGCGCCACGGCCGAGCTGCGCTCAATTCCTGATAACGTCTCAGTGATCGAAGTGGTACGAGATCAACAAAAAGCGCTGTAGACTACTCGCTGATGGTCAAGTTGCGCTATTCCTCTGCCGCGCTAATGCTCGTTAGCTTTTTCCAAAGCCGCAGATTGTCCTGTGAGTATTTCGAAGCGCTTGATTGTTAGATCGACATATAGTGGGTCCAGCTCGATCGCTCTACATCGGCGTCCGGTCTTCTCGGCAGCGATTAAAGTTGATCCCGATCCCATGAATGGATCAAGGATGACGTCGTCGCGCTTGGTGACGTCGAGAATTGCATCTTCCAACATGGCGACAGGTTTCACAGTAGGGTGAAATTCCAATCCCTTGCGACTCTCTGAACCGAGGCTGGAGGCACCAGGATAGTTCCAGACGTTGGAGCGCCAGCGACCGTTCTTGCCGAGCTCGACATTGTTGGTATGAGGGGCGTTTCCTTTTTTGAAGAACGGTATGAGTTCGTGTTGGGACCGGTAGAGACTTCCGAGACCACCGTTAGTTTTGCTCCAGACTACGAGATTGATCTGTTGCAATGCAGCTTTGCGTGCTGCGTCGTGAATTGAAGGATAGCCTCGCCAGTCGATGAAGCTTGCGAGAATTCCGCCGTCTACGAGTTGCTGTGTCGCGCCCGAAATCCAGGCTTCATTGAAGGTCGCAAACTCTGTCTCGGACATCTCTCCAGAAGCCATTACGAACTCCCGGTGCGCACCCTTGGTGACATGGCCCGCAATCGGCACGTTATAAGGAGGGTCCGTTAGTACCAGGCTGGCAGATAGGCCGCGGATAAGCCGCTGATATGATTCTGGATTTGTAGCATCCCCGCAAAGGATGCGGTGCCGGCCTAGCACGAATAGATCGCCAGGCTTTGCAACTGGGTCCCGTTCCAGATTGGGTATCAATTCGTCCGTCTCTTCGAGGTCACAGGCGTCATCGATGATGATTTGATCGATCTCGGCTGGAGTGAAGCCTGACGTGTCGATTGCGATCCCATCTGCGATGAGTTCGCTCAGTTCGGTCTTTAGTTCGCCGAGTTCCCATTGACCTTTCTCCCCCAGCCGGTTGATCGCCATCCGGAAAAGCCGAAGTTCCTGCGGATCTAGATGATCAACCCGGACGCATTGAATCAAAGGTAATCCTAGTCGTTTCGCAGCCTCCACACGGGTCACACCGTCCAGAATGCGGTTATTGGCGTCAATGAGTGGCGGATCGCAGAAGCCGAAACTTTGAATAGAACCGATTACCTCCTGCAGGTGTGCTGGCGTGACCTTGCGCACGTTCCTTATCGGAGCAAGCAGGCTCTGAGGAGAAACAGTCACGAAAGCTACATCTGTAAGAAGGTCGTTTCGGATTGGCCGGGTTACGCAGGCTTGCGAAAGGGAACTGACAACCTCCCTTCGCTTCCGGCTTTTGGCCTTTAAAGCCGACCGAAAATCCGAACTCTCGATAGGGTGTCGATTCGATGTCCCCATATTCCTAACTTCCTATCTCTTGTTAGATTTTTGCGTCCACTCGTTGGATGACGAATAGTTGCGGCATAAGATCTCCGATTTCCTTTGCGCGAGAATGGATTTTAAGAAGCGTTGCCGCAGCGCGTATGTCACCGCGTACAGCTGCAGCGACATGATTGTCGATCAACAATTGCAGCCGGCTAACATAGACAATACTCCCTTTGCGCCGAACCTTAACCGCCGCGGCAGCTAGATCACGAAACAGTATGCCTTCACGCTTATGGTTCTTCTTTCGCTTGAGGTGCTTAATGTTTCTGGGCTGAAACCGATGTTCAACTGGTGGTTTTCCGTACCCGACGTTGTAGTCGTGTGGAGGCATGTCATTCATTTTCATTGTCCTCCAGATCGTAAAGGATGCGGACGTCGAAACCGCCCAGTTCCCCTTGGGCCGCACCAAAGTCCTGGTACTGCAGGAATACGCGCGTAGCGCGTGTGTTTCCTTTTGCTGCCTTTGTCCAAAGCTGAAGAACGATTGCTTCGAAGATTGTGAGTCGTCGTCGTTCCTCACCCTCGGTGACGTGAATCCGCTTCCTAAAGGCCTTTTCGACCATCTTCGCCGCATTGAGACTCTTTGGACCACGAATACGACGAGGGTTTCCCGTCTGCCCATTCTTCCACTGCGTATGCTTAGGAGGTTTACCTCGACCGATGATGTAGGTCGTTTGCTCCATCATTCTCGCCTCGTTGCATGGTTGCTTAAGTGTCGCGAATACACTTCGATCTCGAAAAGCAAAAAAAGCCCGCCGCGCTCTGGTGAGCGTTGCGGGCTCCGATTCAGTTCGGTAGCCGAAATCTATGTATTTGCCGATTAGACCGTACCGATTTCCTCGTCAAGCGCTGAATTCCGCGGAGAGAACGATTTGCTCGATAGCTACAGGCTTTGCGGAGTCGATCTGCCAACTTTCAGAACGCGCGCCTTATATGCCAGCACTGTGGTTGAAGCTGAGCGCTATCCCCAAAAAATTTCAATGGGGGTCAATTCGCGCGTAAATAGTCTGGAAACGCGATCAGACAGTAAAAAGTCCCGCTAGTAAGTCACAGGGAAACGGTATTCCAAGCGATTAAAAGCGCAGATGAAATGTGCAGCTCTGTTGGCAAAATCGAGCTGAATTGGAGAAAATTCCCGCTGTTTTCCCTGATTGTCGGGAAAGCGAAGCTGAGACCGGATGACCTTGAACTGCGTCCTCAACCAGCCGTTTCCGTCGAACCGCAGATATCCAGAATGTGGTCAAAAAGGCCGCCATTTAGCAGGCTTTGCGGCAGACCCTCAGACTCCCAGACAAAAAAAGAAGCCTCAGTACCGGCTTTCTCAGCGCGAAGTCTGGGCCGGCATTTAATGAATATCCGAAAATTGCAGACTGGCGCGGCAGAGACCGGTTCGAATCCTATAGCATTGAGACAAAGGGTACCCGAACGGTCCAGCAATTAGAGATTGGGGTAAAAGTCTCGGCCACTCGGCACTTTAAAGGCGACGGCTTAAAGTAAAAACCGGTACTAAGCTCGGGCCCGATCGCGCCATGGTGTTCCAGTCGATCAATCTGTTCCCTTGGCGCACGGTGCTTGCCAACGTCGAGTTTGGCCTGGAGCTGCGCGGTTTGCAGGAGAACGAACGCCGCGAACGTGCGGTGAATTACATCGAACTTGTGGGGATGGGAAAGCATCTGCATTCCTATCCGCACGAGCTTTCCGGCGGCATGCAGCAGCGCGTCGGTATTGCGCGCGCACTCGCAACCGATCCGGAAATTCTCTTGATGGACGAGCCGTTCGGCAGCCTGGACGCGCAGACTGCCGAGTTTCTGTGGGAAGAGCTCTCGCGCATCGTTGCCGCGACGAAGAAGACCGTTCTATTCGTCACGCACCACATTGATGAAGCGATCTATCTCTCGGATCGAATCGTTGTGCTCGGTGGAAGCCCTGCAGGGATCCGCGAGATCATCGAAGTGGATTTTCCGAGGCCACGCTGGACTTACGACGTCCGTGCTGATCCGAAATTCGCCCAGCTGCGCGCGCGCCTGCGCGAGCAGATTTTCCAATCCACGACAAAGCCCGCCGCAAACAGCCAATGAAAAACGTCTTCAGCAATAAATGGATTCTGCGCATCCTCTCGCTTATGATTGTGATCGCGGTCTGGCAGATCGTCGGCGCGCGGATCAATCCGGTATTCCTTTCAACGCCGGCAGCGATCGTCGAAGCGGGAACGAAGGTCATTCTGAACGGCGAACTGCCGCGAGCAATGCTAGTGAGCCTTGCCGTGGTATTCGCAGGCTTCTTTGCGGCGATCGTCGTGGGCGTTCCGCTGGGGTTGCTGATGGGCCGGTCGCGGCATGCCGAGTTTCTGCTCGATCCTTATGTCAATGCGCTTTATGTCGTCCCGCGCATCGCGCTGATTCCGCTGATCATCGTCTGGCTCGGCCTCGGCGTTCAGGCGCAGATTGCCGTGGTGTTCGGTACTTCGGTATTTCCGATCCTCATCAGCACCCAGACCGGCGTGAAAAACGTGAGCCAGAATTTGATGGAGACGGCGACATCCTTCGGTGCAAAGGAATATGATCTCGTTATGAAAGTGGTCCTGCCGGCGAGCGTTCCCTTTATCATGTCGGGGCTGCGTCTTGGCATCGGCCAGGCGATCATCGGCATGATCGTGGCACAGATGTTTCTCGGCATCTCCGGCATGGGCTTCATGTTGGTGAACTACGGAAACCAGTTCGCGACCAACTATGTCTTTGTTGTTGTGCTGGCGCTGGCCGCGCTCGGCGTTTTCCTGACCGAAATTGTCAGGCAAATAGAAGCACGTTTTTCACACTGGAAGACAACGACTGGAACTGCATAGGGCAATTTAATTCAAGGTCAAAACCCGGCGAGCGTTCGGGAATACGTCAGTTGTCGTCACGATTTCACGGTTAGAGCCAATGCAGGTATCGGGATTGGCGCGACGGATGAGATCGTTCCTCGAGAGTTGAACTCTATATAAAATGCAATAAGTGGCTCAGCCGGATCGAGCAGTCCCGGTAACAAAAAGATCTGCCTAAAACCTAAGACAGCGGCTTTTTAGGAATGGCCCTTGAATCTGCGAGCTATTCTAACGATTGCTGCCAATCCCGAAAATTTCGCGGATACTCATTTGCTCATCAGAGCAGAGAAATTCGATAAATGCATACGCTTTAAGCGTGGAGCGGCTGTGGCTCGTTATTGCCGCAGCATAGACAGTGCTTAAGCTAAGCTGTCCCGGCAAGCAGTCGCCGAGAAGGGTGCCCGGCGCGGAAATAATTTCCGAGCGTTGCGTGAACCCCAGAGGAATCGGATCCACGCTATCAGCCACCGCGCGCATCGTTGCATTTCCATTCCGATGCGTGTGCAGCTTTGGCACAAGAGCGTCGTGCAATCCAAGCCGAACGATGATCCCGGCCATGTGCGCGCCTGCCGTCGAGGCGCTGACGTCCGGAATATGAATGGATGTCGCGCTTAAGAGCAGCGCAGGCAACGCTGCTTCATTCTCGATATGCGGTGTGGGATTGCCGTCGCGTGTGCAGACAGCGATCTCCGTCTCGCCAAGGCATGCAACGCTTCGAGGTTTTATAAGACCAAGTCTGTCCAGCGTATGGAGCGATTGCGTCGATGAAATGACGACGTCACAGGCGAACCCTTTACGTACCTTCTCGGTGATTGCTCCGGCCGGGGCGAAAGTAATATGAAGGTCGAAGTCGGCGAGCGCCGCCGAGTTGTGAAGCTCGTCGAAGTATGAATGGACCGCGCCTGCGGCAATAACCTCAAGCCGATTTGGCATGGCGCGCCGGTTGCTTCGAAGCCGACATCCACGCAATCAGGGACGCGATGCCGCTTCGGTGATCGGTGATGGCGTTGAAGTCAAAGTGACTGCTCGCTGCATACGTATCGAAATGCGGCGCCGGCTCGTCGACGGCATTCTCGGAAACTTCAAAGCGAAACGACGGAATATTGTTCCGTACAGTCTGGGCGAGTTGGAGAGCCGTAACGCGCTCAGGGTGCAGTATCGCATAGGGAAGTCGTCCGAGTCCTGTAGCAAAGCATGCCTTAATTACTGCCTCGACGGCATCGTCGATATAAATGTAAGGGCCAACTGCGCGTGCCGATACTTGCGCTGAAGTGCCGTCGAGTGCCGCTGCCACGAGCTCGTGTGGCAACACCGGTGTCGTCCGGCCCGGTCCGTAGATTCCTCCCAAGCGCAGCGTGCAGAATTGTGTGACCTGCTGCCGAACCAGCGCTTGTAGGGCGAGTTCGGTCGCGGCCTTCGAGCAGCCGTATTCATTCCTTGGTTGCATTGCCGCGATCGAGGAGGCAAACACAAATCCCTGTACGCCCGCCGTACACGCCGCGAGCGCAAGATTGATACTGCCGCCGGTATTCACGGCAACGATCTCTTCGGGAGTACCGAGTAGCGGCGAGGAGATGCCGCCGCAGTGAACAATATGCGTTACGCGGTAATAGGAGAGATACTCGGCGATCCGGCGGGTATCCGAGAGATCGTCGGCGAAAGACTGGAATGCGGCGGAGCCGCTCTGCAGCGGATCGACACCGATCGTCGTGATCTCGCGCTCGCACAATCTCGCGCAGACGGCACTACCAAGAAATCCGGCGGAGCCGGTGACCAGCACGGACGTCATTTGTTGCCGGCGGGCGGAGGGATCGTGGCACCGTACTTGCCGCTTTTCTGGAGCGCCTCATGGACAAAACCGCTGTTCTTCATTTCCTCGATGAACGAGCAAATATAAGCGTGTCCGGCGGCGCGACCCTGCGGCACGCCCAGCGCCTGACGGATGGTCATGAACGGATCGTCGATCAGACGAAGACCGGGCGCACTCTTGGAAAATGCAGCCATCGGTTGGCGGATACCGGCGGCGGCAGTCGCTTCCCCCGTCCTGAATGCATTGAGCGCCGCTTCATGGGAAGCGAAACGCAGTATCCTCGCCTGTCTCATCATGCGCGAGAGGTAAAGATCGTAAGCAGCTCCACCGTTGACGGCGATGATTTCCGATCTGCGATCGACAGCGTCCGGTGTCTTCGCACTATTATCTTCGCGAACCACGAAGTTGCCTTCTATAAGCACATACGGCGCGGTGAATAGAATTTCCGATTCACGGGCGGGCTCGATCGCGAGAAAAACGAGATCGACTTCGCCGCGCCCGACTGCGTCGAATACCTTCCCTGCGGCCGGAAACTTCACGAGGTCGAGGGGAACATCGAGGCGCGCGGCCAATTCCTTGGCGAGTGCGACGGTCACGCCTGCTGCGCCGTCTTCATTCTCGGCGCGCTGCGCAAGAATGGGATTGCCGAGATTGATGGCCGCGCGGAGACGGCCATTGCAGGTGAGGTCTTTGAGGGCCGCGGTACGATCAAAGGACACGTTCTGCTCATAAAATGAAAGAAGTAGATGCCCGGCACGCAGCCGGGCATCCTATTTGGCGGCTAATTCTTGATCGGTAGCTGCATCTTGCCGATCGCCTTACCGGTTGGCTCGCCGTTACGCATCTGCACGTGGCCGCGTACGATCGTGTAGATTGGAACGCCCTTGACCTTCCAGCCGCTCCACGGCGTCGGCGGGTTCTTGCTGTGCAGCTTGCGCGGATCGATCGTCATTTCCTTGTCCATGTCGACGATCGTGAGATCGCCGTCGGAGCCGAGCGCGATCTTTCCTTTGCGCGGATACATCTGCCAGATCTTTGCAGGGTTCTCACTCGCGAGCTTCACGTAATGATTGAGTGTCATGCGGCCCTTGTTCACTTCGTTCAGCAGGAGCGGCACGCCAGTCTCGACGCCACAGAATCCTGAGATGCAGTCCCAGATAGCTGGCTTCAAGAGCTTCCCATCGATATCGCAGCCCTTTTCCTCGAGCGTATGGGGCGAGTGATCGGTTGCAACCATGTCGAGGTGGCCGTTCAGGATGCCTTCCCAGAGCACGTCCTGATGATCCTGACCGCGTACTGGTGGGTTCATCTTAAGGAGCGGACCTACCTTCGCGAGATCTTTCGATGTCCGGAGCAGGTAGTGCGGGCCGGTTTCGCCGGTGACGTCCTGGCCACGCGCTTTCGCGTCGCGGATCAGCCACACGCCTTGCTTCGTCGTCGTGTGAACAACGTGAAGCTTGGTATTGAAGTTCTGCGCGAGGAAGATGATGTGATGGATTGCTTCGGCTTCACACATCCAAGGGCGGGTCTGTTCCCAATAGATCGGGTCGCGCTTGCCTTCTTCCTTCATCTTGTTGGTCCAGTAATACTGGATCGGGCGGTTCTCTGCGTGAACCGCGAGGCGAAGACCGGACTTCGTGATGTTGGAGAACACCTCGTAGCACATGCCGTCGTCGGGATAAGGCAGGTTGCCAATGGTTTCGCCGAAGAAGATTTTGTAGCCGATGACACCCGCTTCAGCCATCGGCAGCACATCGTGTGCGTTGGTCTGGTGGATCACGCCGTAAAGACCGAAGTCGCAAAGCGCCTTCGATTCCGCAATTGCCTGCTTTTCCTTAACGCGCTGTGCGTTTTCCGTAGGCGGGATCACGTTCGGCATGTCGATCACGGTGGTGATGCCGCCGCAGACGGCTGCGGTGGAGCCGGTGCCGAAGTCTTCCTTGTGCGTCATGCCCGGATCGCGGAAATGCACGTGCGCATCGATTAAGCCGGGAAGGATGTGCTTGCCGCCAACGTCGATCACTTCCTTCGCATCGGGAAGGGTGTCATCGGCACCAATCGCCACGAACATTCCATCGGCAATTGCCACGCCGCCTCGAACCGTCTGCTCCGGCGATACAATCAAGCCGTTCTTGACAACCAGATCAGCTTTCATCGAACTCTCCTTCTTTCACGCACGAATTCGTGCTGTCTCAATGGGTATCGAAGATATTCTGGATCGCGTCGGGGTCCTGCGTCTGCGTGAGCGCAAGAGCGAGCAGGATGCGCGCCTTCCAGGGTTGAAGATTGTCGCCGGCGACGAAGCCACGCTTCTGCAGTACCGGGCTTCGAACCGTGCGGCCCGCAGCGATTCTTGAACACAGACACATGATCAGGCCTGAAGCTTTATGCATCTCGTCGAATTTAAGATCTTCGGCGGGTGTCGGTCGTCCGGCTCCGGTCGCGGCACTTACGATTCCTTTGGCACCGGCTTTCGCCGCGGCCTCGATCAGCGTTCCATCCGCACCGACGTAAGAGACGACAAGGTCCACGCGCGGGAGGACTGAAATCGCATCGACCGAGAACGTCGTTTGCGTCGAATGAAGCTTCAGCGGTGCATGATAATAAATCACGCGGCCGTCGCAGTCGGCAAAGCCGAGCGGACCGACATCGCGCGACTGGAACGCCTCGACCCGATAGGTCGAATTCTTGGTGACGTCGCGTGCGCTGAAGATCGTGTCGTTCATCACGACAAGACAGCCAAGCCCGTGCGATTCCTTTGTTGCAGCCGTCCGTACTGCATTGATGACGTTGAGATAGCCGTCGGCGCTCACCGCCGAGGAGGGGCGCATCGCGCCGACAAGGACTACCGGCTTGGTCGTCTTCAGCGTGAGGTGCAGGAAATAAGCAGTTTCCTCGAGCGTGTTCGTTCCGTGCGTGATGACGATGCCGTCGAGGTCTTCGAGTGAGGCGTGGATCGTCTTTACGAGATCGAACCAGTCTTTATCGACGAGCGCCTGGCTCGGCAGGCGGCGGAACGGAATTTCGCGGATTTCCGCAATCTCGTTGAGCTCGGGCATTCTGTTCAGGAGCTCAGCACTGTCGATACGTTTGTTGGCTTCGATGTACCAAGCGAGATCCAGCCGGTCCTTGCCCGCGGAATCGATCGTGCCGCCTGTGAGAATGATTCCGATCTTTGGGCGAGCGGCCACGATTATTTCTCCTGCAAAGAAAGTTCGGCCAGCGCGCGCTCGGTCACGACGGTCGCAAGCTTGAGCTTGGTGTCGGCGCGCATGTCGGCGGAAGGTGAGGGCTCAACGTCCTGTGAAACCGCCTCGGCGATCCACGCAGTGTCGCCAAGCGGGAGCGTTTTGCCGATCAGCGCAGCACCGACGTTCTCCGCAAGCCTGGGATATTCGCTGCAACCGAAATATGTAACGCGAGCGGCCGTAATCGTGGTGTCATCGGTATCCGTGAGCACGGCGACACCGGCCATTGCGAAATCGCCGCGGCGGCGGCTCAATTCGAGAAACGCCCAGCGTTGGCCCGTGCGGATGCGCGGAATTCTGAAGCCGACGATGATTTCCCCGATCTTGAGATCGGTCTCGAATAGCCCATGAAAGAATTGATCCGCCGCAACGTCACGGACGCCGTCGGGTCCGGCGATGCTCACGGTCGCGTTTAAGGCTACGATACAGGCGGGCAACTCGGCGGAAGGATCGGCGTAGGCGACACTGCCGCCGATAGTCCCGCGGTTGCGCACGGCCACATGAGCCACGAAATGGATAGCTTTCCCGATCAGCGGAAGCTCTCGCTTCATTTCCTCGGAACGCAGGACATCGACGTGCCGCGTCAGCGCGCCGATGTGTACATGATCTTTCTCAACGCGAATGCCGCGCAACGAATCAAGGCCCGTGAGATCGACCAGCAATTCCGGCCTGGAGAGCCGCATCGAGAGACCCGCAAGCAGACTCTGGCCGCCGGCGATCGGCACCGCAGCACCGTCATGACGGACGAGAATCTCGACCGCTTCAGCGAGCGACTCCGGTTTTACGTAGGAGAAGTTCGGGGCTTTCATGGGTCTCGTTGATCTCGCTTTATGAGAGAGGCGGCACCTAGGTGCCGCCTCTTATATCGTTAGCCGGCTGCCGCTGCCTTGAGAGGTTGTTCTGCATCGGGGATACCGATGCCGTTCATGATCTCTTCGACCGGGGCCTTGTAATCCCCCCAGGGGCAGTTGCCAAAGTTGTAGAAGGCATGGACGAACTGCGGACCGGCATAGAAGCGCTCATACTGGCTATGGCGCATCGCGAGTTCCGAGCCGAGATAATCCCAAGCGAGCTTCATAAACTTGAGACGTTCGATTGCGTTGCCCTGAGAGCCAGCCCAATACGTATCGAACTTGCCGCGGAGTTCGCTGTCGAGCAGGAAGTTCGCGTTCGCCGGCATCTGGAATGGGCCGGCACCGAGCATTTCGCGCACGGTTTCGGCGACTAGGTGATAGTTGTTCGTACACCACAGTAGCGCCGCATAAAGCTCGCGGCGATTGACGTGCATGTAGCCGCCGTTGATCTCCTCTGCGTCCTCGATCGAGCCGGCGATCATGCCGCGCAGCCCGGCCTCGGAAGCAGCGAGCTTGGAGAGCGTCTCGCGAACTGCCGGAACCTGAAGCACGTCGTTCAATTCGGCTGCCTTGTAGGCGAGGCCGAGAATAAGACCGAGTTTTTCGAGGAAGCGGACGACCGCTTGATGGTTGCCCATCACGTGTGAAGGAGTCTTGAAATACATCTCACGCGACATGCCGACGTCGTCGAGCAGGAAGACGTGCTCCCACGGCACCTTCACGTTCTCGAACACGACGACGCCGTCAGATTCGTCGAAGCGCGACGAGATCGGATTGTCGATCGGCCCGATTGCGTGATGCTCGCTGGACTTACGCGTCCAGATCGAAAGGCCCGGTGCGTTCGCCGGAACAGCGCAGGTGACGGCCTGCTGTTTCTGGTCAGGCGCGAGCGGAAGAAGATTGCCGACCCAGATCACGTCGGAAAAGGCCGCGCCCGTACCAAGCATCTTGATGCCGTTCAATACGATACCGCCGTCGGTTTCCTGCGTTACTTGCAACGTGGGGCTGCTCTGACCTGAACGATTATAAAGCTCAGGATTACGCGCGCCTTGCGGGCTGATCACTACATAGGAAGCAAACAGGTCCTTCTTCCGCAGGTAGTCGTGATAGTTCAGCAGATTCTTGCCGAAGCCCTTGCGGTTGTTCTCGAAAATCTCCGGCATCATGCAGAGCCCGGTAATGAAGCTCGCGACGTGATCCGGCGAACGGCCGAGCAAGCCGTGCGACCAGCGCGCGAGCATCTTGTGAGCTCCAGCGCGCTTGCGCAAATCGTCTTTATTCCTGGCAAGCAAGTACCATGAGGAGAAGCGTTCGCCGTTCTCCTCATAAGACATCGTGTCGATGTGCTCTGGCAGCTTCTTATTGTCGAACAGAGTAGCAAACGAGCGTGCGCTGTTCTGAAAAGCCGGGTGCTTGGTGATGTCAGTGACGAGTTCGCGCCCAACGTAAACCTTCCGCCCGTCGCGAATTCCCTCGAGATATTCGGCTCCGCTCCGCAACATGCACTTACTCCTTGATTCCAATAGCGCGCTAAACCCCGAGCGCAGATAGCAACATTACATAGCTATTTTTTCGAGTAAATCCTATAGTTAAACTTTGTGCACTTGCCGATTATTCCGTCGAGATTGTGAGTATTATTTGGGTTATATTGCAGTGCAAGTTGCTTGTTAGAAGAAATTGTTCAAACATAAGATAGCTACGTAATGGATTTATACTTCTGATGGCTGACGAGCTTAGCATCGCACTGACGGTTAATGGCGAGCGCATCGAGCGTGATGTGAAAGCCCGCCAAAGCCTTGCGGATTTCCTGCGAGAAGAACTTGCCCTGACCGGCACGCATCTGGGCTGCGAGCATGGGGTGTGCGGTGCCTGTTCCGTCGTAATCGACGGCGACGTCGTGCGTAGCTGCCTCACTTTGGCGGCGCAGGTGAACGGAAAGACGGTTGAAACGATCGAAGGTCTTTCGGATCGTGGTGCGCTCAAGAAGTTGCAGGCTGCCTTTCTGCGGTATAACGCTGCGCAATGCGGATTCTGCACCCCGGGAATGCTCGTCATTGCGCACGACATGATCTCGCGCGGCGAAGCGGGCGATCGCGACGAAATCAGAGACTACATCTCCGGCAACTTCTGCCGCTGCACCGGCTATCAGGCGATCGTGAATGCCATCGAGTCCGTCGCCAAGGAAGAAAAGGCCGGCGTGGCATGAGAGCGATGCACATCGGAGAGTCGGGGGTCCGGATTGGTGACCGCGTGGAGCGGCCGGGATTGATGCGGCTGTTGCGCGGCCGCGGCAAGTATATCGGTGATATGGCTTTGCCGCGCATGCTGCATCTGGCATTTCTCCGCAGCCCACACGCCTATGCCCGGATAGTACGCATAGATAAGTCACGCGCCGAAGCGCTCGACTACGTGCATGCCGTTTTCACTGGCAATGAATTGCGCGAACACTGCCTGCCGTTGCTTGGTACCGCGGAGAATCGCGTCGGCTATAAAGCGGCCCCGCAGTATCCGATGGCGACCGATACGGTGTTCTGGCAAGGGCAGCCTGTTGTTGCCGTCGTTGCCGAGAGCAGGGCTGCTGCAGAAGATGCGCTCGAGTTTCTCGATATCGAATGGGATGTGCTTACGCCGGTCGTGAGCGGCCGCGAAGCGCTTGAGGATGGCGCGCAAGTCATTCACGCTGAGTTAAACGGTAATCTAGCTTATGAGCACAAGATCAAGGCCGGCGATCCGGCGAAAGCATTTGCCGAGAGCGACTGCGTCATCGAGCATGATTTCCGTTTTTATCGCCAGACCGGACTGACGCTTGAGCCGCGCGGTCTGATCGCCGATTACGATCCGGGGGGCGAAACGCTGACGGTTTATCATTCGCACCAGTCGCCGTTTCAGATGCAGGACGTGTTCGCGCGGCACATGCGGCTGCCTGAGAACAGCGTGCGCGTGATCGCGCCAGATGTTGGTGGGGGCTTCGGCGTAAAGATCAACACCTATGCCGAGGAGGTTGCGGTTGCCGTGGTCAGCCGTCTTCTGAAGCGGCCAGTGAAATTCTGCGCCGACCGGCTGGAGTCGTTCTCGTCAGACATGCATTCGCGCGATCACGAGATCCTGGCGAAGATCGCAGTTTCCAAAGACGGGAGAATTCAAGCGGTCGGTGTCGACGATATTTCCGCGATCGGGGCTTATGGCGTGCATCTGCGTTTCAACATCGCCGAGAGCATGATGTTGATCACAAACATGGGTGCTCCCTACGAATTCTCAAACTATGAGGCGCGCGGCCGCAGCGTCTACGTAAACAAGAACATCATCGGCATGTTCCGCGGCGTCGGGATACCGCTGTCTTGTGCCACCTGCGATGTGCTTGTCGATCTCGCCGCGGAACGGATCGGCATGGATCCGGTAGCGATACGCAAGCTCAATTATCGCAAGGCGTCGTCGATGCCGTGCGTGACGCCAGGCGGCTCCAAGCTATCAAATATGAATCTTGAAGCTTGCCTCGATCGTCTCGTCGAGCGAATGAACTACAAAGCGCTCCGCGCCGAACAGGCAGCGCTGCGCAAGAAGGGCATCTATCGCGGCATCGGTATCAGTACATACATCGAGCCTGTCGCTTACGGGCCTCTCTATTATGGGCCGACCGGCGCATCCATCAGCTCCGCTGACGGCTGCACGCTGCGGTTGGATCCGAGTGGCGCAGTCCGTTGCGTCACCAGTATCACCGATCAGGGGCAGGGCACGCTCGCCGCGCTTGCCCAGATCGTGGCCGATGAGCTCCGCATCTCGATGAGCGCGATCGACATGATTTCGGGCGACAGCGCGGTGTCGAATTACGGTGGGGGTGCCTGGGCGTCTCGCGGCGCTATGTGCGGCGGCGAAGCGGCGCTGAAAGCTGCGCGTGCGCTCAAGAAAAACATCCTAAATATGGCCGCGGTCATCACGCAGTCCAAGGCTGAGGATCTCGAGCTTCGCGAGGAAGGCGTCGTCAATAAGCAAACCGGTCTGCGTGTTACCACACTCGCCGACATCGGCCGCATCGGCCACTTCCGTCAAGATACGTTGCCGCCGGACTTCGATGTGCAGCTCTCAGTGACCAAGAGCCACGTCGTCAACAATCTCGCCTATTACACCGCCTCCGGCGTGCAGGCGTCCTATCTCGAAGTCGACACCGAGACCGGCTGCATCAAGCTGCTCGGACATTGGACGGTTGCGGACTCCGGCCGCGCAATCAATCCGCTCCTGGTGGAAGAACAGCTTCGCGGCGGCATCGTGCAAGGGATCGGCTCGGTGCTCTACGAGGAATGCATTTACGACGAGAACGGCAATCTCAACAACGCGACCATGGCTGATTACCTCGCGCCGATGGCGAGCGAGATGCCGGATATCGATGTCGAAATTCTTGATACGCCTGAAACGACAACGGATCTCGGCGCGAAGGGCGTCGGTGAGTCCGGTTTGATCGGCGCGATCGGCGCGGTCTGGGTCGCGACGACCGATGCACTGAAGCCGTTTGGCGCTTTCGTTAATGCGCAGCCGTTTACGCCTGAGCGCGTTCTCGACGCGATCGCAGCGGCAAAGAACTAAAAGCTCCAAGGCGTCAACAACGGGAGAGTGAAAACCAAATGAAACGGCTATTGAAACTCGGACTTTGCATCGCGGTCCTTGCCGCACCTATGTCTGGCATGGTGCAGGCACAGGAAAAACTGAAGATTGGCGTGCTCTCGACGATGTCCGGGCCGGGCGGCGTGATGGGGCGTCATCATCGCGATGGCGCCTTGCTCGCGCTCGAGCAGTTGAACGGCAAGCTTGGCGGTGTCGAAACAGCGCTCGTATTCGGCGACGATCAGCAGAAGCCTGATATCGGTCGTCAGGTCGTGGAAGGTATGTTGAAGCGTGACGGCGTGAAGTTCGTCACCGGCATCGTGTTCTCGAACGTTCTGCTTGCGGTCTATGATCCGGTGATTTCCGCCGGTGCGATCCTGGTCGCCGCGAGCGGTGGGCCGAGCGAGGTCGCGGGCAAAAAGTGTTCGCCGCAGTTCTTCTCGACGTCGTGGCAGAACGATCAGGCGCCCGAAGCCATGGGCAAATACCTGAACGACAAGAACATCAAGTCGGTAGCTATTCTCGCGCCCAACATGGTCGCGGGCAAGGACATGCTCACGGGCTTCAAGCGCAACTACAAAGGCATGATCGCTGCTGAAATCTACACGAACTTCACGCAGGTCGATTATCAGTCGGAACTCTCGCAGATCCGTGCCGCCAAGCCGGACGCGGTCTTCGTGTTCTATCCGGGCGGTCTCGGCATTCAGTTCGTGAAGCAGTATGCGCAAGCTGGTTTGCAGAAGCAGATCCCGCTTTACTCGGTTTACACGCAGAACGAGACCACTCTTGGTGCAATCGGCGACGCGGCTGACGGCAGCTACGAAGCAGGCTTCTGGTCTCCGGACCTGAAGAACCCGACGAACGAAGCGTTCGTCGCCGCCTTCCGCAAGAAGTTCAACTACAACCCGTCCGAATATGCGGCGGCGAGCTATGACGCGATCCGCCTGATCGATAGCGGTCTGCGTCAGACCAAGGGCAACACCAGCGATACGAACGCCGTCATCGCTGCCATGAAGAAGGCCGATTTCCAGTCGGTACGTGGTCAGTTTAAGTTCAACACCAACCACTTCCCGATCCAGGATTACTACCTCTTCAAGCTGACAAAGAGCGGCGAGGGCAATACCTTCTACCGCAAGCAGGAGAGCCTGATCCTTAAGGGGCACGGCGACTTCTACGCCACCAACTGCGCGATGAAGTAACGACGTCATCGATCGCCGGCGGGTCTCGGGAACTCGCCGGCGAATTTTTCTAAGGAATAAGGCAAGGCCACTACGAGGGAAGATGCTTCTTCAGCTTTTCGAGCAGACGCTGAATGGAATTCAGTTCGGCGTAATGTTGTTTCTGATAGCCGCCGGGCTCACGCTCGTATTCGGCATCATGAACCTCATTAATATCGCGCACGGCGTTCTTTATATGATCGGCGCTTATATCTGCGCGTCAGTGATCTCGATTACCGGCTCGTTCTGGCAGGGGTTTCTGGCGGCGATCGTCGGCGCGCTTGTCGTCGGCGTCGTCATTGAAGTGTTGGTCTTCCGCAGATTGTACTACCGGACGCATCTTGATCAGGTGCTCGCCACCTTCGGCGTCACCATGTTCTTCAACGAGCTGGTGCGCATCATCTGGGGCCCGACCGC
This sequence comes from Xanthobacteraceae bacterium, assembly GCA_035440445.1. Classification (GTDB taxonomy): domain Bacteria; phylum Pseudomonadota; class Alphaproteobacteria; order Rhizobiales; family Xanthobacteraceae. Next base: position 137,893 of record DAORMJ010000005.1, read on the forward strand.
GATCTACGCTTCGATGCCATCATTCCTTGCGGGCCACGTTGAAATCATTCCCGGCGCGCCGTTTCCGATCTATCGCCTCACCATCATTGGGGCAGGACTTGCGGCAGGCTTGGCGCTTTACCTGGTCATTACGTATACGCGCCTTGGCATGCTGATCCGCGCTGGCGCCAGTAACCGCGCGATGATCGATGCGCTCGGCGTCAACATCAAGCTTCTTTACACCGTGGTCTTCGGCATCGGTGCCGCGCTCGCGGGCTTTGCGGGGCTGATGGCAGGACCGCTGCTCACTGTCGAATCGGGCATGGGCAACGATATGCTGATCCTCGCGCTCGTCGTGATCACGATTGGAGGGGTCGGTTCTATCCGCGGCGCGTTGGTCGCTTCCCTCATGATCGGCGTGATTGACGCAATGGGGCGCTCGTTCCTGCGTCCGGTGTTCTCGTCGTTCCTGCCGCAGACGGCGGCAGATGCCGCAGCACCTGCGATCGCGTCCATGCTGATCTACCTCACCATGGCGCTCGTGCTGATTTTCCGGCCGCAAGGCTTGTTCCCGCCGGTGACGAGATAAGCCATGCCCTTCTCAGCAATGTTTTTCCGTTCCCAGCACAGCATCGCAATTCTTGTTGTGCTCGTGCTTCTTGCAATCGTTCCGCCGGTCGCGGCTGCGTTCAACGACGACTTCTACGTCGGGCTGGCAACGCGCGTGCTGATCTTCGCGATCGCAGCGATCAGTCTCGATCTTATCGTCGGCTATGCGGGCATGAACAGCCTAGGGCACGCCGTTTACATCGGCGTCGGCGCTTACAGTGTGGGCATTCTGAACTTCTACGGGATCGATAACGGATTTGTGCATTTCGGCGTCGCCATTCTGGCTTCTGCGGTGGTCGCGCTCTTCATCGGCGCAAGCTCGGTGCGAACGTCTGGCATTCACTTCATCATGATCTCGCTCGCTTTCGGACAGATGCTCTATTATCTCGCAGTCAGTGTGAATACGTTCGGCGGCGACGACGGTCTTCGGATCGCGAGTCACAGCAATTTTGCGATTGGCACGCTCAAGGATCCGATCGTGCTCTACTACGTCTGCTTCGCCATCCTTCTTGTCGTCCTTTTCTTGCTCCATCAGCTCGTCGAGTCGCGTTTTGGGATGGTATTACGGGCGATCAAATCAAATGAGGCCCGGGTCGTTTCCGTCGGAATCTCGCCGTATCGTTATCGGCTGGTAGGCTTCGTAATCTCAGGCGTGGTTTGCGGTATCGCCGGAGCGCTGTTGGCGAACCAGAACCTGTTCATCTCGCCAGCCAGCATGCACTGGAGTCGCTCCGGCGAAATCCTGATCATGACGATCCTCGGCGGCATGGGTTCGCTATCGGGGGGGATTCTCGGTGCAGGCATCTATGTTGGTTTGGAATATTTCCTGTCTCGCGTGACTGAGCATTGGCAGGCGATCATGGGTCCCATCATCGTTCTGGTCATTTTGTTTGCGAACCGCGGCGTCTTCGGAATGCTGTCGGCGGTCCGGCGGGGGCGCAAATGACGAGGCAGCTTGCATCTCTTTCAACCGAGAATCTGTTCCTTCGCTTCGGCGGTCTGATCGCGACAAACGACGTGAACTTTCAGGTCGTGCCGGGAGAACTGCACGCCATCATCGGCCCGAACGGTGCCGGTAAGACGACGTTGATTTCGTTGCTTGCCGGTGACCGGAAGCCGTCGGCTGGAAGGATCAGAATGAACGGCGAAGATGTCACGAACGTGCCGGCCTATGAGCGCGCACGGCGAGGCTTTGCACGTTCGTACCAGATCACAAGCATCTTCCGCGAGTTCACGGTGCTGCAGAACGTTGCGCTCGCGATGCAGGGTAGGGAACGCCATAGCTTCAGATTTTGGAAAGCCGCCTCCGACGTGGACGCCCTGACCACACCGGCGAAGGATGTTCTTTCGAAGGTGGGGCTCGGCGATCGTCTTCATGTCCGCGCCGCCGAACTCGCTCACGGCGAGAAGCGTTCGCTGGAGATCGCGATCGCGCTCGCAACTGAGCCGAGCCTGCTTCTACTCGACGAGCCGATGGCAGGCATGGGGCTGGAAGAAGCGGCAAAGCTGGTCGAGTTTCTCCGTGCGCTGAAAGGAACCGTGACGATGGTGTTGATCGAACACGACATGGATGCCGTGTTCTCGCTCGCGGACCGGATTTCCGTTCTCGTGTACGGCCAGATCATCGCAACCGGAACGCCTTCCGAAATTCGCGCAAACGCCGACGTGCGGCGCGCCTATCTTGGCGAGGATGAAGCGTAGTCATGCTCGAAGTAACAAAATTGAACGCCGGATACGTTGGCAGCCAGGTGCTGTTCGACGTGAACTTGCGGGTTTCCGCAGGTGAAGTCGTGACACTGCTCGGCCGCAACGGCATGGGTAAGTCAACGACGATCAACGTCATCGCGGGTCTCGTGAAGGTTGCCTCGGGCGACATTCGCTTCGACGGCACATCGTTGAAAACGCTTCCGGCTTATCGCGTCGCACGCAAAGGCATTGGCCTTGTGCCCGAGGGCCGTCAGGTGTTTCCTAATTTGACTGTTCGGGAGAATCTGATCGCGACCGCTGCAAATCGCTTCAACCAGAAAAATTACTGGAATCTCGAAAGCGTGCTCGAGCTTTTTCCTTCGTTGAAGGCGCGGCTCTCGAGTTTGGGGAGGCTGCTGTCGGGTGGCGAGCAGCAGATGCTTGCTGTCGGCCGCGCGCTAATGACGAACCCTCGGCTGCTGATCCTCGACGAAGCAACCGAAGGTCTGGCGCCGTTGATCAGGGAAGAAATCTGGCAGTGCTTGACTAAAGTAAAGGCAACGGGACAGGCGATCCTCGTGACCGATAAAAATATCACCGCTTTGGCGAGAATCGCAGACCGCCACTATTTTCTCGAGCGCGGTAAAGTGGTGTTCGAATGCGATTCGCACACTCTGCTTCGGAACAAAGAAGTGCAGCATCGCTATTTGAGCGTATGACCGGATCGAAAATGCGCATTACAGATTTCACTGACCGCACACTTCGTAACGCACTCGGGAGTTTCGCGACCGGCGTGACCATCGTAACCACTAAGCTCGATAACGGTCAGCCGCTCGGGCTCACTGTCAGTTCGTTCAACGCGGTCTCGCTGACGCCGCCGCTCGTACTTTTCAGTGTTGGCAACTCGGCGCTTGGCTTTGCAGCTTGGAAGAATGCGAAGAAGTACGTAATCAACATATTGAGCGAAGACCAGCGCGAGCTTTCCAATCGGTTTGGGCGCCCCTCGGGCGACAAGTGGGCGGACCTGGCAGCAGCAGAAGTCGACGGTGGCTTTATCTTCGAGGACGCCGTCATGGCGTTCGAATGTGAATCCTATCGGCAGTACGAAGGCGGCGATCACGAGATCATGCTGGGCCGCATAGAGGCATTTAACGATCTCAAAGGCGGCGACGCACAGCCGCTCATTTTTTATCGAGGAAAGTATAACAGGATCGAGCGGGGCGCGAGCGCCGTTCCGTCTCAGGATGCACTGTTTTGGTAGCAGCAAAGAGTCTTTGAATGACGGCTAAATCGAAAAAGTCAGCGGGAAAAAATATCAACACCCCAAAGCAGACGGGCACCACCAAGGCGGATGCATCGCTTCACAACGCGCTTTTGCGCGCGCACACGATTAGCGAACTTTCACCGGAAGATAGCGTGCTGAGAGAGTTCATTTCCGACTTTACCGCAGCGAGCGCGTTGATGCGTAAGCTCCGATCCAGCTTGGCGGCAAAGCTGGGCCTGTCCGCGGCGGGCTATTCTGTGTTGCTGGGAGTGTGGTATTGCGAGCGTAGCGGCGACACGAGCGTTCGCGATCTCGCCGATCATCTCCATATCGCCGCGGCGCATGTGACAGCGGAGATCGGCGACCTGATCGAATTGGGTCTGGTGACGAAAGTGCCCAGCAGTCGTGACAAGCGCGCGGTGTCTGTCCGGCTCAGCAGAAGCGGCCGCGAGATGTTCAACAATCTCACGCCGATCCTCAGAAGCGTGAACGTGCCGCTGTTCGCTGGCGTGCAGTATAGCGACATGGTGGTCGTGCACCGCTTTCTGAAACGGATCGTAGAACAGGCGCCTGATGCAATTCGAGTCGCGGAGAAGATCGCCCCCTCGAAATAGGGAGCGATTGGCGCAAATCCCAAAGTCAGAAGGACTGTACCCATGGAGTTGACAGGCGAGTATCGGCTTGATGCGAGCAAGGACATTGTCTGGAATGCCCTGAACGATCGCACGGTACTCGAGCGTTGTATTCCCGGATGCAAAGAACTTAAGCAAAAATCGACCAATGAGTTCGAGGCAAACGTGGCAGTAAAGATCGGCCCGTTCTCAGCCACATTCATCGGTAATGTAGCTTTGGAAAACTTGGATCCGCCGAACGGATATAATATTATTGGTCAAGGTAACGGCGGCGTTGCCGGATTTGCAAGAGGCATGGCGGTCGTAAAGCTAGATGAGGTCGATGGCGTGACGACCCTTACTTATGAGACAAAGGCAGAGGTCGTCGGCAAGATAGCGTCACTCGGTGGACGTTTGATTACTGCTACGTCGAAAAAGCTCGCTGAAAAGTTCTTCGCTTCGCTTGTGCGTGAAGTCTCGTTTAACAAACGAATCTACAACGATGGTGCTGAAGGTGACGCGATTTGAGAATAGATTGGGAGCTGCTGGCAAGAATAGGTTTGGCGTGGTTCTTTTTGCTAGTAGTAGCATTCGGGATTCTAGCGATGACAGGTATTGTCGTTTTGGAAAAGCCGCCCATTCCAGCAAACTGAGTGTCGTCTTACTAGTGAATGCCGCAGGTTCGAGTCGTGTGGCAACAGTTTAGTGTATCAGCGTGAGTGTCGGGTTCATTCCAAGAAACTGTTCCAGCAAGGCCGTTGGCGTGTGACGTAGCCCTTCAGAAGATGCATCATACCACGTGATTATCTATATAGGAACGACTTAGCATCAAGTGTTCTTTGTACGAACGCACGGCTTGAACGTGTTAGCTTTTATGTCAATTACAACGGGAGCGCGTCTGCTCATATCGAGCTCGCCATCTTGATTATGCTGTCTATGGTTTCGCCGAACACCAACGCACCTGCAATTTTGATCGGAGGGTAGGCCGCAGATATGATTCGGCAGGACGCTCGGCGAAACACTTCCTAGTTGTGCGAATCCTAGGCATACGGCGACGGGTCGTTGCGATTTTTTGTGCACCCCGCTACAGGTGAGAACGACTACGGCAGGGTACGGCCCCGAGCGGGTGCAGTCGGCCGTTTCGGCAAATCGGAAAAGAAGCCTGTTTGCTCACGGGAATTCCCTGTTAAGTGGCCTAGGGAATTTTGGATGTTACGCCCTGATTCTTTGACTTAAATCAGGCTGGGCTGGTCTTAAAAAGCCTAGTCTTCTCAAATTCCCTGTAAATTTCCCTGTTTGCACGTACTTTTCCGCCCAGACCAAGCTCGGCTGGACTGGGTGTTCAACCAATTCCGCTAATGATTATGCGGACTTAGTTTTCGCGGACATTTTACTCTGAAATTCTCCGCTGCCCTCACTCTGAAATTTCGTTCTCGACCTATCCCGCATGACGGCGTGAATCTCTTGCGCGTCGTGTTGTACGACTGGCGCCGGTTCAGGAAGCGACTAGCGAGACTTTCGCCCAGTGTTGATGCGCGAATAGCGCGGGGTCATGGTCTGCATATTGCATGCCACCAAGCCAATTGGTGAACTTCCAGGCCAGTAGCGTGCACAGCGACAGCAATCTCAAGATCATCATCGTCGATGACAGCCCTGTGCGCGCCGCCATTCTCGAGGAAGGGCTGCGCGATGCCGGCCATCTTCATGTCATCCGGCTCGAGGGTACCGACAACCTGCTCGAACGCATCTACGCGATCGATCCCGACGTCATTCTGATCGACCTCGAAAACCCGAGCCGCGACGTGCTGGAACAGATGTTCCGCGTGAGCCGGGCCGTGAAGCGCCCGATTGCGATGTTCGTGGATCAAAGCGACAGCGCCTCGATTGCGGCCGCCGTCGATGCCGGGGTCTCAAGCTACATCGTCGATGGACTGAAGAAGGACCGCATCAAACACATCCTCGACATTTCGATCTCTCGCTTCAATGCATTCTCGCGGATCAGTACCGAGCTCGAGCAGACCAAGTCGGCGCTGGAAGAGCGCAAGGTGATCGACCGCGCCAAAGGCATCCTGATGAAACGAAAGGAGTTGTCCGAAGAGCAGGCTTACGCCCTGTTGCGCACGACCGCGCAGAACGAAAAGAAAAAAATCGCCGATATCGCGCAATCCATCATTACCGCAGCGGAGCTCCTGAAATGACCGCATCGAAGAAACTCCGCATCGGGTTCATTCCGCTGGTCGATGCAGCAGCGCTCATCGTTGCGATCGACAAAGGCTTTGCCGCCGAAGAAGGGCTCGATGTCGAACTGGTCCGCGAAGTGTCATGGTCGAACGTTCGTGACAAACTGAATATTGGACTGTTCGACGCGGCCCATCTTCTGGCCCCCGTCGCGATTGCATCAAATCTAGGGATAGGCCATGTTCGCGTGCCGATCATCGCGCCGTTCAACCTCGGGCTGAATGGCAACGCGATCACGGTAACGAACGCGCTCAAGAAAGCGCTGGAAGACAAGGCCGAAGGCGATCTCACCGATCCGAAAGTCTCGGCGAAGGCGCTCGCGGCAATCGTTGCCGAACGCAAGCGTAAGGGCCAACCGCCACTGAATTTCGGCATGACGTTCCCGTTCTCGACGCACAATTATCAACTTCGCTTCTGGATGGCATCCGCGGGCGTCGATCCCGACGAAGACGTGCAGATGGTGGTGTTGCCGCCGCCGTTCATGGTCGAAAGCATCGTGAATGGTCATGTCGATGCGTTCTGCGTCGGTGCGCCATGGAATTCGGTCGCGGTTGATCTTGGTATCGCGCATATCCTGCATTTCGTTTCCGAAATTCTGCAACGCGCGGCCGAGAAGGTGCTCGCACTTCGGACGGCGTGGGCGGCGGAGAATCCGGAAAGCGTGGCGGCGCTGCTGCGCGCGCACAAGAAGGCGGCGGACTTCATCGAGGATGAAGCCAATCGTGAAGAGTCTTGCCGGATTATCTCCGCGCCGAACCGCCTGAACGTTGCCCCGGAAATCACCCGCCGCACCCTCGATGGGAGGCTGAAAGTGTCCCCCGATGGAAGCTATCGTGAAAGCAACCGTTATCTGATGGTGGGGCGGCGCGGTGCCGCGCGCCCCGACCCCGCGCAAGCCTCGTGGCTCTATGCGCAAATGGTGCGCTGGGGGCAGGCGCCGCTTTCGGAAAACCTACTGAATGCCGCGCGGACTACGTTTCGTCCCGACCTCTACGACGACGTGCTGGGCGCAGGCGATCTGCCGCCTTCCGGCGAACCGAAAGACGGGGTCGGCGCTTTCGACGGGCCGCCATTCGATCCGCTGGATCTCGAAAAACATCTCGCGACGTGGAACGTTCGGCGGCGCTGACAAGCGGCGCGTTGCACAATTAGCGCGCAGGAAGCGCAGCGGTGGTTGGAAAAGCCTTGGAATGACGACACTTCAACCGGCGCGTTTCGCGGCATGGGCACTCTGATTCTGCCGCACATATCGCCTTGCTGCAGAGGCCGCACCGACGCTTGAATTAGAACAACTCGAATCGTGCCGTCGATGCTGACGGCAACTTAGTCCGGGCAGGACCGATACAGCGACGCCGCTGAACTGACCGCGCAAAGCGCGCGGGAAAGTTCGCGGCGTTTTTTGTTTCGGACCTGCCCAACGAAAACAGAGGGGAATGAGATGAAGAAGTTGGGAAAGAGCATCGCAAGGCGCGAATTTCTGAAAAAGAGCGCGAGCACGGCGGCGCTTTTCGCGGCGGCGAAGATGGCGCTGCCTTCGGGGGCCGCTTTCGCGCAGACCGGTCCGGAAGTGAAGGGCACTAAGCTTGGCTATATCGCACTGACTGACGCGGCTCCGCTTATCATCGCGCAGGAGAAAGGCTTCTACGCGAAATACGGCCTGACCGAGATGCAAGTTCTCAAGCAGGCGTCCTGGGGAGCGACGCGTGACAACATGGCGCTCGGCACCAAGGCAAACGGTATCGATGGCGCACATATCCTTCGTCCGAAGATCCATCTCTATTCATCCGGCATCACCATGCAGAACAAGCAGCCGGTGCCGATGTATACGTTGCTGAACCTCAACTACGACTGTCAGGGCATCTCGGTCTCCAATGAGTACAAGGATCTGAATGTCGGCACCAACTCCTCCGCGCTGAAAGCGGCTTTCGAGAAGAAGAAAGCTGCGGGCAAGGAAGTGAAGGCTGCGATGACCTATCCAGGCGGCACGCATGATGTCTGGATCCGTTACTGGCTCGCCGCCGGCGGCATCGATCCCGACAAGGATGTT
>DAORMJ010000005.1:146370-165257 GCA_035440445.1 Xanthobacteraceae bacterium
GTCGGCAACATGGATTGCTTCTGTGTCGGCGAGCCGTGGAACGAGCAACTCGTCAATCAGGATATCGGCTTCACCGCGCTGACCACCGGCGAACTCTGGTTCAATCACCCCGAGAAGGTGCTCGGCATGCGCGCCGACTGGGTCGATGCCAACCCGAAGGCCGCGAAAGGCATCATGATGGCGGTGATGGAAGCGCAGCAGTGGTGCGACAAGTTCGAGAACAAGCAGGAGATGGCCGAGATCATCGGCAAGCGCCAGTGGTTCAACGTGCCGGTGCCGGACATCATCGGACGCATCAAAGGCGACATCAACTACGGCCGCGGGCGCGTCGAGAAGGGCACCAAGCTCTACATGAAGTTCTGGGGTGAGAAGGGCGAGGTGTCCTATCCATGGAAGAGCCTCGATAGCTGGTTCATCACCGAGAACATCCGCTGGGGCAAGTTCGAGCCGACGGTCGATATCAAGGCGCTCGTCAACAAAACCAACCGCTCCGATCTCTGGATCGAGGCCGCGAAATCGCTGGGCCTTGCCGGCTATCCGACCGGAGACTCGCGCGGCGTTGAAAAGTTTTTCGACGGCAAGACGTTCGATCCGTCGAACCCGCAGGCCTACCTCAAGTCTCTCTCCATCAAGCGCGTGGAAGTCTGAACAAAACAAATGAACGGGCTACGGCAGGCCGTAGCCCCAACTCTTTGGAGATGTCGGGATGAACATGCCGATCAGGAACACCGAAAATGTCGTGGCGCTGACCAAGGCATCCGCCGAAGTGCTGCCGCTTCCCGCGCCACCAACGAAGCCTTTGCTGACGCGCGTGCTGCCGGTGCTGGGCGAGGTGGCGGCGCGCGTTATACCGCCGTTGATCGTGCTCGCGCTGATCCTCGCGGTTTGGCAGCTCACCACGATGAGCCCCAAGTCGTCTCTGCCGTCACCGCTGAAGATCTGGCAGGACTCGAAGGACCTGATCGTCGATCCGTTCTTCGTTGCAGGCCCGCAGGACATTGGCCTCGGTCTGCGTATCATTACTTCGCTCGAGCGCGTAGCTTATGGTTTCGGGCTAGCCGCATTCGTCGGCGTTCTGCTCGGAGCGGTCGTGGGTCAATCGACCTGGGCGATGCGCGGGCTCGATCCGATCTTTCAGGTACTGCGCACGGTGCCGCCGCTTGCATGGCTGCCGCTTTCGCTCGCAGCGTTCCGGGATGCCAATCCATCGGCGATATTCGTGATCTTCATCACGGCGATCTGGCCGGTCATCATCAATACTGCGGTCGGCATCCGGAATATCCCGCAGGACTACCGCAACGTGGCGTTGGTCTTGAAACTCAATCCGCTCGAATATTTCTACAAGATCATGGTGCCATCCGCTGCGCCCTACATTTTCACCGGCCTCAGGATCGGTGTGGGCCTGTCCTGGCTCGCGATCGTTGCGGCTGAAATGCTCACCGGCGGCGTCGGCATAGGCTTCTTCATCTGGGACGCTTGGAACTCGTCGCGGCTCTCCGACATCGTGGTCGCGCTGATCTACATCGGTCTTGTCGGCTTCGTGCTCGACCGCCTGGTTGCCGCCGTTTCGTCAATCGTCACCCGCGGCACCGCGAAGGCATAAGGAGAAAGCGATGTATCTCAAGATCGATCATGTCGATAAAACCTTCCAGCGCGGCTCGCAGAGTACGGAAGTGCTGCGCGACATTGCGCTCGATATCGAGAAGGGCGAGTTTGTCTCGATCATCGGCCATTCCGGCTGCGGAAAATCGACCTTGCTCAACATCGTCGCCGGTCTGACGCAGGCGACGAAAGGCGGCGTTATTCTCGAAGGCAGGCAGGTGGATGATCCCGGCCCCGACCGCGCGGTCGTGTTCCAGAACCATTCGCTGCTGCCCTGGCTCACGGTTTACGACAACGTGCGGCTCGCGGTGGACAAGGTATTCTCGAAGACGAAGTCACGCGCCGAGCGCGACGCCTGGACGCTGCATAATCTCGACCTCGTGCAGATGGTGCACGCCAAGGACAAGCGCCCCGCGGAAATTTCCGGCGGCATGAAGCAGCGCGTGGGTATCGCCCGCGCGCTTGCAATGGAGCCAAAGGTTCTCCTGCTCGACGAACCTTTCGGCGCGCTCGACGCGCTGACGCGCGCGCATCTGCAGGACTCGGTGATGGCGTTGCATCAGAAGCTCGGCAACACCGTCATGATGATCACCCATGACGTCGACGAAGCCGTACTGCTCTCCGATCGCATCGTCATGATGACCAATGGTCCGGCGGCGATGATTGGTGATGTGCTGGAAGTGCCGCTTGTACATCCGCGCAAGCGTCTCGATCTGGTTTCCGATCCCGCCTACATCAAGTGCCGTGCTGCGGTGCTCAAGTTCCTCTACGAGCGGCACCGCTATGTCGAGGCGGCCTGAAGTCTTTCGTCGTTCAACAGGAGGCAAGCCATGAAGCCAGCTCAAGTCGAACTCGTTCAGACGACCTTTGCCGATGTCGTGCCGATCTCGGAACAGGCGGCTGCGCTGTTTTACGGCCGGCTCTTCGAGATCGCGCCTGAAGTGAAGCCGATGTTCAAGAGCGACATAACCGAGCAGGGGCGCAAGCTCATGAGCACGCTCGCGATCGTGGTGCGCGGCTTGAGCGATCTGCCAAGCATTCTTCCGGCGGCGAGCAATCTCGCGAAAAAGCATGTCTCGTATGGCGTGAAGGTTGCGCATTACGAGCCGGTCGGCGCCGCACTCCTGTGGACGCTGGAAAAGGGCCTGGGCGACAAGTGGACGCCGGAGGTCGCGACGGCCTGGACCGAGGCTTACGTCACGCTCTCCGGCTTCATGATCGGCGAGGCGTACGGCACGGCAGAAGCCGCGGAATAAGGTGCAGCACAGTGCGTGAACGGCTTGTCATCGTCGGCAGCGGTATGGCGTCGGGAAGGATGCTGGAGCATCTCTGCCGCGACACGCCTGATGCGTTCGATGTCACGCTGTTCGGTGCCGAGCCGCACGGAAACTATAATCGCATCATGCTTTCGCCGGTGCTGGCCGGCGAGGAGTGCTTCGAGAATGTCGTGATCCATGACGCCGCCTGGTACGCACAGCGTAAGATTGCGTGCCGCTTCGGTGAGACCGTCACGAAGATCGATCGCGCGCGCAAAGTTGTGGTCTCCGCACGCGGTGAAACGCCTTACGACAAGCTGGTTCTCGCGACCGGATCGGTACCGTTCATGTTGCCGGTGTCTGGCAAGGATCTGCCGGGCGTCGTTGCGTTTCGTGACTTCGATGATGTGGAGACCATGCTTGCCGCGGCCGTGACGCCGGGCGCGAACGCGGTCGTCATCGGTGGCGGATTGCTGGGGCTGGAGGCCGCGGCTGCGTTGAAAAAGCGCGGCATGAATGTGGTTGTGCTCCATTTGATGTCGCATCCCATGGAGTTGCAACTCGATCAGGAGGCGGGTGGCTATTTACAGCGCGCGCTGGAGGCTCGTGGCATCAAGATTCATTGCCGCGCCCAGACGAAAGCAATTCTTGGAAACGAACTGGTGGAAGCCGTGCTGCTCGATGACGGCACCATCTATCCTGCCGACCTTGTCGTTATGGCGGTTGGTATTCGTCCGGAAACGCGGATTGCGCGCGACGCCGGCCTTCATGTTGAGCGCGGTATCGTCGTCGGGGACGATATGCGCAGCTCCGATCCCGATATTCTGGCGCTCGGCGAATGCGCCGAGCACGACAGCCGCTGCTACGGCTTCGTAGAGCCGCTCTATGAAATGGCCCCGGTCGCGGCGCGCACGCTTGCGGGGGACGAGGCGGCGTTTAGGCCTGAAAAAAACGCGACGAATCTGAAGGTGACGGGCTTGAGCGTCTTTTCCGCGGGCGATTTCGCCTGCGCGGAGGAAGATTGCGAGACGCTGCTGCTTCGCGATCCGGGAGCGGGAATTTACCGCAAACTGGTTATCCGCGACGGCAAGCTCGCGGGCGTCGTGCTGTTCGGCGATACCGCGGACAGCGCGTGGTATCTCGATCTCATCCGCGCCGGCGCACCCGTGAGCGCAATGCGCGACGAACTTGCTTTCGGGCGCGCGCTTGCCATGCGCGAGGCGGCCTAGTCATGTCAGCCGACTTCAACCCGGAACAGAAACGCTACCTCGAAGGCTTCGCTTCCGGCTTGCAGACTGCGCGCGCGGCGCGGGGCGTTGCCGCAAGTGGTGCCACTGCGCCGTCCGGGCCCGATGCGGCGCATTTGGCTGCGCAGGCGCGCTTTGAAGCGGAAGGAAAAAAACTCGCGGCCGAGGAGAAAGGAAAGCGCGACGAGAACGCGTTCGATGCCTATGCGCGACTGAAAGAGCAGGCGGAGAACGGAAGCTATCCAAAAGGCGCGGATATCTTCCGCTGGAAATTCCACGGCCTGTTTTATGTCGCGCCGGCGGAAGATTTCTTCATGTGCCGCCTGCGGATCGCAAACGGCATCCTCAAGGCGTGGCAGTTCGCGGGTGTGGCGGATATCGCCGAGCGGCGGGGAGGCGGCTACGCCCATGTGACGACGCGGGCGAATTTGCAGGTTCGCGAAATACCCGCCGCCGACGGCCCGGTATTGCTCGAGGAGATCGTCGATCTGGGGCTTGCGACCAAAGGTTCGGGCGCTGACAACATCCGCAATGTCACCGGCACGCCAACCGCGGGCATCGATCCGCAGGAATTGCTCGACACGCGGCCATACGCGCGCGAGTGGCATCATCGCATCCTGAATGATCGCGGGCTTTATGGCCTGCCGCGCAAATTCAACGTCGCCTTCGATGGCGCGGGCATTATTCCGGTGCTGGAGGACACGAACGACATCGGTTTTCAGGCGGTCGAAGTGCAGGAAGGCTTCGGCGTTGATGCGGGCATATGGTTCCGCCTCGCGCTCGGCGGCATCACCGGGCACAGAGACTTCGCACGCGATACCGGTGTGATCGTGAAGCCCGCCGAGGCGGGGAAGGTGGCGGACGCAATCGTGCGCGTCTTCATCGATCATGGCGACCGGACCAACCGGCTCAAAGCGCGGCTAAAATATGTGCTCGATGCCTGGGGATTCGAAAAGTATCTCGCAGCGGTCGAGGAAAAACTCGGTGCGAAGCTGACGCGCGTGCCGGTGGAAGCGGTGAAGCCTCGCCTGCCGTTCGACCGGCTCGCACACATCGGGGTCCACGAACAGAAGCAAAAGGGTCTGCACTGGATCGGCGTCGTGTTGCCGGTCGGAAAGATTACCGCCGGACAGATGCACGGAATTGCGAAGATTTCGAATGATCTCGGCGATGGCGATATTCGTCTGACGGTCTGGCAAAATCTTCTGATTTCCGGTGTGCCGGCGGAAAAGGTCGCACTCGCGGAAGCCGCGATCGAAGAACTCGGCCTCACCACCAAGGCGGCTTCGGTGCGTGCGGGCCTCGTCGCCTGCACGGGCAACAAGGGGTGCCGCTTTGCCGCCTCCGATACCAAGGGTCATGCGGCCGCGATCGCCGATCATTGCGAAGCACGCGTGCAACTCTACGGACCGGTGAATATTCATCTCACCGGCTGTCATCATTCCTGCGCGCAACACTATATCGGCGACATCGGTTTGATCGGTGCGCGGGTCGAAACCGGCAGTGAAGGCGAGACTGTTGAGGGCTACCACATCTTTGTTGGCGGCGGCTTCGGCGAGGAAGCCGCGATCGGTCGCGAAATCTATCGCGACGTGAAAGCCGAGCATACGCCGCGGACTGTCGAGAAAATGCTGAAGGGATACCTCGCGGCGCGAGAGGGCAGCGAGACCTTTCTCGCCTTCGTGAAGCGTCACGATGTCGAAACACTACGCACGATGTTCGAAGCGGAGGCGGCGGAATGACTGTCAACGCGCAGCCGCTCTTGCCAACCATCGTCCCGGAGAGCGCGCCGTTCTCCGAAGAGCAGCGTGCGTGGCTGAATGGCTTCTTCGCGGGTCTGGTTTCACTCGATCAGGTCACCGCGCTCTCGCCGGATCAGGCGAAGGGCTTGTTGCCGGAGGCGCCGAAAGGCCCGCTCGATGACGGCGACGATGGCGAAGCGCCTTGGCACGACCAGACGATGACGATTGCCGAGCGCATGCAGCTCGCCGCGCCGCGCCCGTTACGCCGCAAGCTCATGGCCGCGATGGCGCAGCAGGATTGCGGCCAGTGCGGCTATAACTGCGAGGACTATTCGAACGCGCTGTTTCTGAAGCAGGAGGAGCGCCTCAACTTATGTGTTCCGGGCGGCAAAGAAACCAACCGGATGCTGAAGAAGCTGTTCGAAGAGTTCGCCGGCGAAGTTCCTGCGGCAGCAGCACCTTCGGCTGAAGTTCCGGCGAAGGAGGCTCCGCTGGTGGCGCCGGGCCGCTCGCGGGACAATCCCGTGATCGCGAAGCTCACAGCACGATATCTCCTGAATGGAAAGGACTCGGAGAAGCGCACGCATCATATCGAGTTCGATCTTTCCGGCACCGGACTGGATTACGTCGCCGGCGATTCATTCGGCATCTTTCCCGAAAATCACCCGGGTCTCGTCGATGCCGTGATCGCCATGATCGGCGCGCGGCCGGATGCAAAGGTCGGCGCGAAAACGCTTCGCGAAGTGTTGTGCAAGGACGTGTCGCTTTCGCCGGCGCCGGATTCGCTCTTTCAGCTGATTTCGCTCCTCGTCGGTGGTGACCGGCGCAGGAAGGCAAAGGCACTTGCCGCCGGTGAAGACCCCGATGGGGATGCCGCAACGCTCGATGTACTCGCGGCGCTCAAGAAGTTTGAAACGATCAGGCCGGATCCGGAAGTTTTCGTGGAAGCGCTCGAGCCGTTGCAGCCGCGGCTCTATTCGATTTCATCAAGCCCGAAGGCGGAAGAGAACAAAATCTCGCTCACCGTTGATCTTGTGCGTTACGTGATCGGCAGCCGCGAGCGGCGCGGTGTTGCATCGGACTTTTTGGCCAATGGGATCGCCACGGGCGGCGCGTTGAAGGTCTATGTCCAGCGTGCGCATAACTTCGGCCTGCCGGAAAATTCTCAGACGCCCATCATCATGGTCGGTCCCGGCACGGGAGTGGCACCTTTCCGCGCTTTCCTGCAGGAGCGCATGGCAACGAAAGCCGAGGGCAGGAACTGGCTTTTCTTCGGACATCAGCGCAGCGACTGCGACTTCTTCTATAAGGACGAACTCTCCGGAATGCAGGCCGCCGGCTTGCTTACGCGCCTCACGCTCGCATGGTCCCGCGATGGCGATCAGAAAATCTATGTGCAGGATCGGATGCGCGAGGAGGGCAAAGAGCTGTTCTCGTGGCTCGAGGCCGGCGCACACTTTTACGTCTGCGGCGACGCGAAGCGAATGGCGAAGGACGTCGAGCGCGCGATGACCGAGATTGTCGCGCAGCACGGCAATCGTTCGCCAGAAGACGCGGTCAGCTATGTCAATACGCTCAAAAGGGCGGGCCGTTATCAGGCGGATGTGTACTGATGAACATGCAGGCTCCTATAGCGCCTGCGATCCGCACGACGTGCCCCTATTGCGGAGTGGGCTGCGGGGTTCTCGCGCAGCCTGACGGGCTCGGCGGGGCGAAAATTTCCGGCGATCCGTCGCATCCAGCAAATTTCGGCAAGCTATGCTCGAAAGGCTCCGCGCTCGGCGAGACCCTTGGGCTGAGAACCCGTCTTCTGCATCCCATGATCCGTGACGCGGGCGGCGCTTTGCAACGCGCGTCCTGGGACAGGGCGCTCGAAAAAGTCGCGTCGGGTTTTCAGAAAATCATAGCGGAACACGGGCCGGACTCGGTTGCCTTCTACCTGTCGGGCCAATTGCTGACCGAAGACTATTACGTCGCGAATAAGCTGATGAAAGGCTTTATCGGCTCCGCGAACGTGGATACCAATTCGCGGCTCTGCATGGCGTCGTCGGTGGCGGCGCACCGGCGCGCGTTCGGCTCGGATACGGTGCCGGGCTGCTACGAAGATTTCGACGAGGCCGATTTGATCGTGCTCGTCGGCTCGAATGCCGCCTGGTGTCATCCGGTCCTCTTCCGCCGCATGATGGAAAACCGTGAGCGTCGTGGTGCGAAGGTCGTGATGATCGATCCGCGGCGCACGGCAACCGCCGAAGAGGCGGACCTGTTTCTTCCCGTCGCACCGGGCATGGATACCGTGCTGTTTTCGGGACTGCTCGCCGATCTCGCGGACCGGCACGCGCTGGATTTCTCTTATATCGCGCGGCATACGGATGGCTTTGAAGGCGCCCTCGCGCGAGCGAGAGAAATTGCGCCGTCGCTCGAAACGGTTTCCGCGCGCACTCGGCTTCCGAAGAAAGACATTCTCGCATTCTACGAACTGTTCCGCACGACCACCCGCGTCGTGACCGCGTTCTCCCAAGGCGTGAACCAGTCCGCGCAAGGCACGGACAAGGCGAACGCGATCATCAACTGTCATCTCGCAACAGGCCGCATCGGCAAAGCTGGAATGGGGCCGTTTTCGCTCACCGGCCAGCCGAATGCGATGGGCGGCCGCGAGGTTGGCGGGCTCGCAAACCAGCTCGCCGCGCACATGAATTTCACGCCGCAAGAGATCGATCGTGTCGGCCGCTTCTGGAAGGCCAAAGCGATGGCCAAGCGAGAAGGCTTGAAGGCCGTGCGGCTATTCGAGGCGATCGAGCGCGGCGAGATCAAGGCGCTCTGGGTCATGGCGACCAACCCAGCGGTTTCGTTGCCGCGTGCGGATGCGGTACGCGCGTCACTTGCAAAGCTCGAGCTTTTCGTTGTGTCGGAGAATGTCCGTTCCAACGACACGATCACGGCAGGCGCACACGTGTTGCTGCCCGCGACTGCCTGGGGCGAGAAGGACGGCACCGTCACGAATTCGGAACGGCGAATATCGCGTCAGCGCGGCTTTCTTGCGGCGCCCGGTGAGGCGAAACCAGACTGGAAGATCGTCAGCGAAGTCGCGGCACGCATCGGTTTCGGAGATGCTTTTGCCTACGCGTCTCCGGCTGATATTTTTCGCGAGCACGCCGCACTCTCAGCTTTCGAGAATGCAGGCACGCGTGATTTCGACATTGGTGCGCTAAAGCAAATCGGCGACGATGCGTATGAGGCGCTTGCGCCGGTGCTATGGCCGCTCTCGGGACATACCAAGCCGCCGCGGCCGCGCTTTTTTGAAGAGGGAGCGTTCTATACCGCAAACGGGCGCGGCAAGTTCATCGCTCCCGCAATCCCCGAGTTTGCGGAAGCTACATCGGAACAGTTCCCGCTGCGGTTGAATACAGGCCGCATCCGCGATCAGTGGCACACCATGACCCGCACGGGTCTGAGCCCGAAGCTCGGCCAGCATTCGCCGGAGCCATTTGTAGAAATCAATCCGTTGGACGCCGAGCGGTATCAAATAGAGGAACACGGTTTCGCTCGGGTTTGCTCTGCGCATGGTGAGACCATCTATCGGGTGAGATTCGACGAAGGGCAGCAATGCGGCTCCGTTTTCGTGCCGATCCACTGGAACGACGAGACTGCGTCTGCAGGACGAAGCGGTTCGCTTGCCGCACCGTTCACCGATCCGCATTCCGGACAGCCGGAGGCAAAGGCGACGCCGGTGACGTTGACGCCGGTGTCGTTTGCGCAATCGGGCTTTGTCGTTTCCCGCTGCTCGATCGTCCTGCCGCGCGACATGTTCTGGTCGCGCGTTTCTCTAGACGGCGGCGAGGGAGTGCTGTTCGCGGCGAACGAGGATATCGCTTACTGGCGTGCGCTGGCCGCGCGTTGCAGACCGGACGGTGCCGAGATCGCGGAGTATATCGACGAACGCCGCGGCGTCTTTCGTGTTGCAAACTTTGTAAATGACCGGCTCGCTTTCGGTCTTTTCGTTGGGCCGTCCGCCCCGCCCAAAGGATGGGATGCGGTGCAGAGTGCGCTCACGCTTCCGCGGATCGATAGCAGAGCACGGACCTCTCTTCTTTCCGGCACGAACAACGAAGGTGCTGGCAATGCCGGTCCGCTCGTCTGCGCGTGCTTTGGTGTCGGGTTGCAAGCAATCCGCGCTGCGCTCGAAAGCGGTGCTGTCTCTAGTGTTGACGAATTGGGAGCGCAGCTTCGCGCTGGAACGAATTGCGGCTCATGCAAGCCGGAATTGAAGAGGATAGTGCAGCATGTCCGAGCACCGCAGCCCGTCTGAAGAAAAGCCGCCGCGTATGGGCAAGCTCGCGCGGCTTCCTGTGTTCTTCGCGCTTGAGGGAAAGCACGCGCTGGTGGCGGTAAACGGCGCGGGCGCGGCATGGAAAGTCGAGCTGCTCGCAGCAGCGGGGGCGGTCGTTGATGTCTATGCGCCAAAGCCGTCAGGCGAATTGACAGAGCTTGCCTGCGACGATGCATTCTCAGGCAGAATCCGAATCCATCCGCGAAGCTGGAACGAAAGCGATTTCGATAATGCAGCAATCGCGGTCGGCACGTTCAAAACCGACGAAGATTCCGCGGCCTTTGCAGCGGCTGCTCGCGAGGCGGGCGTGCCGGTGAACGTAATCGATAAACCTGCGTTTTGCGACTTTGCGTTCGGCTCAATCGTAAACCGCTCTCCGCTGGTGATCGGAATTTCGACCGACGGTGCAGCACCGATATTCGGGCAGGCCATACGCGAAAAGATCGAAGCGATGCTGCCGATGGGGTTTGCAGCCTGGGCGGAAGCGGCGCGGCGCTGGCGCGCTGTGTTGCAGTCGGCGGAAGCGCTCAGTTTTGCGGCGCGCCGCCGGTTCTGGCAGTTGTTCACGACACGCGCGTTGCGGGAGCCCGATCGCAGGCCGGAGAACGGGGACTATCTATCCCTGCTTTCCGAATTGCGCAGAGAAGGCGCGAGCGTCGAACAAGGATCGGTGACGCTGGTCGGCGCGGGACCGGGAGATCCTGAACTGCTCACACTGCGCGCCGTGCGCGCACTGCAGTCTGCCGATGTAATCCTGATCGATGATCTCGTATCGCCCGGCGTGCTCGACTTCGCGCGTCGCGAGGCAAAGAGAATGCTGGTCGGAAAGACGGGAGGCGGCCCCGCCTGCAAACAGAACGAGATCAACGCATTGATGGTTTCGCTCGCGAGGAAAGGCAAGCGCGTCGTTCGTCTCAAAGGCGGAGATCCAATGATCTTCGGCCGTGCGGGCGAAGAGCTCGAAGCATGCCGAGCCGAGGGCATTTTAACCGAAGTCGTACCGGGTATCACGGCCGCGCAAGGCGCGGCGAGCCGTTTGAAGATGTCTCTAACGCACCGGTTGCATGCGCGGCGTCTGCAATATGTGACCGGGCACGGCGCGAACGGAAAGCTGCCTGCCAATATCGACTGGCGGAGTATCGCCGATCCCGCGGCTGTAACGGCGATCTACATGCCGATGAAGACTTTCGCCGAATTCACGAAAAACGCAATCGGCGCAGGAATCGATCCTTCGGTTCCCGCGATTGCGATCTGGAATGCGACGCGGCCCGAGCAGTATGCGCGGCAAAGCACGCTCGCCGATTTAGGCGTAACCCTGACGCACGAAGAGCGCCGCGGACCTGTGTTGGTCCTGCTCGGCGAGGCGCTGCGGCAAAGCATTCTCGACCACAAGATGCCGTCGCAAACAGAAGCTGATGCGCTCGTACAAAAGCCGGAACAGATCTGGAGTATGGGGTAGCCCCATTCGGGCATTCGCCCCGCTGTCGCTAAAAAGGGTACTCCCGCGGAGACTCCGCTAGCATGCATGCGCAGTTGGTCCACAATCGCGGATCCGGGCATGCGGACTATGTCGACACGGTAATCGTTACTCAAGTACTCGACACTCAAGTACTCGCCACTAGGCGGCATCTCTGGTGGCCATGGTTGTGTCGATGGAATTTCGTCGGCTGCAAAAAATAAGTTCGTTCTGCGCAAAATATTATCAAGGCGACGCATCGCGGATCACGCATAACAGCGTCGCTTCATCGCACCCCTGATTTTGCTGCGTCGCCACATTCGAAAATGCTGAATCAACGGCGTATTTGCTGCCCGCGATGCTGCATTTTTGCGCCGCACCATAATCACACCTGTCAGATTGTATGCAATCCGATTTGACAATATTCGTTAGCGAAGGAAATATCTCCCACGAATTCGTTAGGGCAAGGCAGGGCAGGCCGTTGAGTGCAAGCAGTGAGAAAATGTCGTTGATCAGCATTGAAAAGCTGGAGAAACGCTATCCGACACGTCAGGGCGCGCCGGTGCACGCGCTGGCGGACGTGAATCTTGAGGTGCCGGAAAACGAACTTCTCAGCGTGGTCGGACCAAGCGGTTGCGGGAAGTCGACATTGCTCAGAATTCTTGCCGGTCTCGACTCGCCGTCGAGTGGTTCGGTCAAGATTAATGGAAAAGTTGTTTCGGGCCCGAGCCGGGATGTCGGCGTGGTCTTTCAGCAGGCCACATTGCTTCCCTGGCAGACAGTATTAGACAATGTTCTGCTGCCAGCACGCGCGCAGGGGCTCGAGCGAAAGCAGCGCGCGCGCGAGCTTCTTGATCTCGTCGGCCTGAAGGATTTCGCTGACAAGTACCCATTCGAGCTCTCGGGAGGCATGCAGCAGCGCGTCGCGATTTGCCGCGCCATGGTGTGCGACCCAAGCATCCTGCTCATGGACGAGCCGTTCGGTGCGCTGGACGCCATGACGCGCGAGCAGATGAACACCGAGCTAATCCGTATTCAAGCCGAGCAAAAGAAGACGATCGTGTTCATCACGCACAGTATTCCCGAGGCGGTGTTCCTCGGCGATAGGGTGCTTGTGATGACGCCAAGACCGGGCCGAATCGCAGAGATTGCAAATATCGATCTTGCTAAGCCGAGAACGCTCGCAAGCATGGGCGACCCCCAGTTCGCGAAACTGTGCTCCGAAATTCGCACTGTCTTTTCCGGGCCGTCTGCGGGCGCGCATTTCTGAGGATCTTATGTCACAGCGAATAAAGCATCTCGTACTCTTCGTATTCTTGGCTGCCTTGTGGGAAGGAGTAGCGCGCGCAGGATTCGTGCCCGACTTCGTACTGCCTGCACCATCGGCAATTGCAGTCAGACTCTACCAGCTCTTCGCCAGCGGTGATGTCTGGCCCCATCTTCGCGCTACCACAGTAGCTGTGCTTAGCGGCTTTGCACTGGGCGTGGGGACTGGCTTCTTCTTTGGCGTGCTTGTCGCGATGATGCCGTCGGTCGAGAAGTACGCATATCCCTACATTGTAGCGTTCCAAACCGTACCGAAAATTGCGATCGCGCCGTTATTCCTGATCTGGTTCGGTTACGGCATCGCGTCGAAGATCGTGATCGCCGCACTGGTGTGCTTCTTCCCCGTGCTCGTCGCTGTCATGTCGGCCTTTCATACGACGGATCGTGATCAGCTCAACATGATGCACGCGTTCGGCGCATCGCGCTGGCAGATTTTCAAAGAGCTTCGGGTGTGGGCGGCTCTGCCAACCATCTTTGCCGGACTCGAAGTGTCTGCGGTGTTCGCCGTTATTGGTGCGCTTGTCGGTGAATTCGTAGGTGCACATGTCGGTCTTGGCTATCTCATCACCGCGCTAAATTTCAACATCGATGTACCTGGGGTTTTTGCGGTGCTGATTATTCTGTCCGTTCTCGGCACCATCCTGCACGCGGTCGTCCGGACGATCGGACGCCGTCTTGTGTTCTGGATCAGAAGCGATCGTGTCGCTGTAGTGGGCTCATAACGAGGAGAGGGAAAATGAAAAAAGTCAGTCGAATGATTAGGGCGGTGGCGATTGCATCAGTATGTGCGGTGGCTGCAATTGCGTCGCAGGATGCGCGAGCGCAGGAACTGAAGAAGATCAAAGCCTTGATACCGATCCCGAATTTCGATGAGTCCTTCGCACCGGTGGCCGTTGCGCAGTACCTCGGGTACTTCAAGGAGGAAGGTCTCGAGGTGCAGATTCTCCCGGTTCGCGGCTCGAACGAGGTGGCTATTCAGATCTCGGCAGGAAACGCGGACGTCGGGCTCGCTTCGCCGGCTGACGCGATCATCGGTATGCAGGCGGGAAAGGATCTGGACGTCCAGTATTTCCACAATCTCTACTACCAGAACATCTGGCCGATCTCCGTACCGGTAAACAGCCCGGTCAAGTCCGTGGCTGATCTGAAAGGAAAAAAGATCGGCGTGCTGTCTATGGGCAGCACCGGCATTTCCTTTGGGCGCGCTTACGCGCGAGACGCGGGTCTTGATCCGGCGAAGGATGTAACCTTTATTCCGATCGGCGTAGGCGCACAGGCGCTGACGGCAATCCGCCAACAGGTCGTCGACGGTCTCGTCTTCAACGATGCGGCGCTCGCGAAATTTGGCGTGCTTGGGCTGAAAACGCGGCTTCTTCCGGTAAGCGAAAAGCTGCGCGACCTTCCGGACACGAGCATTCTTGCCAAGCGCGATACGCTTAAGACACGGCAGAAAGAACTCGTTGGCTTCGCGCGCGCCATCGCCCGCGGCCATCTGTTTTCGATCCAGAACCCGGCGGCTGCAGTCAAGATAACCTGGAAGCTGTTCCCTGAAGCCGAACCGAAAAACATGCCTGCGAATGAGGCGCTCGAGCAGGGGATCGCCGTGGCAAAGGCGCGCCTTGCGATCTGGAGCTCGGCGAAGACGAAAGGTGTCGCCGGCGCATTCGTCGAACAGGACTGGAAGAACCTTGTAGGATTTTTGAGCGAGCAGGGCCTGCTGAAAGAGGCCATTCCGACGAGCCGTATCTATACGTCGGCGTTGCTGCCCGAGATCAACAAGTTCGACCGCGACAAGATCAAGAAGCAAGCCGCGGAATTCAAGATCGAATCAATCAAGTAACAAAAAGAATGTTCCGCGCGCGCATGAAACGGTGCGCGCGGGATCGCTTGTGCTTTTGCGCAAGCGGAAAGGCAGCAGAAACTATGAAGCTACCGCCATTCGAATATGCTTCTCCAGGCACCTTGCAGGAAGCGACAGCACTTCTCGCGAAACATAATGGCGAGGCGCGGCCGATTGCGGGCGGCCAAAGCCTTCTTCCGCTGATGGCGTATCGTCTGGCTGCACCTTCGCTCTTGATCGATCTTGCGAAGATCGAAGGACTGAACCGCATCGAAATTGGTGAGGACGGCGTTCAGGTCGGCGCCATGACGCGCTGGTGCCAGATCGAAGCCGAAGAAACGCTTACGCATGCCCATCCGCTTATGCGTGAAGCGGTCCGGAATATCGCGCACTATCAGATACGTAATCGAGGAACGATCGGCGGAAGCCTGGCTCATGCCGATCCGGCAGCAGAGATGCCGGCACTGGCGATTACCTGCGACGCCGAGATTTACGTTACAGGTGCTCGCGGTAGCCGTGTGGTCGCTGCCAAGAACTTTGTCGTCGCGCCGCTCGAGACGTCACTGAAGCCGGACGAACTAATCACTTCCATTAGATTTCCGCGTTGGCAGCCGCATAGGCGATGGGCCTTCCTCGAGTTCTCGAAGCGGAGGGGAGATTTTGCTCTGGGCGGCGTGGCGCTGCATTTCGAAGAAGACGCACAAGGTCATGCGACTGCGGTGCATGTCGGAGTATTCGGAACGGGAGAAACGCCCGGGCGTCTGGCCGCGGTGGAAGACTTTGTAACCGGTAAGAAAGTGGATGCGGCACTTGCCCATGCTGCGGGACGCATGGCGCGCGCCAACGTGCAGGCTGCAAGCGACATGCACGCGAGCGAAGAATATCGCAAGGCGCTGATCGGGACGTTGCTCGAGAGGGCTCTCATCGAAGCTGCCACGAGAAGAACTGAGGAGTGGAAAAGTTGCAAATCCGCATGAGGCTAAATCAAGAGCAGGTGGAACTGGACGTGCAGCCGCGCGTCACTTTGGCGGATTGCCTGCGGCACCAGCTTGGCAAAACCGGTACGCATCTGGCGTGCGAGCATGGCGTGTGTGGCGCCTGCACTGTGATTGTGAATGGTCAAGCAGTCCGCTCGTGCTTGATGCTTGCGGTGCAGGCGGCCGACGCGGAAGTGACGACGGTCGAAGGACTTGCGGCGGACGACGCGCCGTTCAGTCCGCTGCAGGCCGCTTTCAGAAAGCATAATGCCCTTCAATGCGGCTTCTGCACCTCGGGAATGCTGACGACGGCGCACGCGCTCCTGACTGCAGAGCCTGATGCAGATCGCGACCGCATAAGGTCCGTGATTGCAGGAAATTTATGCCGTTGCACCGGCTATGTCTCGATCGTTGATGCGATTTACGAAGCGGGCGAAGCGTATCGGGTTGGGGAGCGAAGCTGATGGCGACGCACGGAAAATCCGGAAATCGCCTTGTCGGCGCGCCGATCGAGCGTGTCGAGGATCTTCGCTTTCTTCGCGGCAAAGGCAATTACGTAGACGACCAATCGCTTCCGAACCAGGTGTACGCAGCCATTTTGCGAAGCTCAGTACCTCATGGGCGGATTCGCAAGATCGATAAAACGCGCGCATTGAAAATGCCCGGTGTGCATGCGGTTATTACTGCATCCGATATCGGGGCTGATGTCCCTGTCATTCCGATTCGTTTGCAGCCGCTGCCGGAAGTGTTTCCCCTTCGGCAACCGGTCATTGCCGTGGATAAAGTCAGATATGTCGGAGAACCCGTCGCCGTGGTTATCGCCGATAGCCCGGGTCTTGCCGAAGATGCGCTTGAATATGTCGACGTCGACATTGAACCACTCCCGGTCGTGGCAAGCCGTAAGGCCTCAGGCACCGACGAAAGCCTGCTCTTTCCAGAATACAAAACCAATCTCGCCAAGCGTTTCACAGGCCTGAAGGGCAATACCGCAGCAGCCTTCGAAGGTGCGCACTACATAAAAAAGCAGCGTCTGGCAGTGCAACGGCACATGGCGCTGCCGATGGAGCCGCGCGGTTTGCTGGCGGATTGGCAAAAGCATGAGAACCGCCTCACCGTCTATGGCGCCGGTAAGGTGCTCTTTTTCAACCGCCGGGCAGTCGCGGAGATGCTCGGCTTTGACGAGTCGTCGGTCGTGCTGATCGAGAACGACATAGGAGGCGGCTTCGGCGCGCGGGGCGAATTTTATCCCGAAGACTTTTTGATTCCCTTTTCGTCGTACTTCCTCGGACGTCCGGTGAAATGGAACGAGGATCGCCGCGAAAATCTGAGCGCCATGAACCATGCGCGCGAAATGGAAGCGGAGTATGAGCTTGCCTGCGACGCCGATGGCACCATTCGCGGTATTCGTGGTCATGTCGACGTGGACAACGGCGCGTATGTTCGCTCGAACGGCCTGACGCCGCCTCGTAACGTAGCGCAGTTCACAACCGGCCCGTACCGCATCCCGAATATTCATATCGACGTATCAGTGCGTCTGACCAACAAAACGCCATGCGGAACGTATCGGGCTCCCGGGCGCTTTGAAGGAAGCTTTTTTATCGAACGGCTCATCGAAATCGCGGCACATGACCTCGGAATCGACCCCATCGAAATGCGGCGGAAGAACCTCGTGAATGCAGGCGAGATGCCATACCCGATGGCAACGATGCAGCACATCGATCCCTACACCGACACGGAATGCGACAGTGGTGATTTTCACGTCACGTTCGATCGCTGCCTGAAGGAATTTGACTGGGATAACAAAATTAAGTTGCAGGGCAAGAAGATTGACGGGCGCTATCACGGCGTCGCTGCTGGCTGCTTTATTGAAGGCGGCGCTGCCGGGCCGCGCGAAAGCGCAAAGCTGAAACTGGATGCGGACGGCTCCATTTCCGTGTTCGTTGGCTCTTCCGCGGTTGGGCAAGGCCTGGAAACCGTGATGGGGCAGATCGCGGCGGACGCTTTGAACGTTCCATTTGAACGCGTAAAGGTGTTTCACGGCTCCACGCATTATCTTCGCGAAGGTTTTGGCTCTTATCACTCCCGCTCGACCGTGATGGGAGGTTCCGCAATCCTGCTCGCCGCCGCGCCGTTCAAGGAAAAACTGCGCAAGGCGGCTGCCAGACGGCTCGAGGCGCCGGAGCAGCAGATTACGCTCATCGACGAGCACGCGGTGGCGCCGGGCGGAGCGTCGATTGCGTGGAAGGACCTTGCTGCTGACGATATCTCATCGGAAGAGTCGTTCTCCAATACGAAGCATACCTACGCTTACGGCGCGCATTGCGCGCACGTAGCCGTCGATCCAGGCACCGGACACGTCGAAGTCTTGGATTATGTAACTGTCGAAGACGTCGGAAAGATCATCAATCCGCTGACGTTGCACGGACAGGTTATCGGCGCCGTTGTTCAGGGCCTGGGTAGCACCTTCATGGAGCATCTCGTCTATAACGAAGATGGTCAGTTGCTGACCGGCTCACTCGCCGATTACGTGGTCCCGCTCGCCGACGATTACCCGGTCATCCGCGGTGTAACGCTCGACGATTATCCATCACCGAACAATCCCCTCGGCGCCAAGGGTGCAGGTGAGGGCGGTATTATCGCTGTCGGCGGCGTCGCGAGTAACGCAGTCGAGAACGCACTGTCGTCGTTTGGTGTTCGTATCGAAGAGCTTCCGTTGACGCCCCCCGCCGTCTGGGAACTTATCGAGCAGCGGGTGAATGCCGGAAACGCAAAGATCTGACCATGAAAATGAATGCGTTGTTGAGCCGGCGCAAGTCGACCACTTTGGAAACACCGAGTGCTGCAGCTATCGCCAGATTTTCAGCGGTCAACAATCTGCAGATTGTGCAGACGAAGACGTTGCCTCAACTGGTGCAGGATCAGTTGCTCCAACTCATCCTCAGCAACCAACTGAAGATGGGCGAGAAGCTGACGGAAGCTGAGCTCGCAGTCCGCCTGGGGGTGAGCCGCGGGCCCATTCGGGAAGCGTTTCGGGGACTGGAAGAAGCCGGCCTCCTCCAGCTGGCCCTCGAGCTGCTCGTAGAGGCCCACTAGGGTCTCCATGTCGGCCGGCTC
>DAORMJ010000006.1:0-207 GCA_035440445.1 Xanthobacteraceae bacterium
CTCGGCATCGTTGCCATGGACCTCGTGAGCCCGACGCCCGCGAAATCGAACGTTGCGCAGGAGCCGCCCGCCCGCGCGCCATGGATCGAGGTGACCCGCGCAAGTGGTGCTTTCGAGCTCGCCTCCCCGCAGCTTGCCGGGCTCGAGCCGGTTTATCTGACGCGCAGGCACCGCACCGGCGACGGGCGGCAGGACGTGGTTTCCTTC
>DAORMJ010000006.1:244-27014 GCA_035440445.1 Xanthobacteraceae bacterium
CGCAGTTCCGGTAGAGGTAGATGCCTCCATGATCGATCCGCTCGAAGCGGTTGCTTCCGCGCTGGCTCACGCGCGCATTGCCGCCGAGCTGCGCGGCCCCACGGGAAGCGTGCTCACGAAGTTCGGAGAACTCGCGGCAGTCGAGGTGCAGGTGAAAGCGGGCGGCAAGACCCGGAACTGCCTCGCGGCCGTCGGCCGCTTCGAGGATCCCACGCTCGGCATGGTGATCTGGTATTGCAACCCCGGCGACGAGATCGTGGCGGCCGGCCGCTTCGCCTGCCTGCTCGACCGCGTGTCGCTCGCAAGCTCCGGCGGCAATGAGAAGCTGATCGACTTCTTTGCAAAGGCCGAGCGCAACCGCAGCTTCTGCGACGCGCGCAACTCGCTCTATGGTCACGCGCCGAACAAGCCCGACTGGATCGACACCAAGGCAGGCCCGGTACTGCGCGGAAAACTCACTACACGCTGACGCTGCCGCGGAGCGCTACTGCTTCAGGAACGGATTCTGGAAGCCGCGCGGTGCTGCTTTCGGCGGGAACGCCTTGGCGAGATAATTCAGCATGATCTCGCGATCCTTGGCTTCGGGTTTTGCCATGCCGTGACGATCGACCATGAGATCGATGGTTTCGTCCCAGCGCTCGCGCGAGAAGCCCTGGCTCGCGACCAGCTTGAAGGCGTGGCACGCGCTGCAGGTATAGAACGTGTCGTCGCGGCCATCGCCTGCCGGAAAAGTCTCCGGGTCTTCGGTCTGCGGCGTGAACTGCTCCTGCTGCGCCTGCGCGAAGGCAAAGCCGCTCGACAAAGCGAGCACCAGAAACAACGCCGGGAAAAGCCGGCGGACGGCAGACGCCGCCCGCCCGAACCATTGCACTTTCATTGCCTCAACCAATCAGCACCGCGATCCGGTGGAAGGGGTTGGAACCATAGCCGCTCGGATTCCAGTTCGGCGAAACATGCGGTTGCGCCTTGCCGTTTGAATCCGTCGCGCGGCTCCAGACTTCGTAATAGCCGTCGCTCGGCACTTTGACGTTCGCGGTCCAGCGCTGCCAGTCGAAACGATTCTTCGGCTGGCTGAGGTTGGTGCGAATCCACGTCTGGCCGAAATCGACCGACACATCGACCTGCTTCACGCTCAGATCACCGGCCCAGGCCGCACCACGCAGTTTCAGTTCGCGGGTGCCCGCGGCAAGCTTGTTGCCGTTTGCAGGCGAGGTGATGATCGAGCGTACCGGCATCGATTCCAGAATCCGCATGTTCTTCGGATCGGCCTTCGTGCCGGGAACAATCGGATTGATGGTCACGCGGTAGCTGTTGCCGGTCATGCCGGGGCCGTCGTGCTCCTTGTCGCGGATCGTAATCTTGGTGATCCACTTGTGCGAGGCCGAACCCGCCCAGCCCGGAATAAAGAGGCGCAGCGGGCCGCCATGCACATTCTCGAGCGGCTTGCCGTTCATGCCCCAGACCAGCATGGACTGCGGCTCCATCGCTTTCGCGATCCGCACGCCGCGCGAGAGCGTCAGCCGTTTCGGATCGCCGGAGAGATGCGTGTCCGCGCCGTAATGCGCGGTATAGATTCCGGAAGGCTTCACGCCCGCCATCTTCAACACGTTGGAGAGCGAAACGCCGGTCCATTCCGCGCAGCCAGCACCACCATTGGTCCACTGGTTGCCGCTGGTCGGCGGCGAGAAGAACGAGCGCCCGTTGCCGCCGCATTCCAGCACCATGCGCAAGGTTTGCGGTTTGAAGTTCTTCTTCAACTGACCGAGCGTGATTTCGACCGGCTTGTTGACCTCGCCGTCGATGGTCAGCTTCCAGCTATCGGGATCGGCCGTCGGCTCCGGCGGATTGCCATTCTGACGAATGAAGAATTTCGACGTCGGCGTGGTGTCGTCGTCGAGCAGATGCTCTGGCGTTTCGGCAACGAGCGGACGATCGCCGATCACGACGAGGCCTTTGTCCTTGCCGGGAAAGTTCAGAAAAGTCGGACCCTTCGCTTCCGGCGCGGCAGGCGCAGGCGTCTGCGCGACCGCGGCCGGGAAAAGTCCCGCCGGCATGTTCTGCGCAAATGGAATCGAGCCGCCGACCAGCGCACCCATTGCGGCAACGCCGGTGCCGCCGAGAAAGCCCCGGCGCGATGTTCCGCTTTTGCGGTTATAGAGCAGCGCGTCTGCGCGCTCCGGATCGTCACGATATAATTCTTCGAGCGAGCGCTCGCGCTTCGTCATGGCTTCCTCCTGACCTTCGCTTACGGCGAGGCATTGGACGTTTTGTTTTTGGGGGAGCGCTTACGGCAACTCCATCCGGAGGAAAGCGTAAGGATTCGCGCGGCATGTGCAACATGCGGCGCAACAGAGCAGCGATGCTAAATTACGTTGATCGCTATGCGGTGAACTGGATTTGCGCCGTAGCCTTGTGGATTCCAATCTTGCGCTTCGTTCGGCTGTGCTTTGCCGGACGCGTCCGTCGCGCGTGACCACACTTCATGCTGGCCTGGCGAAGAGAAGGCCACCGTCTTCGTGAAGCGCGACCAGTCATACGGATTCTTGGGCGGAGCCAGTTCCGCCTTTTGCCATGTGACGCCTCGGTCGCACGATAGTTCTACGAGGGTAACGGTCTGATCGCCGGCCCAGGCCGCGCCGCGAATAACGACATTCTCTTTTGCGCGCACCGTAGCATCGGCAGCGGGCGACGTGATGATCGAACGCACCGGCATGGATTCGAGATCGACGAAGGTCATCGGGTCGAACTTGTCACCGTACTGCGTGCGTCCCGTTGGAACGCGATAGTGCCAAGGGTCCATCAGCGTGCCGTCGTGGCGATCCTTGCGAACGAGAATGCGCGAAAGCCATTTGTGCGAGACCGAGCCGACCCAGCCCGGCACGATCAGACGCAGCGGGAAACCATGGATCGGCAAGAGATCCTTTCCGTTCATCGCAAAGACGATGAGCGTGTTCTCGTCCATGGCCTTGGCGATCGGAATTCCGCGCGAGATCGGCGGCGACGGATGCTGCGCGTCGAGCGCAGGATCGGCGCCGAAATGTCCGGTGAAGCGCGCGGTCTCTTTCAGTCCCGCGAACTGCAAGACATCGCGCAGCCGCACGCCGGTCCATTCCGCGCAGCCGGCACCGCCGTGGTGCCACTGCACGCCTTCGGTCTGCGGCGAGAAATAGGCGCGGCCATTGCCGCCGCATTCGAGCACCATGCGTTGCGTGACGCGCGCGAACTTCTGCTTGATCTCGCCGAGCGAGATCGTGACGGCGCGGTTCACCTCGCCCTCGAGCGACAGGCTCCAGCGCTCCGGCGCGTGCGTGGGCAGCGGGGTTCTGCCGTTGTTGCGCACGAAGAATTTTTCGGTGGGCGTGGTGTCGTCGTTCAGCGCTTCGGGCGAAGTTTCTGCGACCAGCGGCGCATCGCTGATCGGGAACACGGCCGGGTCCTTCCCCGCCAGCGCGGGGTCGTCATAAACCGCGAACGACGCCGGTTTCGCCTTGCCTGCCGTCATCTTGGCCTTTCGCCGCTTGGGATTCGGACCGCAATCGCTGGATTGTCAGCCTAGAGGCGGCCGCCGCCCGGCTCAATCCGCTCTTTTGTGTGGCTTTCGGCCACTATTGCCGGAAACCTGTTCCGGTCTAAAAGGTTATCGAGTTCAAGGGATTTGGAGTATCGCCATGCGCTTCGCGCCGGTTTTCGCCCTCCTGGCCGGATTTTCGATCCTGGCCGCCACCGCCTACGAGGCGGATGCGCAGTCGCGCTACGACAACCGTCCGCGCGTCTATATCAAGAAGCGCAGCTATCTCGATCCCGGCACCGAAGTGCAGCCGCTCTCCAAGGGCTATCACGACCACATTTTTACACGCGAAGCACGTTACCCGACGCTCGGCCCGGATGTGCAGGGCAATGCGCGCTGGCCGTTGCCGATGCAGTTCGACCTGCCGAACTTCCGCTGAGCCGAACGAAATAAAAAAAACGCCGGGCACTTCGCCCGGCGTTTTTTGTTTGTCTTGCGTCCGCGCGTTAGGCGGAGAGCTTGTCGAGTTCGCTTAAGATCGCGTCGCCCATGTCCTGCGTCGAGACGATCTTGGTCGCCGAGCCGCGGATGTCCGCGGTGCGATGACCGGCCGCGAGCACGTTGGAAATCGCCGTTTCGATCTGATCGGCAACCGTACCCATGCCGAAAGAATAGCGCAGCGCCATGCCGAGCGAGCCGATCATGGCGATCGGGTTCGCCATACCGCGGCCGGCGATGTCCGGCGCGGAGCCATGCACGGGCTCGTAGAGCGCGCGGCGCTTCTTGGTCTTTGCGTCCACCTCGCCGAGCGATGCCGAAGGCAGCATACCGAGCGAGCCGGTAAGCATAGCGGCCACGTCCGAGAGCATGTCGCCGAATAGGTTGTCGGTGACGATGACGTCGAACTGCTTCGGATTGCGCACGAGCTGCATGCCGAGCGCATCCGCAAGCTGATGCTCGAGCTCGACGTCCTTGTATTCGCGCTGATGCACCTGGTTCACGACTTCGTGCCAGAGCACGCCCGACTTCATCACGTTGCGCTTCTCGGACGAAGTGACCTTGTTCTTGCGCGCTTTCGCAAGATCGAAGGCGACGCGCGCGATGCGCTCGATTTCGTAGGTGTCGTAAACCTGCGTATCGACCGCGCGCTTCTGGCCGTTGCCAAGATCCGTAATCGTTTTCGGCTCGCCGAAGTAAACGCCGCCGGTGAGCTCGCGCACAATCACGATATCGAGGTTCTCGACCAGTTCGCGCTTGAGCGAGGACGCATCCGCAAGCGCCGGATAGCAGATCGCCGGACGCAGATTGGCGAACAGCGCGAGATCCTTGCGCAGCCGCAACAGGCCCGCTTCCGGGCGAACGTCGTAAGGAACGCTATCCCACTTCGGGCCGCCGACTGCGCCGAAAATCACGGCATCGGCCGCATGCGCCTTCTTCATGTCCTCTTCGGAGATCGCCTTGCCATGCGCATCATAAGCGGAGCCGCCGACCAGACCTTCTTCGATGTTGAAGGTAGCAAGCCCGCGCTTCTCGATCCATTCGATGACGCGGCGCGCCTGCGCCATGACTTCGGGACCGATGCCGTCGCCGGGCAGAAGCAGAAGATTGTATGTCGGCATGATTGCTCGCTTACAGTGTTGAATTGGGTCTCAGGGATCGAGACGATCCTTGCGCGCCTCGTCCTGAGGAAGTTACGCCCAGGGCCTTGCTGCGGCGTTCTTCTTCTCGAACGCATCGATCGAGGATTTCTTCTCCATCGTCAGTCCGATGCCGTCGAGGCCGTTCAGCATGCAGTGCTTCTTGAAGGGATCGAGATCGAACTTGATCGCGCCGCCATCCGGCCCGCGGATTTCCTGCGCCGCGAGATCGATGGTCAGCGTCGCGTTCGCGCCGCGCGAGGCGTCGTCGAACAGCTTCTCCAGATCGTCCTTGGAGACCACGATGGGAAGCAGGCCGTTCTGGAAGCAGTTGTTGTAGAAAATGTCCGCGAACGAGGTCGAGATCACGCAGCGGATGCCGAAATCCATCAGCGCCCAGGGCGCGTGCTCGCGCGAGGAGCCGCAGCCGAAATTGTCGCCCGCGACGAGAATCTTCGCGTCCTTGTAGGCCGGCTGGTTCAGTACGAAATCCGGATTGGCCGAACCATCGTCCTTGTAGCGCATCTCGGAGAAAAGACCCTTGCCGAGGCCGGTACGCTGAATGGTCTTCAGGTACTGCTTGGGAATGATCATATCGGTGTCGATATTGATGATCCGCAGGGGTGCTGCGACGCCTGTGAGGGTCGTGAACTTTTCCATGGGTCTGCCTGGCTACCTGTTTACGCGGGTTTCCTGTCCCACATCGGCCCCATGACGATCAAGGGCCAAGGCCGCGGGCGTCAAAACAGCCTTATTTACAGGCGTTTTCGGACCGCGCAACGCGCCAGATCAGTGATCCGCGCGATCCGCCATGGCCTCGATCTGCTCCATGTCCTCGTCCGACATCCCGAAGTGGTGGCCGATCTCGTGCACGAGGACGTGCGTGATCAGCGTGCCCAACGCCTCTTCGTGCTCGGCCCAGTAGTCGAGGATGGGGCGGCGATAGAGATAAACGTGATTGGGAAGCCGCCCGGTTTCGGCGACCGCCGCATCCTGCGCGAGCCCGACGCCGGCAAACAGCCCGAGTAACTCGAACGGACTTTCCGCGCCCATCTCGTCGAGCACGTCTTCGGTCGGAAAATCGCTGACCTGAATCACGACATTGCGGCAAAGCGCGCGGAACGTATCCGGCAGCCGCGCAAAGGACGAAGCCGCCATGCGCTCGAAGTCTTCGAGCGAGGGCGCGGCAATGGTTTGCCAGTCGGAGGCGGAGCGCTTTTCGATCATCGGGAAAAACTCACGGGGTACAATTACGCATTTGGCGGCGCGGAGAGCAACTTTGCTGAACCTGCCGTGAACGCTGGTCTCAGAGTGGGTTCATGCCTTCTCGCGCAATCTGACGCGCACGGCAAACGCCTCTGCGTGGATGCCGTCAATCGAATCTGGCGTTGGAACTTGAGAAGGAAAAACGATGAGGAAGCTCTTACTTGCCCTGGCGGCTGCCGGCACTTTGGGTCTTGCGGTTGCTGCCGCGCCCGCGCAAGCCGCGCCGGCGATCGGCCTGACCGCCCCGGCTGTGGAGTCGAATACGGTTAACGCGCGCTGCCATCATCATCGCCGCTCGTCGCGGTGGCACTGCTATCGCAGGCATTATCACTACGCGCCGCAGTACTACTATGTGCCGCGCCATCATTTCCGCCGGCACCATCATCACCACCATCACCGCTATCACCGCCGCCATCACCGTCACTGGCATTAAGCTTAACGAAACGGGCGCCTTGCAAGAGGCGCCCGTTTGCAACCCGCTTTGCAGGGAGCAGTATTTTACCATGCCGAAGGCTTTCGCTTTCACTTGCGCCCGACAAGGGAAATAGTGCGCGCAAGAAATCTTGAACAGGGAAAGTCACTCGCATGAAAAACTTCGTCCTCGCGATTGCGGCGGCGGGCGCTATCGCGCTTTCGGCTTCCGCGCCCGCAAGCGCACGCGTCACCGGCCTCGTCTCGCCATCGGCGGAGACGAATGCCATCACGGTCGATGCCTGCCCGCGGCATAACCCGAACTGCTATCGCCAGCGCCGTCCGCGCCACGTGCATCGCTATCACTATCACAAGCCGCAGTATCAGCAGGTGCGCCGCTACAAGCAGCGCCGTTACTACTACGCCGAACAGCCGCAGGTTTACGCGCCGCAGCCCCAATACACCTACGTGCAGCCGCAGCAGACCTATGCGCAGCCTTACGCTTATGCGACCACGACCTATTACTACGTCGCGCAGCCTCAGGTGTACGCGCAGCCGCAGTACTACGCTCCGCAATACACCTATGCGCAGCCGCAATATTACGCCCCCCAATACAGCTACGCGCAGCCCCATCACTACGGGCCTCGCACTGGCCTGAATCTGCATGTCAATCTGTCGGGCAACCGCTGGCACCATCATCACCGCCATCACTGGCAGCACCAGCATCGTCGTCACCACCACCATCATCACCACAATCAGTGGAGATAACGGCTGACGCCATCGGCGAAAGAAAAAGCGTGCGCTCCAAAAGGGGCGCCCGCTTCGCTTTTGAAGTTCCGTTGAACTGCCGTTGAACTCCCGGCCGCAACCGACTACGAACGAAGCGATGAAACCGCTTCGTTCCATTCTTCCTGCGCTCGCGCTGCTGTTCGCGGCAAGCGCATTCGGACCGGCAACCGCCGCGCCCATCGGCATCGCGCCGGAGGCGGCGTCGCATCGCGCCGAGATACGCAGCGTCTGTCATCATTATCGCTGGTCTTCGAAGCGCCACTGCACGAGCGCGAACACGCTGCGCTTCGCGGCGCGGCCGCCGCTTTTCTATCCGTCGAAATATTTCGGCGGCGTGCCGCATTACTATTACGCGCGGCCGACCTATCACTTGCGCACGTATCCGGCTTATGCGCATCACCGCTGGTATCGCTGGCCCTATCGTTACGGCTGGTACTGAACGCAGTAACAAGGCGAAGTTCGCGTCCGCCTTATTTCGCTGAACGCGCGTTCACCAACATTAAATCTCGCGCTCTCGCGTAATTTTTCCGGAACGATCGCGCTCCGCGCGCTTTCCCTTTCATAACCGTCGAAGAATGGAAGGAACGAATAGATGAAGGCTCTCACCCTCGCGATCGCAGCCGCTGGTGCGCTGGCCCTCGCCGCGACCGCGACTCCCGCGCAGGCAGTCGTTTCGAACGGGCTGACCGCTCCGGCCGTCGAAAGCAACAAGGTCGATGCGCGCTGCTGGCACCGCCGTCACCGCTCGAGTTGGCGCTGCAATCACTACCACCATCACGGCTGGCATCACCGGCGCCACTATCACAATCATGGCTGGCACCGTCATCGCCACCACCATCATCGTGGCTTGCACGGCCATCGCCACAACGCGCCGAGCGTGTTTCGCCACTGGTAGAGGCCAGGCTCTGCTGGCTTGAATAAAAAACGGGCGCTCAAACGAGCGCCCGTTTCGCTTTCAAACTAACGCCCGCTCAGTGCTTCGGCCACTGGCGCACATCGACGAAGTGACCGGCGATGGCAGCCGCCGCCGCCATTGCGGGCGAGACCAGATGCGTGCGTCCTTTGTAGCCCTGACGGCCTTCGAAGTTGCGGTTCGAGGTCGAAGCGCAGCGCTCTTCGGGTTTGAGCTTGTCCGGGTTCATCGCAAGGCACATCGAGCAGCCCGGCTCGCGCCATTCAAAACCCGCGGCCTTGAAAATCTTGTCGAGACCTTCCTGCTCGGCCTGCGCTTTCACGAGACCCGAGCCCGGCACGATCATCGCGCTCACCGCGTCATGCACCTTTTTGCCGTCGACCATCTTCGCCACCACGCGAAGGTCTTCGATGCGGCCGTTGGTGCAGGAGCCGATGAAAATCTTGTCGAGCCGGATGTCGGTGATCCTGGTGCCCGCTTTCAGACCCATGTAGTCGAGCGCGCGCTGTTTCGCGATGCGCTGGTTCTCGTCTGCGAGCACGGCAGGATCGGGCACGACACCGCCGATGGAAACCACGTCCTCCGGGCTCGTGCCCCAGGACACGATCGGCGGCAGGGCCGCGCCGTCGAGTTTCACTTCGCGGTCGAAATGCGCGCCGTCATCTGAGTAGAGCGTTTCCCAGTAGCGCATGGCCGCATCCCAGTCGCCGTTCTTCGGCGAGCGCGGACGGCCCTTGAGATATTCGTAAGCCTTCTCGTCGGGCGCAACGAGGCCCGCGCGTGCGCCGCCTTCGATCGTCATGTTGCAGACCGTCATGCGGCCTTCCATCGTGAGCGCGCGCATGGCTTCGCCTGCGAACTCGATCACGCTTCCCGTTCCGCCTGCCGTGCCGATCTCGCCGATGATCGCGAGAATGATGTCTTTCGCGCCGACGCCTTCGGGCAACTTGCCGTCGACCGTCACGCGCATGTTCTTCGCTTTTTTCTGGATCAGCGTTTGGGTCGCGAGCACATGCTCGACTTCCGAAGTGCCGATGCCATGCGCGAGCGCGCCGAAGGCGCCATGCGTCGAGGTGTGGCTGTCGCCGCAGACGATCGTGGTGCCCGGCAGCGTGAAGCCCTGCTCGGGCCCGATGATGTGCACGATGCCCTGGCGGCGGTCATGCTCGTTGAAATATTCGATGCCGAACTCTTTGGCGTTCGCAGCGAGCGCCTCGACCTGGGTCCGCGATTCCGGATCGGCGATCCCTTGCGAGCGGTCGGTGGTCTGGATGTTGTGATCGACCACCGCGAGCGTCTTTTCCGGTGCGTGCACCTTGCGGCCCGCCATGCGCAGACCCTCGAAGGCCTGCGGGCTCGTCACTTCGTGCACGAGGTGGCGGTCGATATAGAGGAGGCAGGTGCCGTCCGGCTGCTGATCGACCAGATGATCGTCCCAGATTTTGTCGTAGAGAGTGCGCGGTTTCATAATTTGGCTCGTGGCTAAAATCGTCTGAAGCAGATGAGAGGTTTACGCGCGAAAGCGCGAACACCCGCTTAAAGCGCGGCCTGAATCGACGCGGTCAGCCGCCCGAAGAAACGCCCCGGCAGACGCGCATGATCGCGGAGCACGACAAAGGTCAGCGGGCGCGCAGCACCTGCCATTCCAATGGGTTCCGCCGCAATGGGTTCCGGGGTCGGGGTCTTCGGCATGCCGCTCATATAGACCCGCTCCAAACTTCCCGCAAACCGCTAGCCCAGCTCCAGAAGCACGATTTCAGGCGGCGAGCCGAGCCGGAGCGGGAGCATGGTGCAGCCTAGCCCTCCGG
The DNA here is from genome assembly GCA_035440445.1 of Xanthobacteraceae bacterium. GTDB lineage: Bacteria > Pseudomonadota > Alphaproteobacteria > Rhizobiales > Xanthobacteraceae. The sequence continues at coordinate 10,577 of DAORMJ010000006.1, forward strand.
AAACGACCAGATGGCGGCCTTCCTCGACGATATGGCCATAGGCGAAGCGCTGCCCGTAGCGCGACGGCACAACCGGCGCGCCGAGGAACGGCAGGCGGATCTGGCCGCCATGCGTATGCCCGCTAAGGGTGAGCGAAACGCGATCGGTCACTTGCGGGAAGATGTCGGGCTCATGCGCCATCAGGAGCGCCGGCGCGTCATCGGAAAGGGCTCGCATCGTTTGGCCGAGATCGTCCTGCCGCGCGACCTGATCGCCGAGCCCCGCAAGCCAGAAACCGAAGCCGTCGGCGGTGGTCAGCTTGACCGCGTCATTTTCCAAAACCCGGATGCCGTTCCCAGCCAAGGCCTGGCGGACTTCTTCCGCACCCTGAAACCAGTCATGGTTGCCCAAGACCGCATAAGCGCCGAGCGGCGCTTTCAGTTTGCCGAGGACGGCACTCCAGGCCGCGATGGGCACCGCGCCCGTGCGAAAGGGCCGCGGGATGCCGTGCACGAAGTCGCCGAGATGCAGCACGAGATCGGGCTGCAACGCGTCCGCCGCGCGCACGATCTCTTCGATGCGCGCGACCGGCATCCAGGGCTCCACCGCATGCAGATCGGCGAGCGCCGCGATCCGCAACGGCTTCTGCAATGCGGCCCAGCGCGGCGGACGAAAACGATAGGCCGTCGTCACGAGCCGGTAGCGCTGCTCGACATAGGCGTAAGCCAGAAGCCCCGCACCGGCAGCAAAAGCACCGCCGAAGAGGCGAAGAAAACTGCGCCGTGAAATCATGGAATTCCTGAGCATGATCCCGAAAAGTGTGAAGCGGTTCTCGGAAAAGATCATGCTCAAATAAAGGGAGAAAGCGGGATGACGTTTCGAAGAAAAGTCGTCCCGCTTTAATCGAGCTTGTCTTCCAGCGTGATCATCGTGCCCCGCGTGAGCTGGGCCGCGATCTTTTTCGCTTCATCTTCTGAAAATTTCGTATTGGCGCGAATGATGCCGCCGGAAATTTTCTCGGCAAGCCGCGCGCGCAAAAGCACCGTGGAGCCGACGCTGATCTCAAGGCTGCGCCCGCGGTTGCGCTCGGTGTAATTCTCGAACGCAGTCCTGCCGGCGGCCGCAAGCTCGATCACCACCACCATCTCGTTCGTCGCGGGATCACGCTCCACGCTCGAAGACTGCACTTCGAGGCCGATCTTCTCGGCAAATACGGAAGCCGCGGGCAACGCGATGATCGCCGCGGCGAGCAGTGAAATTCCAACTCTGCGCGCGTAACGGTTCATGGTGCCTCGGCTATTGGGGAACGACGACGACCTCGACCACGCCGCCCGACAGCAGACGCTTGGCAATCGCGTCGAAATCGGCGGCAGTGCCATTGCCGGAGATTTGCAGTTCCGTGCCCAGAATGGGCTCGCGGATCACCGGCGCAGATAAAACCTTTCCGTCCACGCGTAGTTCCACCTTGCGGCCGATGTTGTCGCGCGTGAGCTGTGCCAGCACCACCGAAGACTCTTTTGCAATGACAATCGCAAGAACCGGCTGACCGATGCGGCGGTCGGTTTCGACTTTCGCACCCACGACTTTCAGCGATGCGGACTGCGCGAGGACCGATGCCGCAAGCACAAACAAAAAACCGGCGGCTGCTAGGAAGCGGCCGCCGGTTTTCATGATCATGTTGCTGACGCTTACTTCTTGCCGCCGCCCTTGGCAGCGCGTGTTGCGGCCTGCGCCTTCGGCTTTTCTTTCTTGATCTTCTCGGCCTTCGGCTGGGCTGCCTTGATCGCAGCAGCTTCGGCGTCCATCGCAGCGGCTGCTGCGTCCTGACGCTCGACGATGCGGGCGCGCTTGCCCTGCAGTTCGCGCAGATAATAGAGCTTCGCGCGGCGGACCTTGCCGCGGCGAACGACGTCGATCGATTCGATGTTCGGCGAATAGATCGGGAAGACGCGCTCGACGCCTTCGCCGTAAGAAATCTTGCGGACCGTGAAGCTCTCCTGGAGACCGCCGCCGGAGCGCGCGATGCATACGCCTTCATAGGCCTGCACGCGCGAGCGCTCACCTTCCTTGATGCGGACGTTCACGATGACCGTGTCGCCGGGCTGGAACTTCGGCATCGGCTTGCCGCCGGTGACGCGTGCGATTTCTTCTTTTTCAATAGTCTGGATGAGGTTCATGACAGTTGCTCCGCGCCAGCGATCCGGCGCCGGGATAGGGAAATCCATAACGGGATGGGCCGGGTCTATAGGGGAAGATTCCGGCCTTGTCATGCCTTTTTGCCTGCCTTTTGGGACCACAGGTCCGGGCGGCGGGCGGCCGTTAACTTCTCGGCCTCGGAGCGGCGCCAGGCCGCCACTTTGGCATGGTCGCCGGAGGTCAGGACTTCCGGGATCGGAACTCCCTCGAACTCCTGCGGCCGGGTATATTGCGGGTATTCGAGTAAGCCGTCGGAAAAGCTCTCATCGAGGCCGGAGGCCTCGTGGCCCATGACCCCGGGCAGGAGCCGGACGCAGGCATCCAACAGCACCAGCGCGCCGATTTCGCCGCCCGAAAGCACATAGTCGCCGATCGAGACTTCCTCGAGCTGGCGGGCGGCAATGATGCGCTCGTCCACCCCCTCGAAGCGGCCGCAAACCAGCACGGCCCCCGGCCCTGCGGAAAGCGCCCGCACCTTCGCCTGCGTCAGGGGCGTCCCGCGCGGGCTCATCAGGAGCCGCGGCCGCGGGTCATCCTGCGGCGAAGCGGCGTCGATGGCCTTGGCGAGGATGTCCGCGCGCATGACCATGCCGGGCCCGCCACCGGAAGGCGTGTCATCGACGGTGCGATGGCGGTCGGTGGCAGACGCACGAATGTCGTGCGCGTCGAGCGACCAGGTTTGATTCGAAAGCGCGCGGCCCGCGAGCGAAATGCCGAGCGGCCCCGGAAACATTTCCGGAAACAGCGTGAGCACGGATGCGCGCCAGGTCATTCCGGCTTCGCCTTCGGCTCGTCGAACAATCCCGCTCCCGGCTCGATCACGACGCGGCCCGCATCGAGATCGACCTCGGGAACGAAGGCCTCGATAAAGGGAATGAGCGTACCGGATTTTTTCGGCGACTCCGCGACCTCGATCAGATCGCTCGCGCCGAAATTGTGGACCGCAATGACCACGCCGTAGGATTTGCCGGTTTTGTCTTCGACGCGAAGCCCCATCAGGTCGGCGTGATAGAATTCGCCGTCTTCTTCGATCACGGGAAGTTTGTCGCGCGCAACGAACAGTTCGATGTTCGTCAAAAGCTCCGAAGCGTTGCGGTCGTTGACGCCATCGAGCTTCGCGACGAAGTGCCCCTTGGCGGGGCGCAGCGAGACGACACGGAATTGCTTCGTGCCGTCCTCGCTTTGCAGTTCGCCGTATTCCTTGATCGCATCCGGGTCCTGCGTGAAGACCTGCAAGCGGACCTCGCCGCGCAACCCATGCGCGGCGCCGATCCTTGCAACGCAGACGCGATCCGTCATCTATCGCTTAGGCCGCAGGAGCCGCACCTTCCGGCGCTTCCTTGCGGGGCTTTGCCTTCTGAGGATTGTTGCGCGGCTCGCGCTTCTTCACGCCGGCGGCGTCGAGGAAGCGGAGAACGCGGTCGGACGGCTGCGCGCCCTTGGAGAGCCAGTACTGGATGCGCTCGATCTCGAGCTTCACGCGCTCGGCGGAATCCTTCGGCTTCTTCGGATCATAGGTGCCGACGCGCTCGATGAAGCGGCCGTCGCGCGGATAGCGCGAGTCGGCGACGACGAGGCGATAGAATGGGCGCTTCTTCGCGCCCGCGCGGGAAAGACGAATAACGACGGCCATGATGATTTCCTTTGCTGGATGACTATTTTTTCTTGAGTGGATTGATGCCGCCGAGGCCCGGAAGCCCGGGAAATTTCGACGGCATGTTCGTGAGACCGGGAAATTGCGAAGGCAGCTTTCCTGCATCCGGCATCTTCTCGGCGAGTTTCTTCATTTCTTCCGGCGACGGCATCTGCGCGCCACCCGCGCCGATGCCCAGCATGTTGCCGAGGCCCGCGAGCATCCCGCCGCCCTTGCCGCGGCTCATGGATTTCATCACGTCCGCCATCTGGCGATGCATCTTCAGAAGACGATTGATCTCTTCGACCTTTGCGCCGGAGCCCGCGGAAATGCGGCGCTTGCGCGAGGCCTTGAGCAGATCCGGGTTGCGGCGCTCTTTGGGCGTCATGGAATCGATGATCGCCTTCTGCCGCCGCAGGAGGCCGTCATCGATGTTCATGTTCGCCATCTGGTTCTTCATCTTGGCGACGCCGGGCATCATGCCCATCAGCCCCGAAAGCCCGCCCATCTTGCTCATCTGGTCGAGCTGATCGCGCAGGTCCGAAAGATCGAACGAGCCCTTGCGCATCTTCTCGGCGGCGGCTTGCATCTTCGCAGCGTCGAGATTTTCGGCGGCGCGTTCGACGAGGCCGACCACGTCGCCCATGCCGAGGATGCGGCCCGCGATGCGTGCGGGATCGAAGTCTTCGAGCGCGTCGAGTTTTTCGCCGGTACCGATCAACTTGATCGGCTTGCCGGTGACCGCGCGCATCGAAAGCGCGGCACCGCCACGGCCATCGCCGTCGACACGCGTCAGCACGATGCCGGTGACGGCGAGCTTCGCGTCGAAGGCGCGCGCCGTGTTCACCGCGTCCTGACCGGTCAGGGAATCCGCGACCAGCAGAATTTCGTGGGGCTTGGCGATTGCGGCGACATCGGCCGCTTCCTGCATCAATTCTTCATCGACCGTGACGCGGCCAGCACTGTCGAGCATCAAGACGTCGTAGCCGCCGCGCCGCGCCTCGGTAAGCGCGCGCTTGGTGATGGTGACCGCGTTCTCGCCTTCGACGATCGGCAGCGTATCGACGCCGACCTGTTTGCCGAGAACCGCAAGCTGCTCTTGTGCGGCCGGGCGGCGCGTATCGAGCGAGGCCATCAGGACCTTCTTGCGCATCCGGTCCTTGAGCCGCTTCGAAATCTTGCCGGTGCTCGTGGTCTTGCCCGAGCCCTGCAGGCCGACCATCAGGATCGCGACCGGAGGCGTCGCGGCAAGATCGATCGGCTTCGCATCCGAGCCGAGGGTCGCGACCAGTTCGTCGTGGACGATCTTCGCGACCATCTGGCCCGGCGTCACCGAGCGGATGACTTCCGAGCCGATGGCACGCGCCGTCACCTTCTCGACAAAAGCGCGCGCGACTTCGAGCGAGACGTCGGCTTCAAGGAGCGCCTGCCGTACTTCGCGCATGGCATCGTTCACGTCGCGCTCGGTCAGCGCGCCGCGGCCACGAAGCCTGTCGAGTACGCCGCCTAGGCGGCCGGTCAGGTTCTCGAACATTCGTCTTCCGTTTGCCTCGTCCTGAGGAGCGATTCAAAAGGATCGCGTCTCGAAGGGCGAGGCTCGTTTCTCATCCTTCGAGACGCGGGCTACGCCCGCTCCTCAGGATGAGGTAGCTGCCAAACGACGAACGCCCCCGAGGGCGCAACGCGCTGTCGGAGGGTGACCTCCGGGCTCAAAGTCCCGGTGGGCCGCGAGGGAAGTCTCGCGAGGTCGATTGACGGGGCGACGACTACGGGCGGGACGCCACAAAGTCAAGAATACCAAGGACTTGGTCCGGCGCCTGCCTGCAATCTATTGATTTCATTTGGATTTCATCGGACGGTCGCATCCTGCGCGCCCGCCCTGGAGAGATACGATGCCGATCCGCCTGCTTGCCCGGTCCCTGCTGGCCCTCGCCTTGCTCGTCCTCGCGCCGCTTTCCGCCGAAGCCCGCGAGCCCTGGCAGATCGGCCACGGGCCTTATCTGACCGCGAGCGACGTCACCGCGCACAATAAATTCCCGCAGGACATAGCCGACATCCGCGCCGCCCTTTCCGGCGAGAAGCCGGACTGGAGCGCGGCCCTCGTCCTTTTCACGTATGGCAAGCACTTCAAGGCGCATTCGGTCGCCCGCTTCGCCGACAATTACAACGGCCGCCTCGAGCAATATCTGAAGGCTGCGACCGCGCATTATTTCTCGCCCTCGTTCCAGAACGCGTTTCTTTTTGCGGCAATCGGCAATACCGGCCGCTTCGCGCGCGCCACGGAAGCCGAGCGGATCGCGGCCCTCGATACCGGCATGACCGCGCTTCTCCTCAACTACATGCGCTACGAACTCGGCGAGGCCGAGCGGAAGGCGCGCATGGATACGCCGAACTGGTCGCTCGGTAACGGCGCGCCGAAAAACTGGAACGAGGTCTTCGCATTCTATTACGGCCCCGACGGAAAGCACGGCGCCTTCGAAGCCATCGCGAAACTGCCGAACGGCGAAAAGCTGAACACGCGGATCCTGAACGCGCTCGCCAAAGGCCAGCCCGATCTCGTCGAACGCAAATGGGCGCCGCAGGCGGCAGCCGAGCTTCGCGCCGCCATCGATGCTGCGAGCCTTGCGCTCTTTCGCGAGGCGCTGAAACACGCAGCCGCCGCACCGGAGGCCGAACTTCCCGTTGCCCGCGCCCGCGCCGCCGGGTTCTGGCTTGCCGCTGTCGATGCGGTGATGCGGGCGGACCCGCACCGCGTTACCGCGATCGAGAAGGCGCTTTCCGGCACGACGGAGCCGGGTGCTCTCCGGGCTGCCGTCTCGGGCCTCGGCACGTTTCCCGGCGAATAGCCCCCGCTGGCTATTCCGCCGTCAATCGCCATATAAGGCCGGTACCACCTGCAACCGGCAGCGGAAGATGAGCGCGCTTCTCAACCGACCTTTTGTCAAGATGAACGGCATCGGCAACGACATCGTCGTCGTCGATCTGCGCTCCGATTCCGCTGCCGTGACCGAGGCCGACGCCCGCGCGATTGCGCGCAAAGACGCCGTGCCCTTCGATCAGCTCATGGTGCTCTATCCACCGCGCGCGGCCGGCACCGATGCCTTCGTGCGGATCTACAACAATGACGGCTCGGAGGCCGGCGCCTGCGGCAATGGCATGCGCTGCGTTGTCGCGCGCGACGTGAAGGCGAGCGGCAAGCATGATTTCGTCTACGAAACGCGCGCGGGATTGATCCCCGCGCATTTCGAAAACGAAAGCACGATCACGGTCGATATGGGCATGCCGCGCTTCGGCTGGCGCGACATTCCGCTTGCAGAGGAATTCAACGATACCCGCGCTATCGAATTGCAGATCGGTCCGATCGATGCGCCGATCCTGCATTCGCCCTCCGTCGTCTCGATGGGCAATCCGCATGCGATCTTCTGGGTCGATGACCCTTATGCCTACGACCTCGAAAAGTTCGGGCCCTTGCTTGAGAACCATCCGATCTTCCCGGAGCGCGCGAACATCTCGCTGGCAAGCGTGAAGGACCGAGAGCATATCGTCATGCGGACCTGGGAGCGCGGCGCGGGGCTGACCAAGGCCTGCGGCTCCGCGGCCTGCGCGGTCGCCGTTGCCGCCGCCCGCACCAAGCGCACGGGACGCGAAGTGCATCTTTCGCTTCCCGGCGGCGAACTCTTCATCGAATGGCGCGAGCATGACGATCACGTGCTGATGACCGGTGCCGCCGAATTCGAGTTCGAGGGCGTGCTCGACGCGAAGATCCTGAAGACGGCACCGGCGGCCTGATGTCGGTTGAAGTCGTCACCTTCGGCTGCCGCCTCAACATCACCGAGTCGGAGACCATCCGCCGCCACGCGGAAGCCGCCGGACTGCGCGACACCATCATCGTGAATTCCTGCGCCGTGACCGGCGAAGCCGTGCGGCAGGCACGCCAGCAGATCCGCCGCATGAAGCGTGAGCGGCCGGACGCGAACATTGTCGTCACCGGCTGCGCCGCGCAGACGGAAAGCGAAACCTTCGCCGCGATGCCGGAAGTGGCAAGCGTGATCGGCAACGCGCGCAAGCTGGATGCCGCGACATGGCGCGCGCCATTCGGTGCGCTGGAAAAAGTCCAGATCGACGATCTCGATTCGGTGCGCGAGACGGCAGCGCATCTCGTCGATGGCTTCGAAGGCCATACCCGCGCTTTCGTGCAGGTGCAGAACGGCTGCGATCATCGCTGCACCTTCTGCATCATTCCCTATGGCCGCGGGCCTTCGCGCTCGGTCGGCGCCGGCGAGATCGTGGCGCAGATCAGGACGCTCACCGAACGCGGCCATCGCGAAGTGGTGCTGACCGGCGTCGATCTCACCTCATGGGGCAGCGATCTTCCCGGCACGCCGAAACTCGGGCAGCTGATCCGGCAGATCCTCAAACACGTTCCCGAATTGCCGCGGCTACGCATCTCCTCGATCGATTCGATCGAGGTCGATGAAGATTTTCTCCGCGCACTGGCCGAAGAAGAACGCCTGATGCCGCATCTGCATCTGTCCTTGCAGGCGGGCGACGATCTCATATTGAAGCGCATGAAGCGGCGTCATCTGACTGCGGACGCAATCCGCTTTACCGAAGCAGCACGGCGGCTGCGTCCCGACATCGTGTTCGGCGCGGATTTCATCGCGGGCTTCCCGACCGAGACCGACGCGCATTTCGAGAACACGCTGCGTCACGTGGAAGACTGCGGGCTCGCCTTCCTGCATGTGTTTCCGTTTTCGCCGCGCAAAGGCACGCCCGCCGCGCGCATGCCGCAGCTTGGCCGCGAGATCGCGAAAGCCCGCGCGAGCAGGCTCCGGGCCAAAGGCGACGAACTCCTGAGCCGCCATTTCGCCGATGAAGTCGGCAAGCGCCGCCGCGTGTTGGTCGAAAGCAGCGGAACGGAAGGACGCAGCGAACATTTTCTGCCCGTGCGCTTCGCGCGGCCGCTGACCCGCGGCTCTATTGCGGAGGTCCGCATTGCCGGTCACGACGCCAAAGGATTGCTTGCAGCATGAGAAACACTCGATGAGTTTCTGGAAACGCCTCACGAGCGGTCTCGCGCGCTCCGCCTCACGCCTTGGCGAAGGGCTGAAGCGCATCGGCATGAGCCGCGCCGATCCGAAGACCTTGCAGGAAGTCGAAGACCTCCTGATCACCTCCGATATCGGCATCGAAACCTCGGCGAAGATCGTGAAGGCGCTGAACGACGGCCGCCTCGGCGAGCGCAACGACGACGCCGATTTCAGGGGGTTGATTGCGAGCGAAGTCGAGAAGGTGCTTGCCGCGGTCGAGCAGCCGCTGGAAATTTCATCGCACAAGCCTTTCGTGATCCTCGCGGTCGGCGTGAACGGTTCCGGCAAGACCACGACGCTCGGCAAGCTCTCCGCGAAATTTCACGCCGAAGGCAAGAAGGTCACACTCGGTGCTGCCGACACCTTCCGCGCAGCCGCGATCGAACAGCTCAAGCTTTGGGCGAACCGCACGCAATCCTCCATCGTCGCGAAATCGCAAGGTGCCGATCCCGCCGGGGTTGCCTTCGACGCGCTTACAAAAGCGCGCGAGGAGAACGCGGACATTCTCCTGATCGACACCGCGGGCCGCCTGCAAAATAAAGAAGCCTTGATGGGCGAACTTGAAAAGATCGTCCGCGTGATCCGCAAGATCGATGCGAGTGCGCCGCATGCGGTGCTCCTCGTTCTGGACGCCACCGTCGGCCAGAACGCGCTCAGCCAGGTCGAAGCCTTCAAGCAGGTTGCGGGCGTCACGGGCCTCGTCGTGACCAAGCTCGATGGCACCGCGAAGGGCGGCATTCTGGTCGCGATTTCCGCGCGGCACGGGCTGCCGGTGCATTTCATCGGGGTCGGCGAAAGCGTGGACGATCTCGAGGCTTTTTCCGCAAAACAGTTCTCGCGCGCACTCGTCGGTCTCGACGAAACCGCTTGAAAGCGCCACATTCGACAGGCAACAGATAATAATGACCGACGCCGCAGCACCGAAAAAACATCTCGCGCCGCTCCCGAAACTCGCACTCGATCTCGGGCCGCTGCTTCTGTTCTTCTTCGCGAACTCCTACGGCGGGATTTATTTCGCGACCGGCGCCTTCATGGTCGCAACCATCGTGACGCTTGCCATCAGCTATTACCTGATCCGCCGCTTTCCAATGATGCCGATCGTGACCGCCGTGATCGTAATGGTGTTCGGCGCGCTGACGCTGTGGCTGCACAACGATACCTTCATCAAGCTCAAGCCCACGATCATTTACGTGATGTTCGCGGTCGTCCTGCTCGCGGGACTGGCGACCGGCCGCCCGCTCTTTCAGATGGTGCTCGACGGCGCGATCCACCTGAAGGAAGAAGGCTGGAAGAAGCTGACGCTTAACTGGGCGCTGTTCTTTCTGGTGATGGGGGGGGTCAACGAATTCGTCTGGCGTACCTTCACCACCGACCAGTGGGTCACGTTCAAGACCTTCGGCTTTCTGCCGCTGACGCTGGTGTTCGCGCTCAGCCAGGCACCGATCATGGCGAAGTACGCGATCAAGGATCCTGACGCGAAAGGTTAGCCTTCGGCCCTCATCCTGAGGAGCGAGCGCGAAGCGCTCGTGTCTCGAAGGATGAGGCCTCATGGTTCGAGACGCGCTCGCGCGCTCCTCACCATGAGGATCAAAGTCGACGAAGGATCTAGTTGGCAGCCAGCGCCTTCTCGATTTCGGCCCGCAGCCGCGCAAGATTTTCCGGCGTGACCGGCCCGACCAGTTTATAGCGAATGGTGCCGTCGCGTCCGACGACGAAAGTTTCCGGCACGCCATAGACACCCCATTCGATCGCCGCGCGCCCATCGCCGTCCGCACCGATCGCGGCAAAGGGATTGCCGAGTTGCGTGAGAAACCGCACGGCATTTGCCGGCTGATCTTTATAATTGATGCCAATGAGGCGGATACGCTTGTCCTTGGAAAGCTGCGCGAGCAGCGGATGCTCGACGCGGCACGGCGCGCACCATGACGCCCAGACATTCACGAGCGTGACGTTCCCTTTTAGCGACGCAGGATCGAAGCCGCCGACCTCGGCACCCGCCACCGCGGGCAAGGCGATCTGCGGCGCGGGCTTTCCGATCAGCGCGGACGGCACCACCGAATGATCGCCGCCGATCCGGAAAAAGAATACGGCCGCAAGCGCGAGAAAGAGGCCGAGCGGAATGAAGACTGCGGCGCGGCGCATGGATTATTGCTCGCGTGCGCGCTGCGCTTCGAGCGCGGCAAGCCGCTTCTTCTGCGTGCGATAGTCGAGCGCGATCCAGAGCAAAAGCGCAGAGAACACAAGGGCCGCAAAACCATAGGCGACGGCAACGAATGTGAAGTGCGAGGCCACCATCTCAACGCGCCTCGTTGGCGGCGAAGATCGTGAGCGTGCGCACGCGGCGGCGCAAGAGTTCGTTCCGCATCGCCGCCATCAGCATGGCGGAGAACAGAAACGAGAAGCCGAGCGCGGAAATCAGAAGCGGCGACAAGTACGACGCATGCATGGTCGGCCCGCCGAGCCGGAACACGGAAGCAGGCTGGTGCAAGGTGCTCCACCAGTCGACCGAGAACTTCACGATCGGAATGTTGATGAAGCCGACGAGCGTCAGGATCGCGACGGCTTTGGCCGCCTGCAGCGGCTCGTCGAAAGCGCGCCACAGCGCAATAATGCCGAGATAAAGCAGGAACAGAACCAGCATCGAGGTGAGCCGCCCATCCCACTCCCAATAGGTGCCCCAGGTCGGACGGCCCCAGACCGAGCCGGTGACGAGACAGACTAGCGCGAAGGCCGCACCGATGGGCGCCGCCGCCTTCTGCGCGACATCGGCAAGCGGATGCCGCCAGACCAGCGTGCCGAGGGCAGCACACGCCATCATCGTATAGATGCCGAGCGCGAGCCACGCCGAGGGCACATGCACGAACATGATGCGCGCGGTGATGCCCTGATCGCGCTCCGCAGGCGCCTGAAAGCCGAGATAAAGGCCGGTCGCAAGCAACCCCACCGCAAGCGCCGCGAACAGCGGGATCATCCAGCGCGCGAGCCGCTGGAAGCGATTGGGATTGGCAAGCTCGGAAATTCTCATGCTGCGGCTTTTAGGCATGGGCCATTTCTCCGGCAATGCGGCGTAGATGCGTCATTGGCTCCGTCCGATCCGCAGTGCCGCCGCGGCCGCAATCGGCCCGAGCACGAACGAGAACAGCGTGACCGCGCAGAGCAGCTTGAACGCGGTTCCCGTGAGCGGCTCTCCGGCCAGTACCGCGCCGGTCGCTGCCGTGCCGAAGATCAGGACCGGAATCGTGAACGGCACCACCAGCACCGCGATCAGGAGTCCCGCGCGCGGCAGGCTCGCGGCGAGTGCGGCCCCGATCAGGCCGAGAAACGAAACGGCGGGCGTTCCGATCAGGAGCATCAAGACTGCCGCGCCGAGCGTCTTGCCTTCGACGCCGAGCATGAGTCCGAGCAAGGGCGTCGCGATCACGAGCGGCAGGCCGGTCGCAAGCCAGTGCGCGAGCGCCTTGGTGGCGGCGATGATTTCGAGCGGCTGCGGCGCAAGGAGCAGAAGATCGAGGCTGCCGTCTTCGGCATCGCTCCCGAAAATCCGGTCGAGCCCGAGGAGCGAGGCGAGCAACGCGCCGATCCAAAGAATCGCAGGCCCGATCTGCGCGAGCAGTTTCTGATCCGGCCCGATCGCAAAAGGCACCACCATCACGACCGCAAGAAAGAAGATGACGCCGGTGCCGGCACCGCCGCCCGCGCGCACGGATTGCAACAGATCGCGCCGCAGGATCGCGTAAATCGCGCGCATCATGCTGCTGCTACCTGCACGCGCGCGCCGATCGCAATTTCCCGCGATGGCGTCACCGCGAGCGTGCCGTGGCTCGCCATCACGATCATGCCGCCATCCGCCCGGTGCGCGGCGATCAGCGCGAGGAGCGTCGCGCGGCCCTCGGCGTCTAGTGCGGTATCGGGTTCGTCGAGGAGCCAAAGTTTCCGCCGGATCGCGACGAGCCGCGAGAGCGACAGCCTGCGCTTCTGCCCCGCGGAAAGTACGCGGGCCGGAAGTGCCGCGAGCGATGCGAGGTTCAGCCGCGCGAGCGACGCCTCGAGTGATTCTGCCGCGCGGCCATAAAGATCGCGCCAGAATTCGAGATTCTCCGCGACCGTGAGTGTTTCCCGCACTCCCGCGCCGTGGCCCACGAAATGGATTTCCTCCGCGCGCTCACAGCCCTCGAACACGATCCGGCCATGATCGAGCGGAAGCAGCCCCGCGATCTGGCGCAGGAGCGAGGTCTTGCCTGCGCCGTTTGGCCCGGTGAGCAGCAGCAATTCGCCATCGCCGAGCGAAAAGGACAGCCTGTCATAGAGCACACGGCCACCGCGCGAGCAGGAAATATCGCTGGCGATCAAACGCATAGGACGGTTGCGGCTCCATTCCCGCAAATTGAACGAAGGATCAAAAGGCGCTCCATTGCCCTTGTTCCGAATAGTTCTATAAAGCGCCTTATCAGCCTTGGCACCGGACGAGAAACGCCGCCGGCCGGTACGGGCTTTTAACCCTGAACCAGCGGGAATCGCCGTGATCTCCTCACTCGACAGCTTTAAGTGCCGCCGCACCCTCAAAGTCGGAAGCAAGTCCTACGTTTATTACGATCTGAAGGTCGCCGAGAAGAACGGCCTGAAGGGCGCGTCCAAGCTGCCCTTTTCGCTCAAGGTCCTGCTGGAGAATCTGATCCGGTTCGAAGACGGCCGCACGGTCACGCGCGACGACATCAAGGCGCTCTCCATGTGGGGCAAGAAGCGCAAATCGAACCGCGAAATCGCTTTCCGTCCCGCGCGCGTGCTGATGCAGGACTTCACCGGCGTTCCGGCCGTGGTCGATCTCGCCGCCATGCGCGACGCCATGAAGTCGCTCGGCGGCGATCCGAAGAAGATCAATCCGCTCGTCCCGGTCGATCTCGTGATCGACCACTCGGTGATCGTCGATCACTTCGGGACCGCGAAAGCGTTCAAGCAGAACGTCGATCTCGAATATGAGCGCAACGGCGAGCGCTATAAGTTCCTGAAATGGGGCCAGCTCGCCTTCGACAATTTCCGCGTCGTGCCGCCCGGCACCGGCATCTGCCACCAGGTCAACCTCGAATATCTCGGCCAGACCGTCTGGACGATGAAGGACCAGATGGTCGACCTGAAGTCCGGCAAGCCGAAGGACGTCGAACTCGCCTATCCCGACACGCTGGTCGGCACCGACTCCCACACCACCATGGTCAATGGTGCGGCGATCCTCGGCTGGGGCGTCGGCGGCATCGAGGCCGAAGCCGCGATGCTCGGCCAGCCGATTTCGATGCTCATTCCCGAAGTCATCGGCTTCAAGCTCTCGGGCAAGCTGAAAAGCGGCGTCACCGCGACCGACCTCGTGCTCACCGTTACCGAGATGCTTCGCAAGAAGGGCGTGGTCGGCAAGTTCGTCGAATTCTACGGCCCCGGTCTCGGCAATCTTTCGCTGGAAGATCGCGCCACCATCGGCAACATGGCTCCGGAATACGGCGCGACCTGCGGCTTTTTCCCGATCGACGACGAAACCATCCGCTTCCTCGATGAGACCGCGCGCACCAAGGATCGCGTGAAGCTGGTCGAGGCTTACGCCAAGGCGCAGGGCATGTGGCGCAAAGCCTCCACGCCCGATCCGGTCTTCACCGCGAAGCTCGCGCTCGATCTTTCCAAGGTGGAGCCTTCGCTCGCCGGTCCGAAGCGTCCGCAGGATCGCGTGCCGCTCGCCAAGACCAAGGCCGGCTTCCTTGGCGCCCTCACCGGCGAATTCAAGAAAACCGAAGACGTCACGAGCCGCTATCACGTCGAAGGCAAGAACTTCGACATGGGCCATGGCGACGTGGTGATCGCCGCGATCACGTCGTGCACCAACACGTCGAACCCGAGCGTCATGATCGGCGCGGGTCTGCTCGCGCGCAAAGCCGTGAAGCTCGGCCTCCAGTCCAAGCCCTGGGTGAAGACCTCGCTCGCGCCGGGCTCTCAGGTGGTCGGCGAATATCTGGCGAAGTCGGGCCTGCAGAAGGATCTCGACGCGCTCGGCTTCAACCTCGTCGGCTTCGGCTGCACCACTTGCATCGGCAATTCGGGTCCGCTGCCGGAGGAAATCTCGAAGACCATCAACGACAAGGATCTGGTCGCGGCGGCCGTGCTTTCGGGCAACCGCAACTTCGAAGGCCGCGTGAACCCGGACGTGCGCGCGAACTATCTGGCCTCGCCGCCGCTGGTCGTCGCCTATGCGCTGGCCGGCTCGATGCAGATCGATCTCGCGAAGGAGCCGATCGGCCTCGATAAGAAAGGCAAGAAGGTTTACCTGAAGGACATCTGGCCTTCGCCGAAAGAGATCGCGACCTTCATCCGCCGCTCGATCTCGAAGAAAATCTTCCAGAAGAAATATGCCGACGTCTTCAAGGGCGACAAATACTGGCAGGCGATCAAGGTCACGCCGACCGACACCTATGGCTGGGACAACAACTCCACCTACGTGCAGAACCCGCCGTATTTCGCAACCATGCAGCGGACGCCGGAAGCCATCACCGACATCGACAATGCGCGCGTGATCGGCCTCTTCCTGGATTCGATCACGACCGACCACATCTCGCCGGCCGGTTCGATCAAGGCAGCCTCGCCTGCGGGCAAGTATCTCACCGATCACGGCGTCGCGGTGATGGACTTCAATCAGTACGGCACGCGCCGCGGCAACCACGAAGTCATGATGCGCGGCACCTTTGCCAACATCCGCATCAAGAACCAGATGGTGCCGGGCGTCGAAGGCGGCGTCACCATTCATTATCCGGATGGCGAGCGCATGCCGATCTATGATGCCGCGATGAAGTACAAGCGCGAGAAAGTCCCGCTGGTCGTGTTCGCCGGCAAGGAATACGGCACCGGCTCCTCGCGCGACTGGGCCGCGAAAGGCACGGTGCTCCTCGGCATTCGCGCCGTGATCGCGCAGAGCTTCGAGCGCATCCACCGCTCGAACCTGATCGGCATGGGCGTGGTTCCGCTGGTATTCGAAGAAGGCACCTCCTGGCAGACGCTCGGCCTGAAAGGCGACGAGAAGGTCACCATCAAGGGCCTCGCCGAAGGGCTGAAGCCGCAGGAAGTACTGTCTGCGGAAATTACCTTTGCCAATGGCGAGAAGAAGTCCGTACCGCTGCTCTGCCGCATCGATACGCTGGACGAACTCGACTACTTCAAGAACGGCGGCATCTTGCAATACGTCCTGCGTAATCTTGCAGCGTAGAAAAGCCGTTCTGTTACCGGAGATTGCGGCCGCCGCTCACTCATTAGTGAGTGGCGGCCTTCGCATTTCCGGGCCTAAGGTCATTGGATCAATCGATAGGTTCATGATGCATGTGCTTCGCCTTTTCCGCGCGCTCGGGCTTCTCGCCGCAATGACCGCCTCGGCTTCCTCGCCTGCATTGGCCGGAAGCAAATCCGTAATCGAGCTGTTTACGAGCCAGGGTTGCTCCTCCTGCCCGCCTGCCGACGCCATGCTGCGCGCGTTCGCGGAGGATCCCTCCGTTCTGGCGCTGTCGCTGCCGGTTG
>DAORMJ010000006.1:27024-29414 GCA_035440445.1 Xanthobacteraceae bacterium
AAGAACCTGATTCCGCTTACCCTTGCGGTCGACTACTGGGATTACCTCGGCTGGAAAGACACGCTCGCCCTGCACGATCACACCAAGCGCCAGCGCAATTATGCAAAGGTGCGCGGCGACATGAACGTCTATACGCCGCAGGCGGTCGTGAACGGCGTCAAATACATGGTCGGCAGCGATGCACGCGAGATCAACGCCGCCTTGCGCAACCACCCTTCCAGTGATCCCGAAATTCCGCTGAGCCTGAAGCGTGACGGCGAAAACATTTCCGTCGAAGTCGGTCCCGGCAACGGCAAGGCCACGGTGTGGATGCTCTCCGTGACCAGCAAGGTCGATGTCAAAATCGCCAAGGGCGAGAACAAGGGCGCGACCGTGAGCTATGCGAACGTCGTGCGCGCCTGGCGCAACCTCGGCGCATGGTCCGGCACGCCGATCAGAACCTCGATTCCGATTTCCGAGTTGAAGTCACAAGGCGCGGACGCGGTCGTCGTCATGGTGCAGAACGGCGCGGAGAATGCGCCGGGCGCCATTCGCAACGCCGAGATCATTGCGCTGCGCTGAAGCAGAAAATCCAAGCCGACAAAAATCAAACCCGACAAAAAAGAAGGGCCTCCCGAAAGGAAGGCCCTTTTTAATTTTGGGTTTTGAACCGTACGCATACGCGGGGAGCCAGAAGGGCCGGCCCGAAAAAGCCCGGGGGGCTGGGGGGCTGGGATTGACCGGATCTCTTTCGAAGCCGGCCCGGAGGCTACGAGAGGGAATCTCGCGTCGCGCTTTGGCGTTGGGGGGGCCGAAATCGGGCGTCTTTATGATTTTTGCGCTTTGGAACTCGCGCCGGAAAAGCGTGTGATTTCAAGCGAGAAAGAAAGACTTGCCCGAATTTGAGGCTGGCGCGATCATGACAGCGACGCGACAATGGTTGCGCGTTGACGGATCAGGAGGCGCGAGGCGTTGAGCGATCTCGAACCGATAGCGTTCCCCGGGCGGCCGGCGAATCAGTCCGCTGCCCCCCAGAAAGAAACCACCTTCGACCGGCGCGAGTTGCTGCGCATTCTCGATCTCTACGGCCGCATGGTCGCCGCCGGCGAATGGCGCGACTACGCCATTGCCTTCATGCGCGACCGCGCGGTCTTCTCGATCTTCCGCCGCTCCTCCGAGCAGCCGCTTTATCGCATCGAGAAAAACCCCGCGCTCGCGCGGCGGCAAGGCGCTTACGCGGTGGTCAATTCCACCGGATTCGTACTGAAACGCGGCCACGATCTCGGCCGCGTGCTTGCGGTGATCGACAAGCGGCTCAGTGTCGTGAATTGAAAATCGGTTCGGTCGGGAAGCAAAAGACCCGAACAGTCAAAAGACCCAAAAATGCAAAAGGCCCGGCAAGTTGCCGGGCCTTCGCTTTTCTTCGATGTGCGGCCCGCTTACTCGCGGTTGCCGAACAGCTGCAGGAGCATCATGAACATGTTCAGGAAGTCGAGGTAGAGGCGCAGCGCCCCCATGATCGACTTCTTGCCGGCGACGGTGCCGTCGTCGTTCACGTCGTACATTTCCTTGATCTGCTGCGTGTCGTAGGCGGTGAGGCCCGCGAACACGAGCACGCCGACGCAGGAGATGATCCACTGCATCATCGAGGACGCGAGCCAGATGTTGACGAGCGAAGCGAGGATGATGCCGACGAGGCCGATGAAGAGGAACGAACCCCAGCCCGACAGATCGCGCTTGGTGGTGTAGCCCCAGAGGCTGAGCGCACCGAACGAAGCCGCGGTGATGAAAAACACGCGGGCAATCGAGGTGTGCGTGTAAACCATCAGGAGCACGGCGAGCGATACGCCGACCAGCGCCGCATAGACCCAGAAGGTAAGCTGGGCCGCGCCCACGCTCATCTTCTCGACGCGGAAGCTGAGGAAGAACACGATCGCGAGCGGCGCGAGAATGACGACCCACTTCAGCGGGCTGACGAACAGCGTGTAGCCAAGCTGCGTGAGGTAGAGGCCGCCGCGGATCTGGTACGGCGTCGGCGTGCCGGAGATCGACAGCATGTAGATGCCGAGCGCGAACAGGCCGGTGATGGCAAGCCCGATCGCCATGTAGTTGTAAACCCCGAGCATGTACGAGCGGAGGCCCTGATCGACCTCAGCTTGGCTGCGGGCGATGGTACCGCCGTAGCGGGTGTTGGTGTTCAGGTCGGACATCGTGGTCCCTTTCTCCCTACAGGAAGCTCCCTAATGGCAGGACATCGGGCAGCGGAAAGATTGGATAACGCCCGCCGCCTGTCCCGTATCCGCGGTGAATATGGTGCGAGCCAAATTTCGCCGCAAGTGAATTTACGTCAAGGTTGCGTGACAAGGTGAAACGTCTGGAATTGCTTCGGATTTTATAGATTGCGCAGAACC
>DAORMJ010000006.1:29433-107140 GCA_035440445.1 Xanthobacteraceae bacterium
GCACGCCAGGTGCCGATCAGGCCGAGCGCCACCGTTAGAACTACCGCCGTAATCGCCGCAATGCCGGCCGCAGCCGGGTCGAAGCGGAAACTGAAGTTCATGACATTCTCAACGACGAACCATGCCGCGACCGCCCCGGCGGCGGTCGCGAACGCAGCTGTCGCCAGTCCGAGGATGGCATATTCCGCCCCATAGGCGAGCAGAAGCCGGCCCCGCGTCGCGCCGAGCGTTTTCAGGATCACCGCGTCATAGACGCGGCTGTGATGGCCGGCGGCAAGTGCACCGGCGAGCACGAGGATGCTGGCAAGCAGGGTCACGGAGCTCGCGCCGCGCACCGCGACTGCAATCTCCGCGACCAGCGAATTGATCGCCTGCAGCGCTTCTTTCACCCGCACGGTCGTCACCGCCGGAAACTCGTTGGCGACGAGCCGCTGCAGCTCGACTTCCGCCTTCTGGTCGCCGCCATCGGGAAAAGTGAGCGTCGCGAGGATCGTATGCGGCGCGCCGCGGAAGGTGTTCGGCGAAAACAGCATGACGAAATTGATGCCGAGACTTTCCCATTCGACCGTGCGCAGGTTCGCGATCGTCGCTTCGATCGTCCGGCCAAGCACGTTGACCGAAACCTTGTCGCCCACTTTCAGACCGAGCCCTTCCGCTGCGCGCTTCTCGAACGAGACGAGCGGCGGACCGGAATAATCCTTCGGCCACCATTGCCCGGCGACCAGCGTCGAGCCTTCAGGGAGTGTTTCCGTAAAGGTGATGCCGCGGTCGGACTGTAAAACCCACGCCTGCTCGGAATCGACTTTCACCTGATCGGCCGGAACGTCTTTCACGCGCAGAATTCTTCCGCGCAGCATCGGCACTTCCGTAAGCTCTCCGGTGCCGCCATGCTGCTTGATGAAGGCGTTGAAGCGCTCGACGTCGCTCGAAGGAACATCGACGAAGAAGAAACTCGGCGCGCTTTGCGGCAAGGCTTGCGTCAATTGCCGCCGGAGATTGCCGTCGATCAGGGTAAGCGTCACGAGCAGCGCAAGGCCGAGGCCGAGCGAAAGCACGACCGAAGGCGTCAGCGCACCGGGGCGGTGAATATTCGCAACCGCCAGACGAAGTGCCGTCGAACGCGGCCGCGGCAGGCGCGCGGCAATCGCCATCAGCGCCATGGCAAGCAGACGCAGCACAACGAAGATGCTCGCTGCCGCGACGATATAGATCAGCGCAATGCGCCGGCTTTCGGCGACCATGAGCGCAAGCGTTGCGAGCGCCGCGACCGCAAGCACCACCATCGCGACATACTGCGGACGCGGCATGCCGCGGCTGCTTTCCACCGTATCGCGGAAGAGCGCCGAAACCGGTACGTCATGCGCGCGGCCGAGCGGCCATAGCGCAAAGGCAAGTGCAACCAGAATGCCAAAGGCGGTAGCAAGCCCGATCACGCTCAAATGAATTCCCGGCGCCAGCGGCAGAGGAATGAGCGAACCGAACAGCGAAGTAATTGCAAAAGGCAGCGCCGTTCCCAGGACGACGCCAATGGCAATGCCAATCAGCGCAATGATCCCGATCTCGGTGAGATAGATCGCAAACACGGTGGCTCCCGAAGCACCGACTGCCTTGAAGGTCGCAATATCCGCGCGCTTTCGCTCCAGATAATGCATCACCGCATTAGCGACGCCGACGCCGCCGACGAGCAACGCCGTCAGCCCGACCAGCGTGAGAAACTCGGCGAGCCGCCGCACATTGCGCTCCAGTTGCGGAGAGACGCTGCCGCGCGTGCGGATTTCCCATCCCGCATTCGGAAACAGATCGCGCGCCTGCGCCTGCATGGCGCTGATCGCGCCGGTGTTCGATTCGGCAAGCCGCACGCGATAGCTCCAGCGCACCAGACTGCCGGGCTGAACCAGTCCCGTCGCCTGCAGGGCTTCCTGCGAAATGATGAGACGCGGTCCGAAGCCAACGCCCGCCGCGACGCGATCGGGCTCACTCACGATGGTCGTGGTGACGACGAAGGTCGCCTCGCCGATTTTTATTTCGACGCCCGGCGTGATCCCTAGCCGCAAAAGCAGCATGGGCTCCGCGACCGCACCATAGCGATTGCCGACCTTCTGCAACGCGCGAGCGAGCGGCACGTTCGGTTCGATCTGGATTTTTCCCGTGAGCGGATAGGCGCTATCGACCGCCTTCAATTCGACCAGCGTTGCAGAACCATTCGTGGTGCGCGTCATCGCGCGCAGGCTGCCGATTTCGGACACAGCACCGCGGCTCTTGAAAAACTCCATCTCCGCCGGATTGGCCTGACGATGGATGAGTGAGAACGCGATGTCGCCGCCGAGAATGCGCTCGCCTTCGCGCAACATCCCGTCGGAGAGCGCGCGGGCAAACGAACCAACGCCAGCAATCGCGGTCACGCCGATCGCGAGACACGCGAGAAACACACCGAAGCCGCGCACGCCGCCGCGCAGCTCACGAAATGCAATACGAATTGCCGCGCGCGCACGCGAAAGAGAAGACGTCTCGTTCGCCGGAACGACGCTCATACAGGCGCTTTCGGCTGCTCGGGCAGCGCCTCGCCCGAACGCATACGGATCAGGCGATCGCAGCGATTGCCGAGATTGAGGTCGTGCGTCACGACAACGAGCGTTGCGTTCTTTTCCGCCTGCTTGGAAAACAAAAGATCCATGATCTCGCGGCCGGTCTTCTCGTCGAGATTGCCGGTCGGCTCGTCGGCGAAAATGATCGACGGCTCCGGCGCGAGCGCGCGGGCAAGCGCTACGCGCTGTTGTTCGCCGCCGGAAAGCTGCGCCGGATAGTGATGCAGACGTGCGCCCAGGCCGACCCCTTCAAGTTCGCGCTTCGCGCGCTCGAAGGCCTCCGCGCGTCCTGCCAGTTCGAGCGGCACCGCGACGTTCTCGATCGCGGTCATGGTGGGGATAAGGTGGAAGGACTGAAACACGATACCGACCGCGCTGCCGCGAAATTTCGCGAGCCGGTCTTCGTTGAGCGTCGTCAGTTCCTGCCCCGCGACTTCCACCGAGCCGGAATCGGCCCGCTCCAGCCCCGCCATCACCATCAGGAGCGTGGACTTGCCCGAACCAGAAGGACCGATGAGACCCACTGCCTCACCTTGGCCAATTTGGAGCGACACTTTCTTCAGGATATGTACCCGCGCCGCACCCGAACCGAGCTTGAGGTCGACGTCGGTGAGCCGGATCGCGGGTAGCGTGTTTCCCGATACCGGCGTGGAGATGTTCATGCGATCTCTTGTTCTCCGGCGCGGCTGTCGCGCCAATCCTTCAGCCACGGATAAAGCGGGATGGGGCCGGCGAAAAGTCCGGCCTTTGGGGCTTGGGCACTTTTATGCAGTCAGCATTGTGGCTTTCTTTCTGGCACTGTTCGCAGCACCCGCAAATGCGGAGCCGGTCCGGATCGTCGCCTTCGGCGACAGTCTGACGGCAGGGTTCGGCCTGCGGGCGGAGGAGGCCTTTCCCGCCCAGCTTGAGGCTGCGCTGAAAAAACGCGGGCTCGACGTCCAGATCGCCAATGCGGGGGTCTCCGGCGACACCTCCGCGGGCGGCCTTGCGCGGCTCGACTGGTCGATCCCCGACGGGACCGAGGCCGTGATTCTGGCGCTCGGCGCCAACGACATGCTGCGCGGCATGGACCCGGAGACCACGCGCAAGAATCTCGACGCCATGATCCGGCGGCTCAAAGCGCGGAAAATCGAAGTTCTGCTCGGCGGCATGCGGGCCGCGCCTAATCTCGGCGCGGACTATGCCGCAAAGTTCGACGCGATCTATGCCAGCCTCGCCAAGGAACATGACATTTTGATTTATCCGTTCTTTCTGGACGGCGTCGCGGGTGAGCGCGAACTCAACCTCAACGACGGAATTCATCCCACCGGAAAGGGTGTATCTCTCGTCGTTACGCGTATACTGCCAACAGTCGAATCGCTGATCGAGCGAGTCAAAAAACGCCGCGGGTAATCATCATGCCGCGCCTTTTTACTGCGATCGAAGTGCCGAAAGAGATCGGCTTGCGGCTGTCTCTCCTGCGCGGCGGAATTCACGGCGCGCGCTGGATCGACCCCGAAAACTACCACCTCACCTTGCGCTTCATCGGCGACATCGACGACCGCACCGCCAATGAAGTGGCCGATATGCTCGATCTGGTCGAGCGGCCTTCGTTCACGGTCACACTCACCGGGCTCGATCAATTCGGCGGCAAGAAACCGCGCGCGATTTTCGGCGCGGTGCAGCCTTCCGCGGCACTGATGGAGTTGCAGGCCGAGCATGAGCGCATGATACAGCGGATCGGCCTTCCCGCCGAAGGCCGTCGCTTCACCCCGCATGTCACGCTCGCGCGGTTGCGCGATGCTTCCGTGATCGAAGTCGCGGATTACCTTTCAACGCGCGGCGGCTTTCCCGCCTTACAGTTTCCGGTGTCGCGCTTCGTGCTTTACTCGTCGCGCACCTCGCAGGGCGGCGGCCCTTATGTGGTGGAAGCCGACTATCCCTTGCGTGGCCGCGCCGGTCTTGAATCCCGCCACGCGAGGGCCATGTAGAGAGCGGGTGTGGCGGCAGTTCCGCCACTTGAAAGGGCAAGCATGGCCGCGTTCCAGGCAGGCTTTTTTGGCAAGTTCCGCGATAGAAAGTTCCGCAAGGGCGACGCCGCGCGGCTGCGCGACGAGTTCTGGCCCAAGATGAAGTCCGTCGCCGCGAATATCCCCTTCGCGGAAGATGCGGTCGCCGCTTATTACTGCACGCTCGATCGCGGCACGCCGTTGCGCGTGCGCGGCATGTTGATGGGCGCGCTAGCTTACTTCGTGATGCCTGCCGACGTGCTGCCGGACTTTCTGCCAGCGCTCGGCTTCACCGACGATGCGGCCGTACTCATGGCGACGTTTCAGTTGATCTCGTCGCACATCAAGCCGGAGCATCGCGAGGCGGCAAAGGCAGCCTTGAGCGATATACAGACGAGCGGCTAAACCCATCACGAGACTTCGATCCGTCATCGCCCGGCTTGACCGGGCGATCCAGTAGCCACCAGCAAAAATGATGTGCGCATGAGGTTACTGGATGCCCCGCTTTCGCGGGGCATGACGCTTAAGATCACGGCACCAGAACGATCTTGCCCTTCACCTTCCGCTGCGCAATCGCATGGAAGGCGGCAACCGCATCGTCGAACTTGTAGCGCGCGTCGAGATGCGCCGATAGTTTGCCCTCCGAGGCAAGCCGCACGATCTCGTCCATATGCTTGTTGTTGGCCTCCGGGTTGCGCCGCGCGAAGTCGCCCCAGAACACGCCGACGATATCGCAGCCTTTCAGGAGTGCTAAGTTCAGCGGAATTTTCGGAATCTCGCCTGCGGCAAAACCGATGACGAGATAACGCCCTTCCCACGCGATCGAACGCAGCGCGGGTTCCGCGTAAGGTCCGCCGACCGGATCGTAGATCACGTTCGGACCTTTGCCGCCGGTCACTTCCTTCAGCCGCTCTTTCAGGTCTTCCTTCGTGTAGTCGATCACCTCGTCAGCGCCGTGCTGCTTCACGAAGTCGAGTTTCTCGGCCGACGAAGCCGCCGCGATCACGCGGGCACCCATTGCCTTTCCGAGTTCGACGGCCGCAAGGCCGACGCCACCGGATGCCCCGAGGACGGCAAGCGTCTCGCCGGCTTTGAGTTTCGCGCGATCCTTCAGCGCGTGGATCGTGGTGCCATAGGTGATGATGAGGCCCGCCGCCTTCTCGAGTTCGAGCGCTTCCGGCACGCGGATCAGCGCACGCGCAGGCACCAGAATTTTCTCGCGCGCCGCACCCGTAGGCAGGCTGCCGCAGACGCGATCGCCCGGCTTGAAACCGGTGACGCCTTCGCCGACCGAGTCCACGGTTCCGGAAAATTCAGCGCAGGGGCTGAAAGGGAGTTCCGGCTTGTACTGATACTTGTTCTGGATGATGAGCGTGTCGAAGAAGTTGAGCGAGGCGGCGGCGACCTTCACCACCACTTCGCCTTTTCCGGCCACCGGCTCGGCAATGTCCTGAATTTCGAGCGCTTCCGGCCCGCCGTGACGGACGCAAAGTATCGCTTTCATGACCCTCTCCCCTTCCCTGTGGCGCTGTTTTGTGCGCCATGTTTTTGTCGGCGTCCGTTCCTAGATAACGCGCGGCCATCCCTGTTCCTTGGCAGCGCGCCCGAAAGACGGCTATTTCTAGAGGGTGTGGCGGTGTTTGTCGCGGGGGCAGCCTGGGCCGCCCAGCGAAAAAGGATTCCTGATGAAGTCTCGTTTCGTCTTTGCCGCGCTTCTTGGCGCCGTTCTGGTCTCTACCGGAGCGATGCATTCCGCTGCGCAGGACGGACAGAAGAAAGCGCCGGTCAAAACCGCGCCAAAGAAGTCCAGCGAGCAGAAGCAGGCCCCCAAAAAAGCCGCGCCCAAAAAAACCGAGCAGAAGAAAGCCGAGCAGAAAAAAGAGCCGCAGAAGAAAACCACGCCCGGCACGCCGGGGCTGGTCGCGCAATATGGCGACTGGGGCGTCTATGTGAACAAGACCGCGAAGACCTGTTTCGCGCTCACCCAGCCGAAGGAGCGCCAGCCCGCGAACGTAAAGCGCGGCCCCGCGTATTTCTTCGTGACCACGCGGCCGGGCGAAAAGCTCGTCAACGAGATCAGCATCATGACCGGCTTTGCGTTGAAAGAAGACGCGGCCGTGACCCTGGAAGCCGCCGGCGGAAAGTTTCCGCTTTATGTCAAAGGCAACGGCCTCTGGATCCGCGAGCCCGCGAACGAGCAGAAGCTGCTCGCAGCATTGCAGCAGGAAAAAGAAGTCTGGCTGAAACTGACGCCCGCGAAGGGCGCGGAAACCAACGACCGCTATTCGCTGACCGGGCTCACGCAAGCGCTCGAACGGGTGGCAAAAGAATGTCCGTGATCCGCTCGCTCGCCGGTCTCGATCGTCCGGCACTCGCCGAGGCGCTCGCCGAAATCGGCGTGCCCGAGCGCGAGCGCAAGATGCGCGTCTCGCAGCTGTGGCAGTGGCTCTATGCGCGCGGCTTGCGCGACTTCGATGCGATGACCAACGTATCGAAGGACCTGCGCGCCAAGCTCAAAGAACATTTCACGCTCGAGCGCCCGGAAGTCGTGGTCGAGCAGATCTCGACCGATGGCACCCGCAAGTGGCTGATCCGGCTTCCTGCCGATACGCCGGGCGAGAAGCCGCATGACGTCGAAGCGGTTTACATTCCCGAATCCGACCGCGGCACGCTCTGCATTTCCTCGCAGGTCGGCTGCACGCTGAACTGCTCCTTCTGCCACACCGGCACGCAGAAGCTCGTGCGCAACCTCTCCGCTTCCGAAATCGCGGCGCAGGTCATAATCGCACGCGACCGCCTCGGCGAATGGCCCGGCATGACGCGCGCCGAAGGCACGGCTTCCGAAGAAGCGGCCCCGCGCCTCGTCACCAATCTCGTCTTCATGGGCATGGGCGAGCCGCTCTATAATTTCGATGGCGTGAAGAACGCGATCGCGACGATCTCGGACGATCAGGGCATTTCGATCGGCAAGCGCCGCATCACCGTTTCGACGTCCGGCGTGGTGCCGATGATCGAAAACCTCGGCAACGATGTTGGCGCAATGCTCGCGATCTCGCTCCATGCGACACGGGACGAATTGCGCAACGAATTGGTGCCGCTGAACAAAAAGTATCCGATCAAGGAATTGCTCGACGCCTGCCGCGCCTATCCCGGCGCGTCGAATGCGCGGCGCATCACCTTCGAATACGTCATGCTCAAGGGCGTGAACGATTCACCGGCCGAAGCCAAAGAACTCGTGCGGCTCTTGAAGGGCATTCCCGCCAAGATCAATCTCATTCCTTTCAATCCGTGGCCCGGCACGAAATACGAATGTTCGGACTGGGAGACGATCGAACAGTTCTCCGAGATCGTGTTCAACGCGGGCTATGCGAGCCCGGTGCGCACGCCGCGCGGCCGCGACATCCTCGCCGCCTGCGGCCAGCTCAAATCCGAAACGCAGAAGCTCTCGGCGCGAGAACGCATGGCGCTCCGCGCCATGGCGATGACGGACTGACAGGGAGCATGGCGCTCTTTCTCCGCACCCTCCTGATCGCTTTCGCGTTCCTCCTCTCCTGCATGGCGGCGGCCTTCGTCGTTGCCTATGGGCTGGTCGCGCCGGAGCTTGCGGACTTCGCCAGAGGCAGCCCGGAATATTTCGTAGTACTTCTGTTTCTCGGCGGTGCCGCGGGCGTGGTCACACCGTTTTATGTGTTCGCGCCGTCGTTCCTGGTGATTTTCATGGGCGAGATGTTTTCGCTGCGCTCGGTGCTTTATTATGCGCTTTGCGGCGCGCTGATCGGCGCGCTCGCCTATTTTCTTTCCGACCTCGGCGCACGCATGCAGGGCGCCGGTACCGTCGTTCCGCTCACGCGCGAACTGCAGTTCCTCACTGCCGGCGGCATCGTCGGCGGCTTCGTCTATTGGCTGATTGCCGGGCGCAGCGCGGGGAAGTGGAAGGGTGTTGGCGACATCGCGCGCAGATAAGGTCAGCCTTTCGCCGCCCACTCCATCGCCATCTCCAGCCGGTCGTTGCCCCAGAATAACTCGCCGTCTGCCGTGACGAAGGCCGGCGCGCCGAAGACACCCCGCTTTTGCGCGGCTTCGGTTTCCTTGCGCAACGCATCCTTGATGGGCTGGCTATTCACCTTCTCGAAAATCGCAGCGGCGTCTTCGCCGAGCATCTTCAGAATTTTCCCGATCACTTTGACGTCGGAAATATCCGCGCCTTGTGCGAACTCCGCGTCATAGACCGCGCGCGAAAACGCCGCGCGCATCTCACCCTTGAAGCAGAGCGCTACCCGCGCGGGCAGGATCGAATAGGCCGGAAAGGCCTTCGGCATCCGGAAGTTCGGGAGCCCCTGCGCTTCCGAGACCCGCTCCAGATCGCGGATCATGTAGCGGCCCTTTTCGGGATAAATATTGAAGGGCGACGTTTCCCACCCTTGCGCCTTGAAAATAGGGCCGAGCAGAAACGGCCGCCAGTTGACCTCTACGTCATAGTCGAGCGCGAGATCGTCGATCCGCATGGCGGCCGGATAGGAATAGGTCGAGGCGAATTCGTAGAAGAAGTCGAGCTTGGCCACCGGATGGGTCCGATTCTGCCGCATGAGGATAGCGCGGCTTGCGATCGGCCATAAGCTGCCTATAAATCCCGGAAATTCCAGCGAAACGGGGCGCCGAAATGGCCAAAGACGTAAAAAAAGTAGTGCTCGCCTATTCCGGCGGTCTCGACACCTCGATCATCCTGAAGTGGCTGCAGACGACCTATGGCTGCGAGGTCGTGACCTTCACCGCCGATCTCGGCCAGGGCGGCGAACTCGCCCCCGCCCGCGAAAAGGCGCTGCGCGCCGGCATCAAGGAAGAGAACATCTTCATCGAAGACGTTCGCGAGGAATTCGTGCGCGACTATGTCTTCCCGATGTTCCGCGCGAACGCCCAGTATGAAGGGCTCTATCTCCTCGGCACCTCGATTGCGCGTCCCTTGATTGCGAAGAAGCAGATCGAGATTGCGAGGAAGACCGGTGCCGACGCCGTCTCGCATGGCGCGACCGGCAAGGGCAACGATCAGGTTCGCTTCGAGCTCGGCTATTACGCGCTCGAGCCCGGTATCAAGATCATCGCGCCCTGGCGCGAGTGGGAATTCAAAGGCCGCGAAGATCTGCTGACCTTCGCGCGCAATCACCAGATCACCATCACCAAGGACAAGGAAGGCGAAGCCCCCTTCTCGGTCGATGCGAACCTTCTGCACTCGTCTTCCGAAGGCAAGGTGCTGGAAGATCCGAACGTGGAAGCGCCGAACATTGTCTATCAGCGCACCATCTCCCCGATGGACGCGCCGGACAAACCGACCACTGTGACGATCGGCTTCGAAAAGGGCGACGCGGTTTCGATCGACGGCGTGAAGCTCTCGCCGGCAACGCTCCTGACGAAGCTAAACGAACTCGGCCACGACAACGGCATCGGTCGGCTTGATCTGGTCGAAAACCGTTTCGTCGGCATGAAATCGCGCGGCGTTTACGAAACACCGGGCGGCACGATCCTGCTTGCCGCGCATCGCGCGATTGAAAGCATCACGCTCGACCGCGGTGCCGCGCACCTCAAAGACGAGATCATGCCGCGCTATGCCGAGCTGATCTATAACGGCTTCTGGTTCGCGCCCGAGCGCGAAATGCTGCAGGCCCTGATCGACAAGAGCCAGGAGCATGTCGAGGGCGAAGTCACCTTGAAGCTCTATAAGGGCAACGTGTTGATGGCGGGCCGCGCTTCGCGCAAGTCGCTCTACTCGTCCACGCTCGTAACCTTCGAGGACGACAAGGGCGCTTACGACCAGAAGGACGCGGAAGGCTTCATCAAGCTCAACGCACTGCGGCTGCGGACGCTCGCGAGCCGGAACAAGAAGCAGTAAATGCCCGCGCGCAAGATCATCGGCCTCGTGGTCTGCCTGATCGGAATTCTGGTCGGCGCCGTGTTGAGCGGGACGATGTTGATGCTGTTCTTTGCCTATTACGGCGCACCGGAGAACCCCGGCAGCGAAGGCAATGTCGTGCTGGGCCTGTGCGCGGCAGTCGGTGTGCTGATCGGCTTCGGCATCTACAAGCTCGGCCGCAAGATCGCGGCCTGATTGCGCGGCCGGTAAACTGCCTTATCTTAGGCGGACGTTTATTCGGGAACGTCCGCCATGCTCTGGTCGCTGACCGTCGCACGTGTTGCCGGCACTGCCGTCCGCATTCACGTGACCTTTCTCCTGTTTCTGGTCTGGATCTGGTACGCCTATTACCGGCAGGGCGGCACGGCCGAAGCATGGGACGGCGTGATCTTCGTCTCGCTGCTCTTCTTCTGCGTGTTGCTGCACGAATTCGGCCACGTCTTTGCCGCGCGCTATTTCGGCATCAAGACGCCGGACATCACGCTCTGGCCGTTCGGCGGCATCGCCTCCCTCGAACGCATTCCGGAGAAGCCAAGTCAGGAATTCGTCGTCGCAATCGCAGGACCGCTCGTCAACGTCGTGATTGCGGGGGCACTGATCGCCTATCTTGGCGCGACCAGCATGGACGTGCAGACGCTTGCCCGGATCGATGACCCGAAGACCTCGATGATCGTGAAGCTCGCTGCCGCGAACATCTTCCTCGTGCTTTTCAATTTGATCCCCGCCTTCCCGATGGATGGCGGCCGCGTGCTGCGTGCATTGCTCGCGACCCGCTTCTCCTTCGGCCGCGCCACCGAACTTGCCGCGATGGTCGGGCAGGCCTTTGCCGTCGCTTTCGGCATCATCGGCATTTTCTCCGGCACGCCGATGCTGATCGTGATTGCGGTCTTCGTGTTTCTGGCGGCTTCTGCGGAAGCGGGCCACGCGCAATTGCGCGACGTCTCGCGCGGCGCGCTGGTGTCGGACGCGATGATCACGAGGTTCCACGCGCTGAGCCCGCAATCCAGCGTCGATGAAGCCGCCGACGCCCTGATCCAGACCACGCAGAAAGAGTTTCCGATCGTGGACGGGGCCGGAAAGCTGCGCGGCGTGCTCACCCGCGATGCCATGATCCGCGCCTTGAAGGAAAAAGGCCCTGCCTGCCCGGTGCTGGAGGCGACAGACGCGGAAATTCCGACCGTCTCCGCTCGCGCCACGCTCGAAAGCGCAATCAAGGTTCTGCAGGAAAGCCGGGCCCCCGCGATCGGCGCGACCGATGGCTCCGACCGCCTCGTGGGCCTCCTGACGGCGGAGAATCTCGGCGAGATGATGATGGTCCGCGCCGCCCGGCCGAAGGATTATGAGGGGCCCTGGCGGCGGCGTTTGGGCTGATCCGGACAGGTTGCCAAAGAGCCGCCCGCCCCTATATACGGGCCGCAAATCCGCGGGCCATTTGGGCCCGCGACGCATTTTCCGGACCGAAACTTATGCAACTTCGTAACATCGCGATCATCGCGCACGTCGACCATGGCAAAACCACACTGGTCGATCGCCTCTTGCAGCAAGCCGGCACCTTCCGCGCCAACGAGAAGGTGACCGAGCGCGCGATGGACTCAAACGATCTCGAGCGCGAGCGCGGCATCACCATTCTCGCCAAGGCGACCTCGATTCTCTGGAACGACACGCGCATCAACATCGTGGACACGCCGGGCCACGCCGACTTCGGTGGCGAGGTCGAGCGCATCCTGAACATGGTGGATGGCGCGATCGTCCTCGTCGATGCCGCCGAAGGTCCGCTGCCGCAGACCAAGTTCGTGGTGTCCAAAGCACTTAAGATGGGCATGAAGCCCATCGTCGCCATCAACAAAGTCGATCGTCCAGACGCCCGCGCCAACGTAGTCGCGGGCGAAGTTTTTGATCTCTTCGCGGCACTCGATGCGACCGAGGAGCAGCTCGACTTTCCGATCCTCTACGGCTCGGCCAAGGAAGGCTGGATGGCGCCCTCGCTCGACGGCCCCAAGGATTCGATGAACCCGCTGTTCGAGCTGGTGCTGAAGCACGTGCCAGCCCCGACCATCGAGCCGGGCGAGTTCAAGATGCTTGCGACCATTCTGGAAGCAAACCCTTATCTCGGCCGCATTCTCACCGGCCGCATCACTGCCGGTTCGGTAAAGCCGAACCAGTCGGTGAAGGTACTGTCGCGGGACGGCAAGGTGCTTGAAAACGGCCGCATCACCAAGGTGCTCGCCTTCCGCGGCCTCGAGCGTCAACCGGTCGAAGAAGCAAGTGCGGGCGACATCGTCGCGATCGCAGGATTGACGCAGGCGAACGTCGCCGACACCATCTGCCACCCCGAAATCTCGACGCCGATCGCAGCACAGCCGATCGATCCGCCGACGCTTGCCATGACCTTCCGCGTCAACGATTCGCCGCTCGCCGGCACCGAAGGCGACAAGGTTACGAGCCGCATGATCCGCGATCGCCTGTTCCGCGAAGCTGAAGGCAACATCGCGCTGAAGATCACGGAAAGCACGGGCAAAGACTCCTACGAAGTCGCGGGTCGTGGCGAGTTGCAGCTTGGCGTGCTGATCGAAACCATGCGCCGCGAAGGCTTCGAGCTTTCCGTCGCACGCCCGAAGGTTGTGTTGTCGAAAGACGAAACCACCGGCGAAATGATGGAGCCGATCGAGGAGGTCGTCATCGACGTCGACGAAGAGCACTCCGGTATCGTCGTGCAGAAGCTTTCGGAGCGCCGCGGCGAGATGATGGACATGCGTCCGTCGGGCGGCAATCGTCTGCGGCTTCTGTTTCACGTGCCGACGCGCGGCCTGCTCGGCTATCAGAACGAGTTGCTCACCGACACGCGCGGCACGGCCGTGCTGAACCGCATCTTCCATTCCTATGCGCCGTACAAGGGCGACATTCCGGGCCGCAGGAACGGCGTCCTGATTTCGAATGACTTCGGCGAAGCCGTCGCCTACGCGCTATGGAATCTCGAAGACCGCGGACCGATGATGATCGAGCCGGGCTGGAAAGTGTATCGCGGCATGATCGTCGGCGAGCACACGCGCGACAACGATCTCGAAGTGAACGTGCTCAAGGGCAAGAAGCTCACCAACATTCGCACGCAGTCGAAAGACGAAGCGGTGCGGCTGACACCGCCGATTAGAATGACTTTGGAAAAGGCGCTTGCTTACATCTCCGAAGACGAACTGGTCGAAGTGACGCCGAAGTCGATTCGTCTTCGCAAGGTCATGCTCGATCCGAACGACCGCAAGCGCGAGGAACGCAAGCGCGAGGCCGAAAACGCCGCGTAACTTGTCGCGAAGTTGATTCATTTCGGGACAGTCGCAGCGCGAGGTGTGGCCGATCCGCCGCGCCTTACCGGATAAGTTAACCTCTCATTAACGAAACGCTTGAAACGGGGCCGTCACCCTGTTTCGATTGGGGTCATGAGTACGACCCTGATCGAACTGCGGCGTGCGCGTAGCGAAGACGCAATTGCGCTGGCGGAAACCCATGACGAAGCCTGGACGGCGGCCTATCGCGGCCTGATTCCGGGGCCGGAACTCGACAAGCTCGTGCAGCGCCGCGGGCCGACCTGGTGGGATGCGGCGATTCGGCGCGGCTCGCGCATCGTGCTTCTGAATTTCGGCGAGGAAGTCGCGGGCTACGCCAATTACGGCCGCAACCGCGCGAAGAGCCTGCCTTACACCGGCGAGATCTATGAGTTGTACCTGAAGCCGGAATATCAGGGCCTCGGCTTTGGCAGCCGGCTGTTCTCGACCGCCAAGTGCGATTTGATTCAGTCGGGCCAGACCAGCCTCGTGATCTGGGCGCTCTCGGACAACGAACCGGCCATGAATTTCTATCGCGCGCTCGGCGGCAAGCCGGTCGCCCGCTCGACCGAGCGCTTTGGCAACAAGGTGCTCGACAAGGTCGCCTTCGGCTGGGCGCGATAGCACTCTATCGTCATCCCGGCCGAGCAAAGCGAGAGCCGGGATCCATAACCACCAACTTTAAATTTGAGCACAGGGATTATGGGTTCCCGCTTTCGCGGGAACGACATCAGAGATTCGGCGCTTCCAACCCAGCCCTCGCCGCCGCCGCGCGCAGCGTATTCACCAAGAGACACGCGACCGTCATGCGGCCGACGCCGCCCGGCACCGGCGTGATCCATCCGGCGACTTTGGCGGCTTCTTCGTAAGCCACGTCGCCGACGAGCTTGTTCTTGCCGTCCGCACCAGGCACGCGATTGATGCCGACATCGATCACGGCCGCGCCCGGCTTGATCCAGTCGCCTTTGACGAATTCGGGCTTGCCGATCGCAACGCAAAGCAGATCGGCGCGGCGGCAGACCTCTTTCAGATCTTTCGTCTTCGAATGCGCGACCGTAACCGTCGCGCTTTCCGCGATCAGTAATTGCGCGAGCGGCTTGCCGACGATGTTGGAGCGACCGACGACCACCGCATCGAGACCGGCAAGCGAAGCATGTGCTTTCTTCGCCATGATGATGCAGCCCATTGGCGTGCCCGGCACCAGCGAAGGCAGGCCGGTCGCAAGTCTTCCCGCGTTCATCGGATGAAAGCCGTCGACGTCTTTTGCCGGATCGATCGCTTCGATCACGCGCGCGGCGTCGATCTGCTTTGGCAAGGGTAGCTGCACGAGAATGCCGTCGACGTTGTTATCGGCATTGAGCTTCGCAATCAGCGCAAGCAGCTCCTGTTCCGAGGTGGCTTCCGGCAGGCGATGTTCGAACGAAGCCATGCCGGCTTCTTCCGTCGCCTTGCCCTTGCTCTTCACATAAGCCTGGCTTGCCGGATCGTCGCCGACAAGCACCGCTACGAGGCCGGGCTTGCGGCCGAGCTTGGCGGAAATCTTCGCCGCTTCCGCCGCTACCTTTGCGCGGAGTTCGTCCGCGATGATTTTGCCGTCCAGAACTTGCGCGCTCACGCTTTGCCTTTCGTGATTGTCTCGAGCGCCGTCACGATGACTTGCGGATCACCGGACAGCCGCAGCGTTTTCATACGCGAAGCGCCGCCCCGTTCAAGCGCGACGCAGGACTTCGGCAGCCGGAGCTTCTTCGCCAGCAAGGCAACAACCGCGTCATTGGCCTCTCCCTCTGTGGGCAAGGCCCGCACGCGGACTTTGAGCACGGGCTGCCCATCGGAAAGTTGTTCGACCGCTTCGATCTCGTCCCGGCTGCTTTTCGGCGTGACCCGCAGATCGACAAGGACAGCGCCCTGGATCACGCGCCACGGACGCGGCATGGCGAAGGCGATGAGCCTGCTACGCCGCCAGCCAGAACACGGTCTGGCGGATGAACATCAGGATCAGGATCAGGATGACCGGGGAAATATCGAGGCCGCCGAGGTTGGGCAGGATATTGCGGATCGGGCGCAGGAGCGGCTCGGTCAGTTGATAGAGCGCGCCGGAGATCGCGCGGACCACGTTGTTATAGGGGTTCACCACATTGAAGGCGACGAGCCAGGACAGCACCGCGGACGCGATCAGCACCCAGATGTAGAGGGTGATGACGGTGTCCAAGAGCCAGAGAAACGGGTTCATCGGGGAAGCTCCCTTAGAGCATGATCCCGAAAAGTGCGAAGCGGCTTTCGGAGAAGATCATGCTCAATCAAACAGATAAGCGACGGGTCCGATTCACTGCAATTGAATCGGTCCGGAAATCCGGGCCATTAGATAGCCGCGAGCGCCCTCGAAAGAAAGCCGTAACACCCCGCTTAAAAACGCGTTCTTGACACCTATCCGGTGCCCGCCCTAGATGCCGCCTCGCCGGACCGGGGCCGTAGCTCAGTTGGGAGAGCGCTGCAATCGCACTGCAGAGGTCAGGGGTTCAACTCCCCTCGGCTCCACCAGTCCCCCGCTTCCCCTCGATAATCAGCCGCCGCGCCAGCAGCCGAGCGGGATCGATTTCGTCGAATTCAGAAGCAGCGCTTCCTGCGTGCACTTGCCGCCCGCAGCCGGGTCGCAATAGGTGCCCGAGATTCCATAGATGTCAGCCAAAGGGCCTGACGCCGCGGTGATCGTGTTTCCGCGAATGTTGAGCGAACCGCTGCCGTTCGACCTGTCATTCGGCTTCAGTGCCCACGCCGTATTCGAAACCGCCTGCATCTTGTAGGAGCTGCCGCTGATGGTCAGGAGCGCGATCGGAATATTTCCGGACGCCTTGCAGCGCCACACGCCATCGAGGCCGGCAAGTGCCGCGGATGACGGTACCGACATCGCGATGACGGCGGCAATGAATGCATATTTTCTCATGGTGCTTTCCTTGAAGGCAAACTTGTCTTTCATCACCGCATCCCGTCGGTTGCCGCTTTACGACCGGCGACTTCGCATAGTTATGCATATAGGCTTATTGGATTCCAGAGGACGAAGCCTCTCCACGAAAGCAACAATGCGTGACCAGACGAACCGCACGCGCCACGGCCAACTGCGGTCTTCCCTGAAACACTTGCCATGACCCGCATCCGCGCCGATCTACTTCTCCTTGGCTGCGCCGCGATCTGGGGCTTCGCCTTTCTGTTTCAGAAATCGGCGATGAGCCATATCGGTCCGATGACCTTCGTCGGCACGCGCGCGCTGCTCGCGACGCTGGTGCTGATGCCGCTCGCCTGGATCGAGCATCGCCGTTCGGACGTGCCGATCAGCGGCCGCTATCTGCGCACCGGAATTTTTGCGGGTCTTGCTTTCGTTACAGGCGCGGTGCTGCAGCAGACCGGACTGATCACGGCGTCGGTTACGAATACCGCGTTTCTCACCGCGCTCTATGTCGTGATTACGCCCTTCATCAGCTTCGCCTTGACCGGCACGCGCATCGCGCCGCTGATCTGGCTTGCGGTCGGAATCTCCTTCATCGGCACATGGCTCCTCGGCGGCGGCACGCTCACGAGTTTCGGGATCGGCGACGGCCTCGTCGCAATCTCCGCCGCCTTCTGGGCGTTGCATATCGTAATCGCCGGGATAGCCGCGCCAATGGGCCGCTCGGTGCTTTTTTCGGTACTGCAGTTTGCCGTCGTTGCATTCGTCGCGCTCGCCGGTGCTTTCATCTTCGAGACCATCACGCTTGCTGGCCTCTACGGCGCGCTGCCCGATATTCTTTATGTCGGCGTGCTTTCGACCGCGATAAGCTTCACGATCCTTACCTTCGCCTTACGCGCGACTTCGCCCTCGGAGGCCGCGATCATCGTGATGATGGAAACGCTCTTTGCTGCTTTCGGCGCGTGGCTGATCTTTAACGAACGCTTAAGTTTTACCGGAGCGCTCGGTGCCGCGGCCATTCTCTCCGCGGCGATCCTCGTGCAACTGCAACAGCTGCGCGCAAACCGGAAATGACAGGCCGCAAATGAAAGAGGGACGGCTGCTGGGGTCTTAGCGGCCGTCCCTCGAACTCACGATGAAAACCGGCTACGCAACACCTGATGCCGGCTGCCATTCCCTGAGCAATGGCTTTGCCAACTTCTATGCCGCGCGCCGCGCACAAGATGCTGTGCGCGGGGACCTCAAGGTTCAATCTGTTGTGGGGATTACGCGCAGCGCTTACCGCGCGTTTTCGCAATTTGCGGAGCGTTTCGCATTTTGCGAATCCTCGCCCGGCAAATTCATCAGCCCGGTCCAGTGATCGAGAAAGCGATCGAGCCAGGCGCGGATTTTCCCGTCGTGCTGATAGCGTCCGTCGAAATGCTCGCTACGGCTTTTCGCGCCCGGCAGTTCGAGCCGGTGTGCCGCGACCGTGGTCCAGCGGCACATCATCTGGTGCGTTACCTCGGGATGAAACTGCACGCCGAAAGCCGCCCGGCCGTAGCGAAACGCCTGATTCTCGAAGGTGTCGCTTTCCGCGAGCTTCACAGCGCCTGTGGGCAGCGAGAAACCTTCGCGGTGCCACTGATAGATGTGGTCGGGCCAGTCGAGGATCGATTTGCCTTCGTCGGTCGCGCGGATCGGGTAGTAGCCGATCTCGGTCAGCCCCTTCTCGTGGTAGTCCACTTTGGCGCCGAGCTTCTTCGCCATCATCTGCGCGCCGAGACAGATGCCGAGAAACGGCTTGTCTTCCTTCAGCGGCACTTCGCACCACTCGATCTCGCGCTTGATGCCGTCGTGATCGTCATTCGCCGACATCGGACCGCCGAAGACAAGCGCGCCGACATGATCTTGCAGCGTTTCGGGAAGCGCTTCGCCGAGGCAAGGCTTGCGGACGTCGAGCATAAAGCCGCGCTCGATCAGAAGCCGCCCAACCCGGCCGGGGGTGGAGCGTTCCTGATGCAGGATGGTGAGAATCTTTTTCGTCATCGTCGCGCGCTTATTCGGTCGCACGGAACCGGGGCCGTTTCAACCGAGGCAGACGAATGGCTGCTCTTCTCAGCGCGAAATCTTGGAGGCGACCCACAGCACCAAGGGCTTCGGCGTCAGCGGCGCGAACATCGCCGAAATCTCGTTGAGAAGACCGGGAACCACCACCCGTTGCCCGCGCTGAAAGCGGTCCCAGCCGCGCGCGGCGACAAAATCAGCACTGGTGCGCGAAAGTTTCATGAACCGCAGAGTGCCGCCTTTGTTGGCGCGTGCCGCAAAGCCCGTCGGCACCGGGCCAGGACAGAGACAGGTCACCCGCGCGCGCCCGCGGAGCTCGAACCAGATCGCCTCGGAGAACGACAGCACATAGGCTTTGGAAGCGTAATAGATCGCCATGTTCGGCCCCGGCTGGAACGCCGCGGTCGAGGCGACGTTCATCACGCCGCCTTTGGTTTCGATGATCTCCGGTAGAAAGCGCAGCGTGAGCTCGGTCAGTGCCCGCATGTTGAGATCGACCATGCCGAGTTGATCGGCCGGATCGAGCTTATCCACGGATCCCGCAAGGCCATAGCCCGCGTTGTTGATCAGCTCGAAGACTTTCAGATCGCGCTCTTTGAGAAATGCGCCGAGGGCCGCACCCGACTGCGGATCGGCAAGATCGAGTGCAACGCATTCGGCGGGCGGCGCGCCAAGCGCAACGATGCGCTCCGCTATCGCCTTCATCTTCTGCGCGGAGCGGGCGACCAGCACGATCTTCCGCCCGGACTTCGCGGCACAATAAGCGAGCTCTTCGCCGATGCCGCCCGAGCCGCCGGTGATGATCGTGACGAGACTCATGCGCGATCTCCGGCGGCCGCGCGAATGCGTTTCCTGATCTCGACCCGGTCCTGCGAGGACACATGCAGGAGTTCGGCCGCGCGCCAGACGATGTTGTCCTCGAACTCCGAGAGCTTGCCGTCGGCATAACCGATCAGGAACAGAACCTCGACGAGCTTCTTCTTGCTCTCCTCGTCGAGCGCGCGATTGACCATGCTGGTGAACTGATAAAGGTCCACCGCCTCGCGGTCAGCCGCAGCCGCCGCTTCGATCAGCGCATCGGCATCTTCCGCCGCAACATCGAAACGCTGCGTCAGTACGTCGAGCAACACGTTGCGTTCGGCGTCGTCGAAATGATCGTCGGAAGCCGCGACATGAACGAGGAGCGCTGCCGCCGACAGCCGGTAGTCGCTTTCATCGAATGTTTTCTTCTCCTCCCCGCGGGTGATGGAAGAAATAAAATCGGACAGCGACCGGAACATCTGGAAAAAGCCTCAAATCGG
Source organism: Xanthobacteraceae bacterium (assembly GCA_035440445.1). Classification (GTDB taxonomy): domain Bacteria; phylum Pseudomonadota; class Alphaproteobacteria; order Rhizobiales; family Xanthobacteraceae. The sequence goes on from DAORMJ010000006.1 coordinate 49,517, forward strand.
GATAGCGTTACCTCCGCCACCATAAGGCGGCGTCGGGATTCAATCCAATGATTGCGAACCTTTCTCTCGCGGCACTCCTGACCGCTGTGGTCATCGTGATTCACCTCGCGGGGCTCTTGATCCTGCTTCATTTTCTTCGTCGGAACGCGCGGCATGCGCTGGGCGGCGAAGGTCTGCGTTACAGTTTCCGGCAAGGAGCGATGGTTTTTGCCGTCGTGCTCGGAATTTTTCTCCTGCACGGCCTCGAAATCTCCGTCTATGGGCTGGCCTATGTCGCCGTCGGCGCCTTCAGGGATTTTGAAACAGCGCTTTATTTTTCTGCTTCCGCTTTCAGCACGCTTGGTTTCGGCGATGTGGTGCTCGGACCGCAATGGCGAATGTTGAGCGCGGTCGAAGGCGTTTCCGGACTCATTTTGATCGGCTGGTCGAGCGGCTTTCTGCTTTCGGTGACGAGCCGCCTGCGCCTGCTCGAACACGAATGGGAAGCCTATGCGGAGCGCGACAGGAAGTTCTGATTTCGTCGCGGGTTCAAACGCCCGGCCACGCACAAAAACGAAGATGAGGGAAAAGTGGTGCCGCAAACAGGATTCGAACCTGTGACCCCGTCATTACGAATTAGCGCCGGATCAGCCGGAAGAAAGCGGAAGTGCTTCGAAAAAAGCAGTTACTACAGCACAACCTCTTAATCGCGTGGAGAAGGCGATGGAAGCCTTTTGACGCGAATTTAGGCTCCTACCCTACTATTCCCCTACTAGGCCGCTCACTGGACGCCGTCTCAGGTTTTGGGGCCACCTCGAAGTGGAACGGCACTTACAGAGGCGCTAGACACGCTTCGCGGTATGCTCGGTATTGAAATACCGAGCACATTGGACATCTAGTTTCAGGGTGAAGCTAAGCACTTGGTTCGGGAGCACACACCCTTTTCGCCGGTCAACTAGCCCTGAATCTTCCGATCCGGCCTTCCAAGTCAATCTATTCAAAGACCGCGCAAGTTTAGGGTTTACCCATTAGTGGGTGAGGGGATTTCCCAAGCGATCGCTTGTGAACTGCTTAGCACTTGGACCTGCTATGGTGGTGTTGTAGTTGAAATTACATTTTCTGCTTGACGCCATGTTCCTTGGCCAGTTCACCAAATTCTTTGATCGATAGGCGATACCAAGTCTGTCCAGACTTCCCCTTCCAAAGAACGCCGCTCGGCTTAATGCGAATGTGTCCTTCAATGGCACCCGTATCGGCGTCAATCACGGTGTAATCCTGTGACTCAGGCAGCTTGAATGCGTAGGCCATTTCCTAACCCCCATTTGGTTTTCGTTCTACCAATTCCTTTGGCAAGTCTATCGCTCAACCAAGCTACTCGAAAATATGTTTCTTGCCCGTGACCTGCCACTGAAGTTTCATCCGGCGGCGGTTAGAGCCTCGGCCAACGTTACGCCCTTTGGCGCGGTGAGTGAACCGGCATAGGCAGCCGGAGTTTTGTATCCGAGCGAGTAATGCGGCCTCGCGGTGTTATAATCGGCAATCCAGTCGCGAATCAGCTGACGGGCCTGATTGAGATTGACGAACAGGCTCTCGTTCAGAAGCTCGTCGCGCATCCGGCCGTTGAAGGATTCGATGTAACCGCTCTGCATCGGTCTGCCGGGCGCTATGTAATGCCACTCCACGCCGTGATCCTTCGCCCAGCCCAGGATAGCATTCGAGGTGAACTCGGTGCCATTGTCAGAGACGACCATCCGAGGCTTGCCGCGGCTGCTGATGAGCGTCGTCAGTTCGCGTGCGACCCGCTTGACTGAGATCGAGGTATCTGGGATGGCCGCCAGACATTCGCGTGTGACATCGTCCACGCCGTTGAGGATGCGGAAGCGCCGTCCACTCACCAGCGTGTCCATGACGAAGTCGAGCGACCAGCGCAGATTGCGATCCTGCGGGACGGCCATCGGCACTCGAGTACCCAGAGCCCGCTTGCGACCCCCACGCTTACGCGTGGAGAGCCGCTTTTCCTTGCAGAGGCGGTAGAGCTTCTTGTGATTGAGCTTGATGCCCTGGCGAGCGAGTAGCGGCCCGAGACGCCGGTAACCGAAACGCCGCCGCTGTGAGGCGAGCTCCCGCAGCTTGCTCCCAAGCCCTTCATCGCCAGTCGTCTTGGAGGCATAGCGACAGGTCTTCGGATGCAGGCCAACGAGCCGGCAGGCCCGGCACTGCGAGTAGTTTTTCTCTCGGATCGCCCAGGTCACGGCGCGTCTTCGCAGGCAGGGCGTCAGAAGTTTTTTCCAAGCATCTCCTTCAGCGTCGACACGTCCAGCATCGACTCTGCCAGGAGCTTCTTGAGCTTGCGGTTCTCGTCTTCCAGCGCCTTCAGCTTCCGGGCGTCTGAGACTTCCATCCCACCGAACCGGGATCGCCACTTGTAGAAGGTCGCATCGCTGATGCCGTGCCTGCGACACACATCGCTGGCCGACAGCCCCGCGGCGTGTTCCTTCAAGATCTTGATAATCTGCTCTTCGCTGAATCTGCGCTTACGCATCCTCGGCGGAGAACAGAACCCTAACTTAAAACCGAGGGCGTTTGAGGGGAGCAGGTCAGCCGGATTACTTCAAACCAAGCGCACGTTTATAACTGAAGTGCTCTCTTCCACCGTTGTCTAATTCAACAATGAAGCAAGTCGATCCGTTATTTTGACCAATCGTATAGTAAGCAATTCGGCGGCCTTGGAGTTTTGCATCTTTGTACGGATGCTTAGTGAGCAGCCAATCGGCGAGCTCGGCGTCGAATCCTGTTAGCGGCGCGCCCAGCTTAGCGAGTCGAAATATCTCACGGATACGAGCTATCACGTCCTTCTTTCTCGCAATTGTAACGGAACCGATCTTGTATTTTATCTTTGCTGGCATGTCTGTACTCCTTATCGGCAGAGGGTACGGCAGGCAGCACGAGTTCGGCGATATGAAATGCTTTTAGGGAGTTGCAACCTCTCTGCACTGTCTCCGAATTTGCTTTGTTGGTCAGAGCAGTGACAATAAATGGGCTGGCTGGAGGTGACCCATGCCAGCCATTCGACTTACTAGAAAAGCCATTGACGCCCTGCCCTTCTGCGAAGCGGGCCAAGAATTCTATCGCGACTCCGAGCTTACCGGGTTCGGTCTACGTGTTGGGCGGAGAACAAAGACCTACTTTGTTGAGATGCAATCGCAACGCCGAACGATCCGTTCGTCGCTCGGCAAGCATCCGATCATAACCCCCGAACACGCACGACGCCTCGCACTACAACGCCTAGCCGAAATCTCTAGCGGGAACTTTGGTTCTTCTGCGATCAGAGGAGCACCGGAATGGACCGTAGAGGCCGCCTTCGACGAGTTTTTCAGGGTCAAGATCAACCTGTCTCCCGTTACCGTGCAGAACTACCAACGCACGAAGAGGCTCTATTTGTCGGGCTGGGGTCGGAGGCCGCTCGCCACCATCACCCGGCGGATGGTCCTGGACGAACACTCACGGGTGAGCACCGCTCACGGCAAGATCGTTGCCAATAACGTATTTCGGCACTTCCGCTCAGTTTACAATTTTATCGCTGCGTCTAATGAGCAGCTGCCGCCCAATCCCGTCACGGTCCTAACGCAAACGAGGGCCTGGGCGCCCGAGCGCCGGAGGCGTTCTCTTATTAGTGTTCACCACCTTCCCGCATGGTGGCGCGCGGTCATGGCCGAGTCGGAAGATGCGCGCGACATTCTACTGATCGCGCTCTTCACGGGGATGCGTAGAGGCGAGATTACGACTTTAAGGTGGTCAAACATTGACCTCCCCGGACGGACACTCTTCCTTCCCAAAACGAAGAGTGGCGAGCCTTTGGCTCTTCCGATTTCAGAATTTCTACTGAACCTTTTTCACAGTCGGAGAGTTATCAGTAGTTGCAGCGAGTGGGTTTTTCCGGGTCGCGGCACTAGCGGACACATCGTAGAGGTAAAGTCATTCGTTCGGCGGGTCGTACGGGCCAGCGGAGTTGCGTTCACGCTCCATGACCTCCGGCGTACATTCATCACAATCGCGGAAAGCCTAGATATTCCTGCTTACACGCTGAAAGCATTACTCAATCATAGCTTCGGCGCGGATGTCACCGGCGGGTACATAGTTATCGATTCTGAACGACTAAGAAGCCCGGTTGAGCGGATCACAAATCGAATAAGGGGGATTGCAAATGGTCAGAAATTCAACGGCACCGGTGATTTCACTTGAAGTAATGATGGAGCTTGATGCGGGCCGGGGATTGAGTGGCGACATACTCGATTATTTTGACGCTACCGAGTGTGCTGCGGATGAGCAGGAGGAGTTGAGGATAAAGGAACGGCTTGAGAAGTTCTATGCCTCTAAATTGGCTCCCGGCCTACCGACACTTCGTAGAACGACCACGCTGAAGCGGCTGATAAACCAAGCGATTTCGAGAGCTCCGACTAAGTCGCGTGTAGGACGTCTATTCGCTATGGATGAAGCTTTGTTTGCCAGTGCGCTGGAGGAGCAGTTTCGTGCATGCAAGTCGCTTCGGTACGATAGCAATGCTTCTCACCTGCACGTAGCTGAAGCGCACAACAGACTTTACGGGCAAAATGCGGGTAGATGGTCCACACTGGATAAGGATGAGCGAAGAAAGATTTGTACGAACTTCAAGAGTGCACTGAACCGCCTCGGCGAAGAAAAGTGCGAGAAGATCCTGATCGCAAAAATGACTATCTAGCACTCAGGTTTCGACCGCAAAGTCAAGCATAACAATTGGTTTAGTTTTTCTCGGTGACCTAACGATCCTCGATTCATAGTTTGATGTTCTTCGCAAACTGGAGAACATTCATGAAGCCTCACGAAAATAGCACTTTCGATTCAAACCAGGGTCGTGGTCCGTGTTCGAGGACTGAGCGGCTACTTCACGAATCCGAAGTGGCAAAGATGCTCGCGGTATCAATTCACTGGCTCCGTCGGCAGCGCTGGCTGCGTGAAGAGGGCAAGGGGCCGCCGTTCGTTCGTATTGGCGGCGCCGTTAGATACTGCCCCATTAAGCTTCGGCTCTGGATCGAAGCAAACAACTCGAACGCTGCCTAGCACGGCGATCCCTATGAGAAAGAAGTTTACCGCGCTCGAGATCGCCGAGCGACTTGGTAAGGTTGCGCGTTCGGGCGGCGGCTATAAGTGCTGCTGCCCGGCGCACAACGATAACAACCCTTCACTTTATGTCTGGGACAATTCATCGGGTCCGGGCTTCAAATGTTATGCAGGCTGCACAAACGAAGAGATACGGTCTCGGCTGATCGACATGGGCCTGTTCTGGCACCATTCCGCCAGTAAAGAGCAAGGCGCTGGCGCCGCGCCAAACTACAAGAAGCTGATTGGATGGATCCCAGACGCGGTTCATATCTACCGTGATGCCACCGGCAATGAAGTGTTTCGCGTGGTGCGCCGCAATCGGCCGGGCGGCGGCAAAGACATTCGACCCCTTGTTCGCATTAATGGAAGATCGCCGACATGGCGCGCTCGGTCGGCCAATAGCCCTCGCCCGCTGTATAATCTCGATAGGCTCTCACACGACCGTTCTACGCCTGTGCTTCTTGTGGAGGGAGAAAAGACAGCTGATGCGGCGGCGAAGCTCTTCGCTGACTATGTTGTTACAACGTTCCCCGGCGGAGCCAATTCCGTCGAGAAGGTCGATGTTGCGCCCTTAAAGGGGCGTCGCGTCACGCTCTGGCCCGACAATGACGCGGCCGGCATCAAAGCGATGAAGCGGCTCGCAGAACGAGCTGCGACCGCAGGCGCAGAAACATGCGCCTTGGTGGAACTCCCCCAATCTCTCCCTGAAAAGTGGGACTTGGCGGACCCTGTGCCTGACGGCATTTCAGTAACTGAGATACTGAACTCCGCATGCGGCAACCCGAGGCTAGTCGATCAAATTCGAACGGCTCAGGAACTTGTCGCGATGGACATCCCGCCACGCGAATTCATAATTGCACCGTTCCTTCCTGTCGGCAGTCTGAGCATGGTTTATGCCGCGCGCGGGCTCGGGAAGACTTGGTTCTCACTGGAATTAAGTAGAACAGTCAGTCAAGGCGAAAGCTTCTTTGGCTTCGATGTGCCGAAGCCCCGCTGCGTCCTCTATATCGACGGAGAGATGACGCTCGTTGAGCTACGCGAGAGACTGAATCTGCTTGGCGTCGAACTTACAGGAGAGAATTTTTGTCTTCTGCCATCGGAGCTTTTGGCGCTGCATGATCGTCCTCTGAACATCAACGATCCTGAAGATCAGGCTGCAATTATCAAGGCAATACAAACTCTGGAGAGCAGAGGCCGTCGTCCGGACCTTGTAATATTTGACAATCTGTCGTCGCTCGCAGGCGGCGTGGATGAGAATGACAACACTGCCCTGGATGCCCTTCTCCAATGGCTGGTGAACCTCCGGCATAAAGGATTGGCGATCCTTCTTGTTCACCACACGGGCAAGTCTGGCGACCAGCGAGGCGCGTCCAGACGGGAAGACCTACTGGACACCTCGATTCGGCTGTCCGCCGACGAAGATGAGGCCTCGCAATCCGGCGCGTCATTCGTTGTAAGCTTTGCGAAAACTCGCGGGAGAACGCCCAAGCCCAAGGAGTTCAGGTTAAGGCTCGTTGAAGTGACCGGCGGCTGCGTTGAGTGGCAACTTGACGGATCACCTCGCGCAAGCGCCCGCGATCAGGCTCTTCGTGCAATTGCAGAAAATGCGCCTCGCACACAAAACGAACTCGCTGCGATATTGGGTCGAAGCAAAGGTGCCATCAGCCAGCACTGCTCGGCATTGAAGCGCCTTGGCCTTCTAGATGGCCTCGCTCCAACGACTGCGGGATGGGCACGAGTAATAGAGCTTTGGCCAGAATTAAATCTTCAGTCTCGATTTCCCGACGAACTCATCTAACTCGTCCATCGCGCAGGTTTAGGGTTTACCCCTCCCTTGGGGGTAAACCTAAACACCTCACGCTTTGTTTGTGCTTTTGCGAATTAAAGAATGCTTATTATTTCGTTCGTTCAATGCGGCTTCAATTGTCAAGGACGCGGATTCTGTTTTTGGATTCGCCAGCGTTTTAGAGGCGTTCATTGTTAAAGTTCGATTCCGAGTGGCGGTTTGAATCGCCCGGCGAAATTTCCACAGGCTTCTTCCGCGAAGCACAGCAGCAAATCGGCATCATCGCCGGGCAAGCTCAGATGGAGCGGCAAAGGATTTTCGAGCATTTCAAAGCCTTCTTTGCTGGCGCTGCGGGGAGCACCGCGAGTTGGAGTTCTAGCGCTTCGTGGGCGCAGACGGACATGAACGCTACAATGGAGGAAGCCGCGAAGAACGCGCCGCTGTTCATCGAAGCTTATCTTGGCGCTTGCGAAGCGCTGAGAGAGAAGCATCCGCACTATGCGATCCCGGATGTTGCGCAAATTAATCGCTCCCTCTCAACACATCAAACCGGCTATCAGATTGTAGGCGATACGCTGCAGTCGACAAACCCGCACGTTGCAATCCCCGTTCCTCTGCCGGTCAAGTCGCTAGATGACGAAGCGCAAGCGGTCATCACAGAGAGCCTGCAGAAGGCAGAGCAACTATTATTGCAAGGCGATTATCGGCAAGCCGTGCAAGAGAGCCTTTGGTTGCTTGAAACTGTTTCGACTGCGTTTCAGGGGATGAATACGGGCTCCGGCACCGTGGAGGGAAAATACTTTAATAGGATCGCCGCTGACCTACAGAAACACAGCAAGGGCACCGCCCTAGATCGTGTCTTGGAATGGATTAAAACGCTGCATGGATTTCTGTCTTCGCCAACAGGTGGCGGAGTACGGCACGGTACTAAGCTAAGTGCTGCCGTAAAGATTGATCGCGAGGAAGCTCGCCTCTATTGCAATCTTATCCGAAGCTACATCACATTTCTAATGGCGGAGCATGATCGCCTGAAACGCGCTCGAGTTATTCCTACCAACGGTCCCGGCGACAATAGCTAGCTCTTTGGCGCACGATCGACCATGCGCTTAATGTGATCCAGCGGCCTTCCGAGGATTTCCTTCGCCGCCGAGAACAAGTAGCGCTTTTCCATCGACTGAATTTTGCTGGAGCGCTTTCGGAATAATATGCGAGTCAACAAATTTGCCTTCGTTGCCCGTCAGCAAGCACTTGTCAGCCAAAGCTCGCCCCCTCATCTTTCTTTGGGCCTTTCGATATAACTTTCAAGAGGCCGTCAGGAAACGGCCGCTGTAACTTAAGCGCTTCGTCCATCGGTGCATTGAGCCACGTTTCGCAATCTTCTTCACGAAGAATAACCGGCATTGCTTTCGCGTGGATCGGTTTAACTGCCGCATTAGGATCGGTGGTGAGAAACGAATAAAGAAGGTGGTCGCCGATCGCTGGGTCTTTTTTTGTCCCTCGTGTACCGTTCCACGGCCGCCAAATTCCAGCAAAGAACATCACCGGCCGATCTTCGTTGAGCGCGAACCAATGAGTCTCCTTCGGTGTCCAATCGCCGTACTCACAGAATGAAGTGAACGGCACCAAGCAGCGTTGCTCCGGCTTGAGCCACGCGCGCCAGAACCCACTTTTGGTGTTTCTCACGTTTGTTACTGGCCGCGATCCCATATTCGGCGGCGGAGGAAAGCCCCAACGCATCATCTTCAACGTGCGGCCTTCGCGATCATTAGTAACAACCGGGGCCATGCCGTCTGGGAAGATCGCAGTAAGCGGCGGAAGATTGCCAGTTAGGTCACGCATTGCACGAATTAGATCGAGCAATGCTTTTTGCGTCTTCGTCATCGAATAGAGGTTGCACATCACCAGAGCCCAAAAATGGGTCCAACATAATAGACGCCAGCACCAGCACTTAAGACGTACATGGCGCGCCGCACCGTTGAGAATAGCTCTACACCGGCAGTTAGAATTGTAAGCCAAACAATGGCGAAACGCCCTTCGGCTTTACTGCCGCGGAATTCCATTCGCTCTTTCGGTCGCATCGCGATCCCTCCAATTGGAGCGCGTCGAAAATAAAGCCTCCCTAGAGCGGTAACCCGTGCGGCGCGAGTTTTATTTTCGACTCTCAGATCAGAGGGTAAGGCCGTTGAGAGGGCGTTAAATGCGGCGTTTCATTAGGGTTTAGGTTCGGACACCCGATCCCTACGGCGTATTGCCGACTAACCTGAGTCGCCCATTCTGTCCCCACTCGGCAAAGTCGATACGCAAATCTACTTCTTTGCTCCCGCACTTTCCGCAGACGAACTTGTCTTGAAGATCATCTAGACCCAAAGACCCGTCAAACTTATCGCCGAAAACGTGGGCTTGATGCTTACACTTCGGAGCGAGGCAATGGACGTAAAAGTCATACCAACGATGGAGCTCTCGAATTTCTGCTAGTGTTATCGTGCGGCGCTTGGGTTTTCGCTCATAGTAAGTAGTGAACGGTTCGCGCTTCGGCATAGTGCCCGGCGGCGCGTCTGGCTCGCGCTTCGATCCCAAATCGTAAAATCGAGCAGCACATGGCTTACGATCAAGATAACGGCCTTTGCCGCGCCGGTTCTCAGGGTTCCGTCCACACGTTGGGTAGGTCAAATCTTTGAGCATTTCATAGAGCGGATAGTTCACACCGAACTTCTCTACGAGCCGCGCGAGCCGGTAGCCGCCGCTGCGATTGCAGTCATCGCAGCGAATCCGCACAAGAACATACGGATAGTTCAAAAGTGTGGGCTCGCCTTCCATTCGGAAGCCGGTTCTTTCTTTCCCCGCGATGTGATGCCCGTGGCGAAACGCTAAAGTCTAGATCGACTTTTATCAACTAGACTTGCGGAAGAGATGCCCAACAAAATGGCCCATGACCCAACGGCCAAGATATTTCTTCAATTCCGTACTCGTTCGAATTGTGTAGATGCTCGCGAGAAGATCGGCCCAGTTTTTCTGGTGTCTTAGCAATTGATGCAGAATCAAACCTGTCGCAGCTTGACGCTTAAGATCATCGAAATCCAACTGCCAAAGAACCCTGAGAAATTCGCTTGCAACTCCTAAGTGGGAAGGAACGTCGGCTTGTTTATTTCCGATGTAAAAGCTTACCGAAGCGAACTCGAAGAGATGGGGCGTTTTGTCTGCACTCAGAACATCAAGCAGGGTACGCGCATCGACCGAGAGATGAGTATGCCGAAAACCTGACAGCCCCACGAGGCATTTAGCATACGACGCATGATCGCAAATTTTCAGCGACCGTGCGTATGAGAGTATTGGTTGGAGCCAAACGCTTTGGGAAATTTTCAGCACAGTCGCAAATTGCCGAAAATAGAGGTCGTCAGAGACCAACAGCCCCTGAACCTCTGCCGCCAAAAACGTCGCGTCCAAACTCGACTTGCCGGACGCCTCGATCAAAGTATTTGTGAGAAGATCACGTTCATTCGGCGCGTCGATTGCCACGACTTCGCAATGCTTGAGCACGTCCTCACGCGCTTGGGAGATTAGCTTCTTATGCTCCTTAATTTGCTCCACGGAAACTTCTTGTCGAGAGTATTGCCCATCGCGATAACCGATGGACATTCTAGGTTCGTCATCATCCTCTCCCAGCATTTCTGTCAGGGCATCAATGACTGACGGCGCGACCACAACTCTCGGAAAAACACCTTTTATGATTTCCAGCGCACCAATACGGGCGGCAACCCACGCTGTATAAAGATCGAGCACTGCCGTTTTTCCGCGCCACTCGGCTACCTTCGAAGTTGCCTCCTCTCTTTCATGCGGATTTCCGAAGCAAGCAATAATCTCGGCTCCCTCTGATCGCACGAGCTCCGCCAGACTGATCGTGCTTCTCCGCATTCGACCCGCAATAACTGCAAGCGGGTACTTATCTTTTATGTATTGGTCAGCAACGAGAGATACGCGCTCGGCGTACTTTTTCACCTTCTCCAACAAAGGAGTTAGGTCTCCAGGCTCATGCTTTATTTGAAAGAAGCCATCCGAGTTAGGGAAGCGGAGTTCAAAAACCTCAGCTAGTTCATGCAGCGCTGCCAAATACTTATTCTTTACTTCGACGACCTTCCAGTTTTCCTCATCGCCGAGGCCAGATTTATGCGTGAATTCGGTTCCGACCGATAACCCGCGAGCCGCAACAACCAAAGGATGGTTTACTGAGACGTGCTTTTGGATTGCATCTCCATCGCCCATCACGATAAGCCCCGTAAGTTCGCGGCCACTGTTTTCTTTAAAATGAATCCACGTATCTTCATCAACGGTAGTCGCCGGGGTTAGGACACCGTTGGCATTAGGACTCAGAAGCAGACCCAGATAGCCGAGCGAAACTTTTTCGTCGTTGGGGAATGCACGCAACGTATTGTACGCAAAATCAATCGCTTCAATTTTCCTTCCCACTTCTAGCAACTGATGCGCCAAGGTCATTTTTTCTTCAGGCGACCCACGCATGTTCTGAATTTCAAGACTTGCGAGGTCTGCTTCGATCAAAGCCCGCGAGCCTCCGGGATTATCACGAAGAAGAACTGCATAGAGAGCCAGCCTTACGCCTAAATGTTTGGGCTTTAGAGCGATGGACTTCTCCAGCAAATCCTTTGCTTTAGATAGCTCTCCTCGCTTCGACTGAAGCAGTCCGTAAGCTTGCAGGTAGAGAAATGTATTCTTTATTTTATCGGGAAGCTGCGAGAAAAACTCCAACGCTCTTCTTCGCGTAGGGGTTTCGTTCACAAAAGCAGCCGCCAATTCGCGCAACTCTGATGAATCAGTATTCGAATCTAAATGATGATCGAGTAACGCGATGACATTTGTCCAATCTTTCTTACGAGCAGCGTGGAGCGCTACCATATACCTACTTGCTCGATGGCTTCCCTTGCTCACCTCAGAGGTCGCGAAGAGATACGCTCGCTCCGAGATGTCTGGAAACCCCATGAACATCGAAAGGTCGGCAAGAATTATATTTGAACGAATATCGTCCCCAGCGATTTCAAAAATTAGATCGAAGCTCTCTTTCTTCACGCTTGCACGATCAAGCATGAGCTTTGCGAGCGCTGACATCGTTCGGATTGGCTTTTCTTCCGAGCTGGGAATGAACTGCTTAAACTTCTCGTCAGCGAGTGTGGCGAGTTGCTCCCAATCGCCCTTCTGCGAGAAGTATTGGAAGCGCACCATGGTGGAGTCAGTACTGGGCTGAAGATTCCGCAATACTCTTTCAGCTAGGTCGGAGTCTCCTCCTTCCACGGCCGCGATAGCCACGCGAACGCCCAACACTTGATCGTTGGGCGCAACGACAAATGCCTGATGTGCGATTTCTAACGCCGTAGCGGTATCTCCCAGAAGATATAGAGCCGCGAGGAGATTCGAAGCCGCTGCCATCCCGTCATCGCGGTGTGGCGCTTCGCTGTTTCGAATTTTATCGAAACGAGAACGCAAAACTTTAGTCGCCTCAACAAGCTTGTTTCGGTCTTCTTCCGAAAACCTTCCCGTTGAGGCGAATTCCTTGTCCTTCGAAGCACGGTCAACGACAGACTCAGCGTAGTACTGGCGTATCATGTCGCTGGTGGGAAATTTTACGAAGGCTCGATACGAACTCTCCCACCATTCGGGTGTCTGATTCTTGGACCGAGTAAAGTCGATGCACGCAAGCTCAACGTCTGGATTTTCTCGCAGACTTTCGGGGATTGCGGAGATTGGATCGGGAATTCCCTCTAAACGCCGCGCAACTGCTAGAAAGTAAATTGCGGCATAGACGTTCGGGGTCGGAAGCTGAAGTTGCGCTAATCCGATATCATAAGCTTCTCGATCTAATCCCTTCAGATGCTTTCCGAGGATCAAATTCGCAATCGCTTTCGGTTCGCTTGGCGCGGCTTCGAAGCCTTCGATGAAGTAGTCCGCAGCTTTGTCGTGATCGCCCAACATCAAATGGCAATGCCCGATGTTGGCGAGCGTTCGAAAGCGAATCCTACCGCTTACGTTTGGCCCAAGCTCTTTGAGCAATTCTTCAAGAAGAGTTTTCGCTGTCTTGGGTTTCACCGCATTCAGAAGATCGCGATAGCTGTCAATTCGCGTCTCGAAAGCGATTTCAATTGGGTCCGTTGGAGCTGGTTCGACTGACTCATCTTTGACAACGACAGCGTGAACTTGAGTGACGGAGCTTTGAACAATGCCAATAGACGCACTCATCGTTCTGGATACGTCGGAAATCTCCGTAACTTGGGCCGACAGATTCTCAATCTGCTGCTGAAGATGCTTCGAACTTGAGGAGTGTGTCTCATCGAATGCTTCAACGGCGGCACTATGCTCTGCGATTCTTTGACAAAGCGTCTGCCAACCCCAAACGCTTATTCTTAGCGGCTTATCTTTGCTGTGTTGTTGAGTTAGTTCTAACGCCAGCGAGTCGTATTTGGCGTTGTCCGCCACAGTCGTCCAAATAAAATACTCTGTAAGCGAAGGACGAAAATCGAGGGCCTGTGTTACCTCCGCTCGAATTTTAGACTCAGTTAAAGAGTCGACGCGCTTGCACTGAACGCCGACTAACTGTTGCGGATCGCCGTTTCGGCAACCAACGATATCAACCCCAAACTGTCGATTTCCTCGTTTGCCGTATCGCTTTGCATTTGGGTCATTGAGAATGCACCGAAGCAATACTTCGCAAGCTCGCTCGAACGCTTGTTCGTCGGCGGGCTTTCGAAATTCCGTCGCTGCGAATGCGGACATATTCGAATCGAGTAATTTGCGAAGTTGCTAGTACTACACAGATTGCAGCGGTCATCAGTCGTTGAGGATTACCGCCAAAGGGCGCGACGTTAACCATGTTCGCGACCTGTTCAACTTCTGTGCTGCGAGAAGCAGGACAGAAATTAGGGCACGCGCGTTCGCACTCGCGCTAAACGCTGATTCTACTTGGCTTCTTGCTGGTGAATGGCGGAGAGGGTGGGATTCGAACCCATGGAAGTGGTGCCGCAAACAGGATTCGAACCTGTGACCCCGTCATTACGAATGACGTGCTCTACCAGCTGAGCTATTGCGGCGTACGACCCTACTAAGGCCCTACTAGATTTCCGGTCCGCCAATCAAGCACTTGAATCTGCGGACAAATTTCCCACTGACCTCTTAATTACGAATGACGTGCTCTACCAGCTGAGCTATTGCGGCCCGCGAAAGTCGCGCGTGGCGCCCTGATAACGGCAAGCCCCGGGCTTTTCAAGCAGAACGACCGAACCAGCCCCGGATCGAGGATTTCGCGGCTTTTTCGTCCTCGTCGGGCTCGGGGTCGAGCCCCGGATCGTCGGGGAGTGGCGGTTCGGCAATCACCGGCGGCGGGGAAGCTTTTGCCGGAAGCGGCCGCGGCCGGGCATCGTCCGGAACAAGCAGAATGTCTTCCGAAGGCTTGGTCGTCACCGAGGGCGGCGCGATCGGCGCAGACACGGCGGCAGGAGCGGGAGCCGGCGCCGGTGGAGGCTCGGCGAAGCCCTGCTCCACCACATGTTCGAGGATCGGTCCGGCGGGTGCCACCGGCGGCTCTTTCCACTCGAAGGCATCGAGACGCCCCGTGACGGGCGAGGCAGGCAGCCAGCGCTCGGAAATATAACCGTCCGCGACCCAGGCCATGTCGCGGCGCGCGCGCACGGCGCGCGAAGTCCATTCCCGCGCCTTGCCGTGATCGCCATGCTCGAGCGCTTCGATCTCGGCCATCATCAGGCACATGGCCTGCGTGGGGGTCGAGAGAAAAGTCTGCAGCGCTTCGCGCGCTACATCGAAATCCTGCGCATCGATCGCGGTCCGGGCGAGTGCGATGACGGTTTCGGGATGCTCGGGGTTTTTCTTTGCGAGCGTTTGGATGCGTTCGAGCCGCTCCTTGGCGGCGTCTTCCGGGCGCAGACCGAGATAAGATTCGGCAAGCTCCGGATGCGGCGACACCGCCCAGGCTTTCTCGATCATGCGAAGTCCGCGCTTGTGCGAACCGCTTTTTGCCTCCAACCGCCCGGCAAGCGCCACCGCAGGAACAAGCGTCGGCGCGAGCTTCGCGGCCTGACGCGCAAGCACCAGCGCCTTCTCGGCATCGTTATGTTCGATCAACAGTCCCTGCGCGGTCAGAAGCACGGCGCGGCGGCGTTTGGCGGTCGGTTTGTCGATGGTGCCGGCGCCGGCTTCGCGCTCGACCGTCGCCAGCGCTTCGTCCCATTCGCCGTTCAGGCTCTGGAATTCGAGCAGCGCTTCCGACGCCCAGAAGATGCTGGAGTCAGATTTCGACGCCTCCTCGGCGGCTTCGCGCGCGGCATGTAGATCGTCGCGCCGGCGCGCTTCGAGATAGAGACCCCGCAAGCCGAGGAGCCTCGTATCGGGCTGCGCCAGCATCTCGCGAAATTCGACTTCCGCGCGCTGCGCATCGCCATCGAGTTGCGCCGCCTGTGCGGCAAGCAGCATGGCGAGCGGTTCGCGGCCGAGAATTCGCTGCGCTTCGTTCGCGGAGCTGCGCGCAAGCGAAAGATTGCCGGCACCCGCCGCGATCATGCCCCGCGACAACGCCTCCCAGCCTTTGGCGCGGCGGCGTTCGCGGAAGAACATCGAGACATTGCCGGGCGCAAGCAAAAAGAAGCGTACCACCGACCAGACCATGATCGTGACAACGAGCAGTGCCGCGAGCACCGAAAACGCGACCGTGACGCTCGTCGAAATCCGCCAGCCTTGCCAGGTGAGCACGATCTCGCCGGGCCGGTCCACGAGCCAGGCCGCACCGATGGCAAGGACGATGATGCCGAGCAGAAACAGAACAATACGGATCACGGCTTCGGACGCTCCGTCACGATTGCGCTGAGCGCCGCATTGATCTGGTTTCGGATCAGCGCATCGGCATCGCGCCGCCGTTCGGCCGGGGCGAACCAGTCTTTGGCGAGATCGCGGACCGAAGCAGGCAGGGATTTCGCGTCCTCGAGCGCGCCCGCAAGATCGGCGCGCGAAAGTTTCGCATCCATCCGCGCGATGATCGCGGCCGGTTCGCTCCCCTGTGGCTCGCCGACCGGGCGAACTTCGACGATCTTGCTCGCATTGCTCCAGAGCCGCGTCAGCACGCCGCTATCGGAGGAAGGCGGCGGGCTCAGCATTCTGCTCGCAGCCGGACCGAATTGACGGGCGAGCATAGCGATGGTCGGCAGTCCATCTTTCGCATGTTGCGCAAGCGGCGCGAGTGAAGCCGCGCGTTCCTTCGCAATTCCGCGCACGGCTTCAAGCTCATTCGCGAAAGGCCGCCCGCTTGCGATCGCGTCGCGCAGGACGCCGAGTGCGACGACTTCCGCCGAATGCAGGTCGGGCTTCGGCTCGGGTGCCGGTTGGGGCTTCGGTGCGTCGGTAAGCGCCACCACGCGAGCCTCGATCTGCGAAAGCCGCTGATTCACCGCGGCGACTTCGGCAGCACTTGCAGCCGGCGTTGCTGGTGTCTTTGCCTGCGCCTCGATCAGCTTCTTCATCTGCGCGAGTTCGCCGCGCAGTTCCGCGGTCGCCGTGGCGACGGCAGGTGCTTTCTCCTGTGCTTCGATCAGCCGCTTCACTTCGGCGAGTTGATTGCGCAATTCGCCGGTTGCCGATTCGAGCTTGGCGTTGCGTTCGTTCAGCGGCGAAAGATCGATCATCGGCTGCGACTTGGTCTCTTGCTGCGAAAGCCGCGAGGAAAGCTGCGCGATCGCATTGCTCACCGAGGAAGTGTCGGGCGCCGAAGGCGGCGTGGAGGCAAAGAGCCACGCACCGAGAAGTCCCGCGCCGACACCGGAAAGTGCCGCGACCAGAATCGCAGGAAAGGCAGCCGCGTAATCCTGTTTGCGCGCATCCGCTTTCGGCGTTTCTTCCGCGGTGTGACCGGCCGGTTCTGCTGCGGCCTCAGCCTTCACGTCATCTTTCTTTGCCATCGGCTCGTCTTGCATCGCAGGCGCCTCCGCGCGCTGCGTGACATCCCTTGCTTCTGCGTCGATCACCTGGGGCTGGCGCTTCGGGCGAAGCTTGGGAATGGAATTCCGTTCGCTTTTCATCGTGTCGCTCATGGCTATTCAGTTTCCTCGCCTCGCAGCGGATTGTCCAACGCTTGGGCCCCAAGCACGGTAAAGAGCGCCTGCTCGTCGGGCGCCGCCGCGATCTCGGCCGGAAGGCCAGATGTCTGCAGCGGCGCGGCAACTGCCGCAGACAAACAGATATGCCGTGTCTTTCTTATGTCTTCGTCAATGCCCGCGCCGCGCGCGAGCCGCAGGAAGGCCGTGGCGCTGCGCTCCGAATAATGCAGCACCGCGTCGAGCTGCCCGTCACGAAACGCTTGAATCGTCTCCGTCTTCAAGGCTGCCGCAGGCTTCGCGCGGTAGAGAACGGCGACCTCGGTTTTGATTCCCACCTGCAGCAACCTGCCCGGAAGATCGCCGGCGCGATCCTCGCCCGCGAGGTGCAGCACGCGCGCCCCCGCGGGCAGCGCGGCCGCGATCAGATTACCCAGCGCATTCACCTCGCCCGCGGCCACGCCGACTTTCTGAAATCCGTATTCGCGCGCGACTTCCGCGGTGCGCACGCCTACCGCGAAGACTGGAAGCTCCTTGAAGTGATCGAGCGCTTTCGCAGCGCGAACGCCGTTCGCACTCGTGAAGACGATCGCGTCGTAGTCGAGCGCCGGTATCGACGCATCCACCGCTTCGACGGCAATCGCCGGATCGGTCAGCACGTCGCAGCCAAGCTCGCGAAGTGTTGCCGCCGTTCGCTCGGCGTCGAAGGCGGGGCGTGTCACGAGCACGCGCATCGCGTTACGCGGATAGCGCGCCTTCCGGCGCGCGTTTCAGCAGATACTCGCCCGCTTCCCTGCCGATCCGCGCGGCGTCCCCCGCCGCACCTTCATGCGAGACCCCCGCGAACGCGCTGCCATCGGGCATGATGACGAGCCCGGTGAGATGCAGATTTTCGTTCTCGATCCGCGCATGACCCGCAATCGGCGTGCGGCATGAGCCGTCAAGTGCTGTGAGGAAGGCGCGCTCGGCCATCAGCGCGGCATAACTCGGCGCGTGATTGATCGCATCCAGCATCTTCTTTGTCTTGCGATCGCCACTGCGCGTTTCGATGGCGATGATGCCCTGCGCCACCGCGGGCGGATATTGCATGGGGTCGAGCACTTGCGTGGCATGTTGCGTAAGACCAAGCCGCTGCAAGCCGGCATAAGCCAGAATGGTCGCGTCACACTCGCCGGACTTCATCTTCTCCATCCGCGTCTGCACGTTGCCGCGCAGAAGCGAAATCTGCAGATCCGGACGGATACGAAGCGCAAGCGCCTGCCTGCGCACCGAAGCGGTGCCGAGCTTTGCACCCTGCGGCAAGTCTTCGAGCGAGGCGGCGGAGGCGCTCAGAAACGCGTCGCGCGGATCGGCGCGCTCCGGCGCCGCGGCGATCTCAAGCCCGTCGGGCAGGATGGTCTGGACGTCCTTGCCCGAATGCACCGAAAGATCGACCACGCCCGAAAGCAGCGCTTCGTCGATCTCCTTGGTGAAGATGCCCTTGCCGCCGGACTCCTGAAACGAGCGGTCGAGCACCATGTCGCCGGTCGTCTTGATGGTGACGATCTCGATTTCGGCGGGGTCCATGCCGTGCGCCTGGGCGAGCGCCGCCCGCACGGCGGTGGCCTGCGCCAGCGCCAGCGGGCTTCCGCGCGTTCCGATGCGGATTTTGCTCATCGAGTGCCTTGGAATCCTGTCTTGAGGCGGTTCAGTTGCGGCCGGGATAGCACTATGGGCGGCCTGCCGAAATCCTGCTATTTGCCGCCTCATGCTCGTTCTCGGTATCGAAACCACCTGCGACGAAACCGCCGCCGCCGTCGTACAGCGCGGCGCGGATGGCGTCGGCATCATCCGCTCGAACGTCGTCTATTCGCAGATCGCCGAACACCGCCAGTTCGGCGGCGTAGTGCCGGAAATTGCCGCCCGCGCGCACGTCGAGGTGCTGGACCAGATTATCTCCAAGGCGCTGACCGACGCCGTCGTTCGCCTCTCCGACATTACCGCGGTCGCTGCGGCGGCAGGCCCTGGCCTGATCGGCGGCGTGATCGTCGGCCTGACCGAAGCCAAGGCCATCGCGCTTGCCGCGCGCAAGAAATTCGTCGCGGTAAATCACCTCGAAGCCCACGCCTTGAGCGTGCGCCTGATCGGCCGGGTCGATTTTCCTTATCTTCTTTTGCTTGCCTCCGGCGGTCATACGCAGCTCGTATTGGTCGAAGACGTCGGCCGTTACCGCAAGATCGGCGGCACGCTCGATGATGCGATCGGGGAAGCCTTTGACAAGGCGGGCAAGATGCTCGGCCTCGGCTATCCCGGCGGGCCGGAAGTCGAGAAGCGCGCGCTCAAGGGCGATCCCGAGCGTTTCGAGTTGCCGCGTCCGATGTTCGGCAGGTTGGAACCGAATTTCTCGCTCTCCGGACTGAAGACGGCCCTTCGCATCGAGGCCGAAGCGATTGCGCCTCTGTCGGAGGAAGACGTCAACGATCTCTGCGCGAGTTTCCAGGCTGCGATCCTCGACGTGATCGCCGACCGCACGCGTGTTGCGCTGATGAAGCTCCGCAACACCGTCGATCGCCCGACCGCCTTCGTCGTGGCCGGCGGCGTCGCGGCCAATCTCGCGATCCGGCACATGCTGGAAAAGGAAACCGCGGACCTCAACACGCCGCTGATCGTGCCGCCGCAGTCGCTCTGCACCGACAACGGCGCGATGATCGCATGGGCCGCCGCCGAGCGTCTGGCGCGCGGCTTCGAAGACACGCTCGATGCAGCGCCCCGCGCGCGCTGGGCGCTGGCGGAAGAAAAACCGGCGACATGAAGCGCATCGACGTCATCGGCGCAGGCGCATGGGGCACGGCCCTCGCCAACGCCGCGGCGAAAGCCGGCTGTCGCGTCATTCTTCACGGACGCGATGAAACGCTGATGGCGGCAATCGCCGCGTCGCGAAAGAACGAAAAATATCTTCCCGGTGTCACGCTCGACGAGAACGTCGAGACCACGACCGAGCTTGCGCGCGTCGCTGACGCCGATGCCGTGCTGCTGGTGACGCCGACGCAGACGCTTCGCCAGACCGCGATCGCGCTCGGCCCCCATTGGCGCGCGGGCACGCCCGCCATTGCCTGCTCGAAGGGTATCGAGATCGGTACGAAGAAATTCGTCACCGAAGTCATCGAAGAAGTGCTGCCTGCGGCACGGCCTGCGATTCTGTCGGGTCCGAGCTTCGCGCAGGATGTCGCGCGCGGACTACCGACAGCCGTGACGCTTGCTACGCACGACGAAACGCTGGCGCTGGAGCTTTCGGCGCAACTCTCGTCGCAGACGTTCCGGCTCTATCACTCGACCGATGTGCGCGGTGTCGAGATCGGCGGCGCGGCGAAGAACGTGCTTGCGATCGCAGCCGGGATCGCGACGGGCAGAAAGCTCGGCGCAAGCGCGCAGGCCGCGCTCACCACGCGCGGCTTTGCCGAACTGATGCGCTTTGCCCGCGCCTGTGGCGCGAAGCCCGCGACGCTCACCGGGCTTTCGGGGCTGGGCGACCTGATTCTCACCTGCTCGTCGGCGCAATCGCGCAATTATGCGTTCGGCGTTGCGCTGGGCAGCGCTGCTTCTCTTGACGTTCGCGGAAACGGCACGGTCGAAGGCGTCTATACCGCGCCGGTTCTGGTCGAGGCCGCGCGCGAAAGGCAGGTGGAAATGCCGATCGTCGAGGCGGTTGCTGCCGTCCTTGCAGGAGAGACGGAGATCGGCGCCGCGATCCTCGGGTTGCTTTCGCGGCCCTTGCGCGAGGAAGACTGAACGGCGAACCGGTTCCGGCGATGACGCAATAACAAGAGCAAGGAGCCTCTCGCGGCCAAGATACTGGAACGGAAATCGCGCACTTGCTGGCGGGGTACGGCAAAGAATGGTAGAGGCGCTCTCTTGGAACAGGGTTCTTCCTACCGATGCATTTCGTTGCCATCTGTCTCGATAAGCCGAACAGTCTGGATCTTCGCCTCGCCAATCGCGCCGCGCATCTCGACTATCTTCGCAGTCACTCCAAGACGATCAAGACATGCGGTCCGTTGCTCGCCGAAGACGGCGAGACCATGATCGGCTCGATGCTGATCCTCGATGTACCCAATCGTCAATCCGCCGATGCGGTGCTGGCCGAAGACCCCTACAAGAAAGCCCACCTCTTCTCTTCCGTCGAAGTCCGGCCCTGGCGCTGGGTCATCGGGACGCCGATCTGAAGCCATGGCGTATTGGCTGATCAAGAGCGAACCCGATACGTGGTCGTGGGATGAGCAGGTCAAGGCGGGCGCGAAAGGCACCGGCTGGACCGGCGTGCGCAACCACGCGGCGAAACTCAACCTGATGCGGATGAAGAAGGGCGACCGCTGCTTCTTCTATCATTCCAATATAGGCAAGGAGATCGTCGGCATCGCCGAGGTCGTGAAAGAGCATTACATCGATCCCACCGACGAGACGCAGAAATTCGTCGCCGTCGACGTGAAGGCGAAAGAGCCGCTGAAGACGCCGGTGACACTCGCGCAGGTCAAGACCGAGCCCAAGCTCAAGAACATGGCGCTGATCAAACTCTCGCGTTTGTCGGTGCAGCCTGTTACCGACGCGGAATGGACGGCGGTGTGCAAGCTCGGCGGCGTGAAGCCCTGACGATTACGGACGCGGAAGCATTCATCCGCGCTAATACGCGCCTTCGCCCGGTCCCGCACGTTCCTGAAATTTCGCTCCACGTCGCCGACGAAGCGGTGCCGCTCTGGCAGAAGACCGAGGAAGAACTTGGACAGATGGGACTACCGCCACCGTTCTGGGCCTTTGCCTGGGCGGGAGGTCAGGCGCTCGCGCGCTACATTCTCGATCACCCCGAAACCGTGAAGCAACGCCGCGTGCTGGACTTGGCGTCCGGCTCCGGCCTTGTCGGCATTGCCGCGGCAATGGCGGGTGCCGCCGAGGTGATCGCCAACGATATTGATACCTTCGCGATCTCCGCCATTGCGCTCAACGCCGAAGCGAACAAGGTCTCGCTGCAAAGCGAGACCTTCGACCGCCTCGATGCGCGCATGCCGCTCGAACACTTCGGTACGGTGCTGGCAGGGGATATTTTCTACGAGCGCGATACGGCCGCGCGCGCTTTCTCCTTTTTGCAGCGCATGCAAGCGCAAGGCGCGCGGGTACTCGTCGGCGATCCCGGACGCAGCTACCTGCCCAAGGACGAAATGCACGTACTTGCGGAATACACGGTGCCGGTGAGCCGGGATCTCGAGGATGCCGAGATCAAGCGCACCAGAGTATGGTCGCTCGGACCCGCGCCGACCTAACCGAAAGGCGCAAGCCGCGCGCCTTGAAGACTGTGTTTCCCCCGGCGCATAATGCGCCCAAGAAAGAGGCGGCTGCTCCGCAGGCCGCCCGTCCGGGAGTTCAGGGAGGAGTTCGATGTCCGAAGACAAGATTTACGCCGTTTCGCCTGAATGGAAGCAGCGCGCCTGGCTCGACGAAGCCAAATACAAGGAAATGTACGCTGCTTCCATCAACGAGCCCGAGAAGTTCTGGGGCGAGCAGGCCGAGCGCCTCCACTGGTTCAAGCCCTTCACCAAGGTCAAGAACACATCCTTCGACGGCAATGTCTCGATCAAATGGTTCGAGGACGGTACCACCAACATTTGTTACAACGCCGTTGATCGCCATCTCGAGAAGCGCGGCGATCAGGTCGCGATCATCTGGGAAGGTGACGAACCGACCGACGACAAGAAGGTCACATATAAACAGCTGCACGCGGAAGTCTGCCGCTGGGCCAACGCGCTGAAAGCGCAGGGCGCGAAGAAGGGCGACCGCATCACCATCTATATGCCGATGATCCTCGAAGCGGCATACGCCATGCTCGCTTGCGCGCGGATCGGCGCGGTGCACTCGGTCGTGTTCGGCGGCTTTTCCCCGGACAGCCTCGCCGGCCGCATCGAGGACTGCGCGTCGAACATCATCGTCACCGCCGATGAAGGCATTCGCGGCGGCCGCAAGATCCCGCTGAAAGCCAACACCGACGCTGCCTGCGACAAGGCCGGCGGTGTTTCCTCGGTGATCGTCGTGAAACGCACGAACGCCGCGGTCGATATGAAAGCGGGTCGCGACCATTATTACGACGATCTCGCGAAGACCGTCTCCGCCGATTGCCCCTGCGAAGAAATGAACGCGGAGGATCCGCTCTTCATTCTCTATACGTCGGGCTCCACCGGAAAACCAAAAGGCGTGCTGCACACCACCGGCGGCTATTCGCTCTATACCGCGATGACCCACCAATATGTCTTCGACTATCATGACGGCGACATCTACTGGTGCACAGCTGACGTCGGCTGGGTCACGGGCCACAGCTACATCGTTTATGGCCCGTTGCAGAACGGCGCGATCACGCTGATGTTCGAGGGCGTGCCGAACTACCCGTCGATGTCGCGCTTCTGGGAAGTGATCGACAAGCACAAGGTCAACATCTTCTACACGGCACCCACCGCGATCCGCGCGCTGATGCAGGCCGGCGACGACCCGGTGAAGAAGACCTCGCGCAAGTCCTTGCGCCTGCTCGGCTCGGTCGGCGAGCCCATCAACCCGGAAGCCTGGGAATGGTATTATCGCGTCGTCGGCGACAGCCGCTCGCCGATCGTCGATACCTGGTGGCAGACCGAAACCGGCGGCATCATGATCTCGCCGTTGCCCGGCGCGATCGCGCAGAAGCCGGGCTCGGCGACGCTGCCCTTCTTCGGCGTGAAGCCGCAGCTGGTCGATGCCGAAGGCGGCGTGCTCGAAGGTGCCACCTCCGGCAACCTGTGCATCACCGACTCCTGGCCGGGCCAGATGCGCACGGTCTATGGCGATCACGACCGTTTCGTGCAGACCTATTTCTCGACCTACAAAGGCAAATACTTCACCGGAGACGGCTGCCGCCGGGACGAGGACGGCTATTACTGGATCACCGGCCGCGTCGACGACGTCATCAACGTCTCCGGCCACCGCATGGGCACGGCGGAAGTCGAAAGCGCGCTGGTTGCGCATCCGAAAGTTTCCGAGGCCGCGGTCGTCGGCTATCCGCACAACATCAAGGGTCAGGGCATCTATGCCTATGTGACGCTGATGGCGGGCGAAGCGGCGACCGACGATCTGCGCAAGGAGCTCGTGAACTGGGTACGCAAGGAGATCGGACCAATCGCGTCCCCCGACCTCATTCAGTTCGCACCGGGCCTGCCGAAGACCCGCTCCGGCAAGATCATGCGCCGCATCCTGCGCAAGATTGCGGAGGACGAATACCAAAGCCTCGGCGATACGTCGACACTTGCGGATCCCGCGGTGGTCGACGATCTCGTCAACAACCGCCAGAACCGCAAGAGTGCTTAGCGAAAGCACGCGAACGAACAAGAGCGCTCAATAACGTCACATCGCCCGGCTGAAACGCCGGGCGATTTGCTTTTTGAGGCAAAAGCGCGCTGTGCCGGCGGCGTTTACATTCGGCTAACCTTAAACAGTTCCGAAAACTTTACGCTAAAATTGAATTGCCCTGCGCGAGATTGAAACCGCGCTTATGGTTACCGCACGAGGGTCCGATGCAACTGGATTGAATCGGACTTGTCGCCTGTCTGTTTGATTGAGCATGATCTTTTCCGAAAACCGCTTCGCGCTTTTCGGGGTCATGCTCCAGGTCAAGAGCGGATCATGCGCCGGTTGTTACTTGTTGCGTTATGCTGTCTTGCGTTCACGCCGCTCAAGGCGCGCGAGCTCGTTGCATTTCCTTATGCCCATTACGGCGTGATCGTCATCTCGATGAAGGAGCGGGCACTCTATCTCTCGCTCGGCAACGGCCAGGCGATCCGTTACCGCGTTGCCGTCGCGAAACGCGGCAAGCAGTGGTACGGCACGCGCTACATCGACGGAAAATATGTGAACCCGGCCTGGGCGCCGCCGCCGGAAGTGAAACGCGATTTTCCGAACATGCCCGACATGATCCCGGGCGGCGCACATAACAATCCGATGGGCGTGCGCGCGCTTACATTGACTGGCGGCGAATACGCGATCCACGGCACCAACCGGCCGAACTCGGTCGGCCGTTACGCCTCGTATGGATGTTTTCGCATGTATAACGAAGACATCGTCGATCTCTACGAGCGTGTCGCGGTCGGTACGCCAGTGATCGTGACGCAGTGACCCCCTTTGTCGTCCCCGCGAAAGCGGGGACCCATAACCATCGGTGTTAAAGAATCGCAAGACAGGGGTTATGGGTCCCGGTCACCGGCAGATCTTCCACCAGCCCATGTCGAAGTGGAAATGGTTGGCATGCGCCGCGTTGTAATCCGGCGACAGCACGCCACCAAAAAAGCGGCACGCGCCATCGCGAACGCTACGCAGAAATTCGCCGCGCTCGGCCTTATTCCAGTCCTTCAACACGCTTGCGCTGGACCCATCCGTGAAAGTGAACGCGGCAATGTCGATCGCATTCGCGGTCGCGTGCTGGCTGAGGCGGCCCTGTTTCTGGTGATTGACGTTGCGGCAGGAAAACGTGCCGAAGGTCTGGATTGAGCGGACTTTCTTGTTCAGGATGCGCTCGGCTTCCTGCTGCAACACATGCCGCTCCCACAGCACGAGCGACGCCGCAGCCGAACAGCGCAACAGCACGCTGCCGCCATAGCTGACGCTTTGCCTGGAGAGCAGCACCCCGTCATCGAACCCGCAGCCACGCTCGTTCAACGGATATTGCTGGCGCGAGAAAGTGACTTCGCTTCGCGTGAGCACGGCGAAGCATTTTTCCGGGCTCGCGCGCAGAT
The DNA here is from genome assembly GCA_035440445.1 of Xanthobacteraceae bacterium. Lineage (GTDB taxonomy): Bacteria > Pseudomonadota > Alphaproteobacteria > Rhizobiales > Xanthobacteraceae. Next base: position 75,292 of record DAORMJ010000006.1, read on the forward strand.
AATAAAGCTGCAGGCTGGTGAGCCAGTTGGGCTCGTCGCGCAGGTCGAAGGGCGCGTAACGGTCGAGCAATTTTTCGAAATGGAGCGCGCCAAAGATGCCGCCACCGGCGAGCCCGAGCAGAACCAGCAAAATCCCCCAGCGGAAAAGCTTCTTCATCAGAAGTCGCTGGCGATCCCCTTTTTCTCCCAGTCGCCGTAACGCGAGGGCTCCTTCTCGCGCTTCGCGCCCTTCTCTGGAGGAAGCTTCGCGGCTGCTGCGTCGATTTCCACGCGGCGGGCTTCAGCCTCGGCGAGTGCACGCTTGGCGGCTTCTGGCAGTGGTTTCTTCTCTGTCATGACAGTCAGGAACTATCTCCAGCCTCGCACGTCAAGTCATCCGCAGAAACACGGCTCTTGCGAAGCGGGGCCTAGCACTCCATCTTTTTTGCCGATGGCGGAGGCATTCTCCGCCGCAGGACAAGGGGTAGACCTTCGATGAACTACATGAAAACCGCGATTCTGCTTGCCGGCATGACCGCGCTCTTCATGGGGATCGGCGCCTTGATCGGCGGCCAGCAGGGCATGCTGATCGCGCTCGTGATCGCGGCCGGCATGAATGTTTTCAGCTACTGGAATTCCGACAAGATGGTCTTGTCGATGAACGGCGCGCAGGAAGTCGACGAGCGCACCGCGCCCGAACTGTTCCAGATCGTCCGTGAACTCTCGAACCGCGCCGGCCTGCCGATGCCGAAGGTCTATCTGATGGACAACCCGCAGCCGAACGCGTTTGCGACCGGCCGCAACCCGGAAAACGCCGCCGTCGCCGCCACCACCGGACTGTTGCAGATGCTGAACCGCGACGAGATCGCGGGCGTCATGGCGCACGAACTTGCCCATATCAAGAACCGCGACACGCTGATCATGACGATCACGGCGACCTTCGCCGGCGCGATCTCGATGCTGATCAACTTCGGCATGATGTTCGGCGGCAATCGCAACAATAACGGCATCGGCATGATCGGCACCATCGCAATGATGATCCTCGCGCCGCTCGCCGCCATGATCGTGCAGATGGCGATCAGCCGTACCCGCGAATACGCGGCCGACCGCATGGGCGCGGAGATTTCCGGCAATCCGATGTCGCTTGCCTCCGCGCTGAACAAGATCTCGGGTGCCGCCCAGCACATCGAGAACATCGACGCCGAGCGCAATCCTGCGACCGCGCACATGTTCATCATCAACCCGCTCTCGGGCGCGCGGATGGACAACCTGTTCTCGACGCACCCTGCGGTGGAGAACCGGATCGCGCAGCTCCGCGAGATCGCGTCGGAAATGGGCACCGGCTATTCGCCGCGCGCATCTTCCGCTCCGCGCGTTTCCGGCGTAACAGGGCCCAAAGTGCCACCGCGCGGTCCTTCGCGCGGTCCCTGGGGATAAAGCTTGGCCAAGAAACGCCAGAACAGAACGCAAAAAGCAGAAACGCCGGGCCTCACCGCCCGGCGCTTTGCTGCCGACGCCCTCCTCGCCATCCTGCACAAGCGCCGCGCGCTGGAAGATGTGTTCGAACACGGCGAGACCGGCATTCACTTTCGCGCCCTCGACGAACGCGACCGCGCGCTCGCGCGCATGATCGTGGCGACCGCACTGCGCCGTGCCGGCAGCCTGCAGGCGGTGCTCGAGCGCTTTCTGCAGCAGGGCTGGCCCGAAGATGTGCGGGTGCATGCGATCCTGCTCTCGGCAGCAGCGCAGATTCTCCTGCTGGAGGTGGCCGATCACGCGACCGTCGATCTCTCGGTCGATCTTGCGAGCGGTATCAGAAACAAGCGCTATGCCGGGCTGACCAACGCCGTGCTGCGGCGGACCGCCGCCGAGGGTGCGGCGATTCTCGCGACGCTCGATCCCGAAATCGATACGCAGGAATGGATGCGCGGCCGCTGGCGCGCAGCCTATGGCGACGAGGGCCTGCGCGCGATCTGTCTCGCGCATCGCGTCGAGCCAGCGCTCGACATCACCGCGAAAGAAAATCCGCAGGCGCTTGCAGACATGCTGCAAGGCTTGCTGCTGCCGACCGGCAGCGTGCGCGTGACCGGCAAGGGCGTGGTCGCGCAACTTCCCGGCTACGATGACGGTGACTGGTGGGTGCAGGATGCCGCTGCCGCCATTCCGGCGCGTCTCCTCGGCAATATCAAAGGCAAGCGGGTCGCCGATCTCTGCGCCGCGCCCGGCGGCAAGACTTTGCAACTCGCAAATGCGGGCGCCAACGTCACGGCGGTCGATCGCTCCTCTTCGCGGCTGAAGCGGTTGAAGCAAAATCTCGACCGCACCAAACTCGACGCCGAAGTCGTCACTGCGGATGCCGCGACATGGGAAGCGGAGCCTTTCGACGCGATCCTGCTCGATGCGCCGTGTTCGGCGACCGGCACCATCCGCCGCCACCCCGATATTCTCTGGCAGAAGACACCCGAGGATCTCGAGCAGGTGACGAAGCTGCAATCGCGCCTCCTCGACAACGCGGCAAGACTCGTCAAACCCGGCGGCCTGATTGTCTATTCGACCTGCTCGCTCGAACCCGAGGAAGGCGAGGAACAGATCGAGGCGCTGCTTTCGCGAAACGGCGAACTCGAACGCGTGCCGGTGCAGGCGGCGGAAAGCGGCGAGCCCGATGCCGTCACGCAAATGGGTGACGTGCGAACCATGCCGTTCCACTTTGCACATACCGATCCGAAGCTCGCGGGCTGCGACGGGTTCTTTGCAAGCCGGTTGCGGCGCAAGAGCTAGCTTCGGGCCAAGTGGACAGGACCGGCGGCTCGGCTATCCTGATTCGCAAGGCATGGGGAGTTTACGGGACCGGTCGAACCAGAAATGCCGGTCAAAGGGGAAGGCAGCGGCAACCGATGGCGGAGCGAGGGCGGCCTCAGCTTGGCGGTGGCGGATTGCGGGGATGGTGGGCGCGGGTTGCGTCGAACCCAGCCTATCGCTGGCGCTTGCGGGTTCCGATACCCGAACGGCTCCTGATCGCGCCACAGGATTTGCGGACCGGCGATCCGGTCATTGCCACCGAAATCTATAGCGGCGTCTTCAGCTTTGCCGGCAAGGCGGTGAACGCCAATGGCCTCTCGCCCTTTGAACTGGAATCGCCTTCCCCCGAATGGTCGCAGGAATTGCTGGGCTTCGGCTGGCTTCGGCACTTACGTTCGGCAGGTCTCGCGCTCTCGCGAAAAAACGGACGCGTGCTTGTTTCCGACTGGATTTCGCAGCATGGCGGGTCGCATCCGGAATCGTGGCAACCGGAGATCACCGCGCGCCGCATCATCTCATGGCTCACGCATTCGCCGCTGATCCTGCAGGATGTCGATCAGTATTTTTATCGGCGCTTCCTGCGCAGTCTTTCGCGGCAAGTGCGTTACCTGCGGCAGGTCTATCCCTTCGTCGATGACGGCTATCCGCGCCTGCTGGTCGCGACTGCGCTGACGTTCGCAGGCCTCTGCATGGCCGGCGAACAGCGCCTGCTCGCGCAGTCCGTAAAGCGGCTCGTCATCGAACTGCGCCGGCAAATTCTGGTCGATGGCGGTCACGTCAGCCGCAATCCGGGCGTGCTGATCGATCTTCTGGTCGATCTCATTCCGCTGCAGCAGGTCTTCGAGTCGCGCAATCTCACGACACCGACGACGCTGACGAGCGCGATCGGACGAATGATGCCGATGCTGCGTTTCTTCCGGCATGGCGACGGCACCATCGCGCAGTTCAACGGCATGGGTGCCACACCTTCGGATCTGCTCGCCGCCCTGCTTTCCTATGACGAAGCGCGCACGGCACCTGAACTAGAGGCGGAGGAGTCGGGCTATCAGCGGCTGGAGGGTGGCGGCAGCGTCGTGATCGCCGATACCGGGGCGCCGCCGCCTGGAATTTTAAGCCGCCATGCGCACGCCGGTTGTCTCTCCTTCGAGTTTTCGACAAGGCGGCGGCGCATCGTCGTCAATTGCGGGCTGCCCGCGCAAAACAGCGAAGCCTGGCGCGAAGCCGCGCGGGCAACGGCCGCGCATTCGACGGTGACCTGGCACGACACGTCCTCGTGCCGCTTCAAACCCGCAAGAGCCGGCGCTGTCTTGATCGCGGCCGGTCCACGGGAAGTGGATGTCGTACGCGGTGGACACGAGGAAACCACCATTCTGCGCGCTTCGCATGACGGCTATGTCGCGGCCTTCGGCGTCACCCATCAGCGTTCCTGGCGGCTGTCCGCGAACGGCAACCGGCTGGATGGCGAAGACGTCTTTCTCCCGCGCCAGGGCAAGGAGCTTCCGAAAGAGGCGCTGTGCGATTACGCGATCCGCTTTCACCTTCACCCTTCGGTAAAGGCGAGCCGGGTCAATGACGGGCGGACGGTGCTCTTGATCCTGCCGGGCCGCGAAAGCTGGCTTTTCACTGCGCCGAACATGCGGGTCGAGGTCGAGGAAAGTATTTTCCTCTCCTCGAGCGAAGGCCCGCGCCGCACCAGCCAGATCGTGATTGCCGACAATGCGCGGACGTTTTCTCGCGTGCTCTGGACCTTCCTGCGCGCCGACATGCCGCAGCCACGCGAAGAGCCGGAGGAAGCGCCGGAGCTTCCCATTTAGACTCCAGCGGACAAACGCAGCAGGACGGTTTTCCAGGCCCGCGCACTCATGCTATCGGCCTTGCCATGCCAGATCAGATCCGCCCCATCCGCCGCGCGTTGTTGTCGGTTTCCGACAAGAACGGCCTCGTAGATTTTGCTTCCCAGCTTGCGAAGCAAGGCACCGAACTCGTTTCGACCGGCGGCACCCGCCGCACGCTCGCTGACGCCGGGTTGAAGGTCGCCGATGTCGCCGACCTCACCGGATTCCCGGAAATGATGGACGGCCGCGTAAAGACGCTGCACCCGAACGTGCATGGCGGCATTCTTGCGATCCGCGACAACCAAGATCATGCCGCTTCCATGAAAGCGCATGCGATCGCGCCGATCGATCTTGTCGTCGTCAATCTCTATCCGTTCGAGGAAACCGTCGCGAAGGGGGCTGGCTACGACGACTGCATCGAGAATATCGACATCGGCGGTCCTGCCATGGTCCGTGCCGCAGCGAAAAACCATGGCGACGTCGCGATTGTTGTCGATACGGCGGACTACGCGGAATTGCTGCGCGAAGTCAGCGAGCGCGGCGGCACCACGCTTGCCTTGCGTAAACGTCTCGCGGCGAAGGCTTATGCCCGCACTGCCGCCTATGACGCTGCGATCTCGAACTGGTTCGCAACCGAATTGAAGAACGACGCGCCGGACTGGCGCAGCTTCGGCGGCAAGCGGGTGGAAAAGCTTCGCTACGGCGAGAACCCGCACCAGTTCGCGGCTTCCTACAAGGGCGGTGAACCTCGCGCGGGCGTGCTGACCGCGCGGCAGTTGCAGGGCAAGGAGCTCTCCTACAACAACCTCAACGACACCGACGCCGCCTATGAATGTGTCGCGGAGTTCGATCCGAAGCGCTCCGCGGCCGTGGTGATCGTGAAACATGCGAACCCTTGCGGGGTCGCAGAAGGCGACAACCTGCTCGACGCCTATCAGAAGGCGCTCGCCTGCGATCCGGTTTCCGCGTTTGGCGGCATCATCGCGACCAACCGGCCGCTCGATGCAGAAGCCGCGAAGGCCATGGTCGAGATCTTCACGGAAGTCATCATCGCACCGGGTGCGAGCGAGGACGCAATAAGGATCGTCGGTGCGAAAAAGAATCTGCGCCTGCTGCTCACCGACGCACTCCCCGATCCGCGCGCGAAGGGACTGACCTTCAAGTCGATCGCAGGCGGCATGCTGGTGCAATCGCGCGACAACCTGGTTGCCGATGATCTGGAACTGAAAGTCGTTACCAAACGCGCGCCGAGCGATGCCGAGCTAAACGATCTCCGCTTCGCGTTTCGCGTTGCCAAGCACGTCAAATCGAACACGATCATTTATGCAAAAGACCGCGCGACGGTCGGCATCGGTGCCGGACAAATGAGCCGTGTGGATTCTGCCCGCATCGCCGCGCGCAAGGCTGAAGACGCCGCAACGACCGCGGGTCTCGATCAGCCGCTGACAAAAGGCTCAGTGGTCGCAAGCGACGCTTTCTTCCCCTTTGCAGACGGGCTGCTTTCGGCGATCGAGGCCGGCGCGACGGCCGTGATTCAGCCGGGCGGCTCGATCCGCGACGACGAAGTGATCGCTGCTGCCGACAAGGCCGGGATCGCCATGGTCTTCACGGGCGTGCGGCACTTCCGTCACTGACCACCCGCGAGATCAGAACGCCGCCGGCGAGGAAAAACAGCACGAGCACCGAGACGCCCGCTTTCTGGTTCAGCGTCAGCGCGGTGACGGTTGCGACCAGAAAGGGCCCGAGGAAAGACGTGAGCTTTCCCGAAAGTGCGAACAATCCGAAAAACTGCGCGAGCTGACGCCCGGGCGCGAGCCGCACCAGCAATGCGCGCGACGCCGCCTGCAATGGACCCGCGGCAAGACCGATGAAAAGACCGATCGCGACATAAAGCTTCTCGGAAACGCTGCCGAACAGTCCCGCATGCGGATCGCCCGGCGTAACCGGAACGATGAAGAAAATCCGGTCGCGGTCGATGGAGAGGATCGCGATGCAGGACACGAGCAGAATGAAAAGCGAGCCGAGAATGACCGGCTTCGCACCGAGACGGTCATCTAGCTTGCCGCCGATCAACGCGCCTGCCGTACCAGTAATTGTGAGCAGGATGCCGAAGACGCCAAGCTGAATTGCACCCCAGCCGAACGTACCCGCAGCATAGATACCGCCGAAGGCGAAAAGTGCGACAAGCCCGTCGGTATAGATCATGTTTGCGAGCAGGAACGCGGCAATGTTCTTGTGCTGTCGTACCTCGCGCAGGGTGCCAAGCATGGTGCCGACACCCTGCCGGATGGCGGGGCCGAGCTTCAGCGCCCGCGCATTGTCGGGCGTGAAGAGAAACATCGGCAGCACGAAGACGACGAACCATATTGCGGTGAGAGGGCCGATGAAGCGGTCTCCCTCGCGTGCGACCGCATCCAGCCCGAACGCGGGCGGCGTGCCGATCAGCGTGAGCCCGGTCTTCGGGTTGGTCGAAAGAAACAGCAGCGCGAAGGCAAGCGAAACGAGCCCGCCGAGATAGCCCGTGGCCCAGCCGAGACCGGAGAGCCATCCGATTTTATTCGGCGGCACCAAAGACGGCATCATCGCGTTGTTGAATACGGTTGCGAATTCCGCGCCGATGGTGAGCACGGCAAAGCAGACAAGCACGAACAGGATGCTGCCCTGATCCGCAGGCTTGCCGAACCACAGACCCAGCGAGCCGAGCACGAGCAACACGCCGAACGCCGCGATCCATGGCTTGCGCGCTCCGGTTGCGTCCGCGATCGCACCGAGGAACGGCGAGGTCAGTGCGATCACAATTCCCGCGGCGGCTGCCGCAAATCCCCACAGCGCCTGCCCTTCCGCCGGACTGCTGGCGACGGCCGAAGCGAAATAGGGCGCATAGATGAATGTGGTGATCAGCGTTGCGACTGGCTGGCAGGCCCAGTCGAACAGGACCCAGCCGAAGATCGCCAGGCGCGGTGCTTGCGTCATGTCGCGGGGAAGCCTTTAGCCTTTTCTTGGCGCATGATCTTTTCCGAAAACCGCTTCACGCTTTTTGGGATCATGCTCTAGGAGACCAACTCGCTGATCAGGTTAGCAGCCACCGCGAGTTTGGAAAGCGTCAGCCCGGATTCGGCGATTTCCTGTACCCCGCGCCGTGCGCGCTCGACATTGCCTGCGTGTTGTCCGACCCAGGCCTCGATCGCGTCGCGTCCGCATTTTCCGGTTGAGAGCGCCGCGGCAACGATCCGCCGCTGGCTCGCGGAGATGCGCGCAAGCGCCAGATCGAAAGCAAGGCGGTCGAAGTGATCGGTAAGCTGAACGCCGCCGCCTGCCGCGAGCACGCTGTCGAGCCGGAAATAGTCTTCCGCGGCAAAGTAGGTTTCGGCGACCGCGCGTGCCTTCTTCCCGGTCTGATCCGCGATCAGCACGATATCGCTTGCGGGCGCGATCTCGGGCAGCAGCGCGATCTTTTTTGCGAGCGCTTCCGGCACGCTTTTCTCGACGAGCGCGGCGATGCGCGCTTCGAGTTGTGTACGGCGATCGGCCGGAAAGAGTCCTTCGATATTCTCGGCGACGAGATCGATCCCCTCGCGGTAGTGCGCGATCGTCTGTGCCAGCCCTTGCGAGAAGTCGGCATTGCGCACGAACCAGACCACGCGGTCGAGCAGGAGCTTCTTCACCGCGGCGTAAAGCGAAAGCTGCAGCGCGCCTGGAATCTTCGCGTCGAGCGCATCGATTTGGTCGTTCACTTCGGTGAGACGATAGCTGTCGCGCACGGCAGCATAGGCTTTTGCGATCAGCGCCGCCGACGCGCTGGTCTCTTCCGACACCCTCACGACGAAGGCGGGTCCGCCACGGTTGATCATCGAGTTGCCGAGCCTTGTTGCGATGATCTCGCGGCGTAGCCGGTGCGTGTCGACCGCGGCCCTGAAGCGCTCAGTGACCGCATGAGGGAAGTAGCGCAGCAACTCTTCTTCAAAATAGGAATCGTCCGGCACGTCGGACGCAATCAGGTCGTCGAACAGCGTCAGCTTCGCATAAGCGAGTGTCACGGCGAGTTCTGGCCGCGTCAGGCCGAGCCCCTTCGCCTGCCGCTCCGCAAGCGCCATGTCGGAGGGCAGAAACTCGACCGCACGATCAAGCAACCCGCGCCGCTCGAGATTGCGCATCAATTGCATTTCGAAGCCGGCGTCCGCGAGCCCTTCACGTTCGACCAGCGAAATCGCGAGCGTCTGCAGATAATTGTTGCGCAAAACGAGCCGCGCGACATCTGGCGTCATCTCCGCAAGCAGCTTGTTGCGGTCTTCGAGCTGCAGCTCTCCCGTCCGCACCGGGGGCGATAGCGCAATCTTGAGATTGACCTCGACGTCGGAGGAGTTGACGCCAGCGGAGTTATCGATGGCGTCGGTGTTGAGGCGCACGCCACGCGCCGCCGCTTCGATGCGGCCGAGCTGCGTCATGCCGAGGTTCGCGCCCTCGCCCACGACCTTGGCGCCGATTTCCGAACCGGCAATGCGGATCGCGTCATTGGCGCGGTCTCCAACCGCAGCGTCGCTTTCACCGGACGCACGAACATAAGTACCGATGCCGCCGAACCACAACAGATCGACCTTGCTTTGCAGGATCGCCTTCATCACTTCGGCGGGGGTCGCACTATCCTTCTGAAGCGAAAGCAGCGACTTCATCTCTTCCGAAAGCGTGATGCTCTTGGCGTTGCGCGGAAAAATGCCGCCGCCTTTGGAGAGGAGCGACTTGTCGTAGTCCTGCCAGCTCGAGCGCGGTAGCTCGAACATGCGCTTGCGCTCGGCAAAACTCTTTTCCGGATCTGGCGAGGGATCGATAAAGATATCCCGGTGATCGAAGGCGGCAACGAGCTTGATGGTTTTCTCAAGCAACATGCCATTGCCAAAGACATCACCCGACATATCGCCAACACCCGCGACCGTGAACGGCGTCTTCGAGATGTCGACATCCATTTCGCGGAAATGCCGCTTCACCGCTTCCCACGCACCGCGCGCGGTGATGCCCATCTTCTTGTGATCGTAGCCGGCGGAGCCGCCGCTCGCGAACGCATCGCCGAGCCAGAAGCCTTGCTCGATCGCAAGCGCGTTCGCCGTATCCGAGAAGTTCGCGGTGCCCTTGTCGGCTGCGACCACGAGATAAGGATCGTCGGCATCGTGCCGCACGGTATTCTCCGGCGGCAGCACCGCGCCATCGGCCGAAAGATTATCGGTGATTTCCAGAAGTGCGCGGATGAAGATTTTGTAGCTTTCCGTGCCTTCGGCCATGAAGACGTCGCGCGGCGGATTGACCGGCATCAGTTTCGGCACGAAGCCGCCTTTGGCCCCCACCGGCACGATGACGGCGTTCTTCACCTGCTGCGCCTTCACGAGACCCAGCACCTCGGTACGGAAGTCCTGCGGCCGGTCCGACCAACGAATGCCGCCGCGCGCAACCTTGCCGAAACGCAGATGCACGCCTTCGACGCGCGGGGAATAAACGAAGATTTCGAACAAGGGCCGCGGCAGCGGCAAGGCGTCGATCTTCTTGCTCTCGAACTTGATTGCGATCGTAGGGCGCGGGTCGCCATCTTTGGCGATCTGATAAAAATTCGTCCTGACCGCCGCGGCGATCAGATTGGCGAAGCGCCGCAGGATCCGGTCCTCGTCGAGGCTCTGCACCTCCGCGAGTGCGGCATCGATCCGCGCCCTGATCTCCGCCTCCTCGCCGTCACGAGTTTCATTTGCAATGCGTGGATCGAAACGGATGTGAAACAACGACACGAGGTCGCTCGCGACCGCCGCGTGTTTGTTCAACACGGTCCAGAGATAGTCCTGGCTGTAAGGAATTGCGGCCTGGCGCAGATAGCGGCCGAGCGTGCGCACGAGACTGACATCGCGCCAGGGCATCCCGGCATACAGTACGAGGCCATTGAAACCGTCGTTTTCCGCGCGCCCCTGCAGCACCGCCATCATCGCCGATTCGAGCCGCGCATCGAGCGCCTCGGCATCGATTGCCTCGCCGTCGGCACGCGTCAGCGTCATGTCGTGGAGCCAGACCGTGCCACCCGCGCTTTCTTCGCGCTCGACCAGATAGGTTCGCTCGTCGATCACGGCGAAGCCCATGTTCTCGAGCAGCGGCACGCGCTCCGACAATGGCAACGGCCGCTCGCAATTCCAGACTTTGAGGTTGACTGACTTCCGGTCCGCATCCGCTTCGCGATAAAAATTGATCGCGAGCGGCTTCTCCTTCGAGAGGTTAGCGATGACCTTGATATCGGCGACGGCCTCTTCCGGCGAATAAGCCTCCCGATACGCCGCACTCAATGCGCCGCGATAGGCCGCCTCAAGGTCTCTTGCTCTGGCCGAATCGAACCCCGATGACAAAGCAGCCGCGAATTCATCATGCCAGCTTCGCACGATCGCGGCGACGCCGGCTTCGAGCTCCGCCCGCGGCGGGTTCGGGGTCTCGCCGGAATCGCGCCCGATGATGAAATGCACGCGCGTCAGTGGGCCGTCGGGGAAGTAGGGATAATACGCCGAGACGCGGCCCTGATAGGCTTGCGCGAGAAACGCGCCGATCCGCGTGCGGATATCGCTGGTGTAGCGATCGCGCGGCACATAAACGAGTACCGACACGAAACGATTGAAGCGATCGCGCCGCGCCAGCACGCGGATGCGCGGACGTTCTTCGAGTTGCAGGATCGCAACCGCATTCTTCAGCAGCGTATCGCGATCGACCTGAAAGAGATCGTCTCGCGGATAGGTTTCGAGCACATTGGCAAGCGCCTTGCCGGAATGGCTTTCCTGCGCAAAACCTGCGTGGTCGAGCACGAAGGCGGCCTTGCGGCGAAGATAGGGAATCTTGAAAACCGATTCCCGATAGACCGGCGAAGTGAACAGCCCGACGATGCGCCGTTCGCCGGTGAGCTTGCCGCCTTTATCGAAGCGCTTGATGCCGATGTAATCCATATGCGTGCGCCGATGCACGCGCGAGCGCAGGTTTGCCTTGGTGACGATCACGGGTAGCGGTAATTTCAGAAATTCGCGCAGTTCCGGCGTCGTGCCCACCGGCTGTCCCGCACGGCTCAGCACGCGAATGTCGCGATGGCGCAGAATGCCGAGACCGCTTTCGTAGACCGGCTCCAGCGAGATATTTTCGCCGCTCCCCATGACCACGTTGTCCCGGCAACCGAGAAACGTGAACTGGCCGTCGCGCAGCCACTTCATGAAAGAGACGGCTTCCTGCAATTCCTCCTGCGGCAGCGGATTGGATTTGCGCTCCAGGACGTCGATCACTTCATCGGCATAGGCGAGCATGGCCGGCCAGTCTCCGACGGAGATACGGACATCTTCGAGCGTCTGCCGCAACGCATTCGCGATCGCCACATGACGCGATTCGTCGATGCGGTCGGTGTGGATATGAATGAAACTCTCGCGGTGCTTTTTCTTGCCGTCTTTCGCAAGACCGCGCCACTCCTCGAGCGCGCCCTTCTCCTTGCGCGTGAGCGCAAAGATCGGATGCACGGCAAGCCGGATATCGAGATGCAGTTCGCTCAGGTCGCCGGTCACCGAATCGAGCAGGAACGGCATGTCGTCGTTCTCGATCTCGATCACGGTAATCGCGGAAAGTTCAGAGCCCTTACTGCTTGGGGGATTGTAAATCTGGATATCCGCGGCGGATGGTTGGCGCTGGGAAAGATGCGCATAGCTCTGGGCTGCAAGAGCCGCGATGTCTGCGGGCCGATAAGGTTTCAGGTCTTCCGGGGCTGCGGCGCCGAAGAGCGCCATGACAAAATCGGGGGGCACGCCTGCTGCAGCCGGGTCTTTTGCTGCCGCTTCGAGCAACGTGCGCTGGTCCGGATGTTCTCCGGCCGTCGCGACTCCTGCTTCTGCGAAATTCATTCCGCCGCCTCCCCGCCCCTGACGAACCGGCCTTTACGCTCGCGCCCGTACCGGGTTCTTTGCCGTGTTGGTTTCCGCGACTCGGCCGTCATTCCCGCGGTTCCAGCATAGCACCGGCGCTGGTAGGGTGCTCTCTACACACGAAAAAGGACATCACCATGAAAGCAGCCAGCGCAGCCGCCCCTGCACAGAAACAAAATCGCGTCATGGCCCTTGACCTATCGCCCGCCGAACTCGACGAGGCGATGAAGGCCTATTTCGCGAAATGCCAGGAAAAGCTCGGCTTTATTCCGAACGTGCTGCAGGCGGCCTCCTTCGATCTCGCGAAGCTGAAGGCTTTCGTCGCCATGTCCGACGACCTGATGCTCGCGAAGTCGGGCCTCTCGAAGATCGAGCGCGAAATGATCGCGGTCGTCGTGTCCTCGGCCAATCACTGTCACTATTGCCTCGTGGCCCATGGCGCGGTGCTGCGCAAACTGACCGGCGACCCGATGCTGGCCGAAACCTTTGTCGCGAATTACCGCGCTGCCGAACTCGATGCGCGCACGCGGGCGATGCTCGATTTCTCGTGGAAGCTGACAAAGGAGCCATGGGAAATCGTCGAGGAAGATCGTGCGGCGCTGCGCAGCGCCGGATTTACCGATCGCGACATCTGGGACATCGCGGCGGTCGCCGCTTTCTTCAACATGTCGAACCGCATGGCGACCGCCTGCGGCCAGGAACCGAACGCCGAATACTACGCAATGGCGCGCTAAGACCTTGCTGTCGGTTCTTCGCAATCGTTGCGGGAGCGCAGCACTCGTATTGCTCGCGCTTGTGGTTTTCGCGCGCGCGCAACCGGCCAGCGATCCCGATACGGATCTTGTCCGGCTTCAGGGCACGATCAAACCTGTCATTGCGCAACACGGCATGGTCACGACACAGGATGCGACGGCAACCCGCGTCGGTCTTGAGATTCTGAAACAGGGCGGCAACGCGGTGGATGCCGCAGTAGCGGTCGGCTTCGCCCTCGCGGTCACGCATCCGCGTGCCGGCAATCTCGGCGGCGGCGGGTTCTTCGTGATCTGGCTCGCGGAAAAGAAGCAGGCGGTAGCGCTCGATTTTCGCGAAGTGGCACCGCAGTCAATCACGGCCGCAAGCTTTCTCGACGAAAGCGGCAAACCCGACACCGGCAAATCGATACGCAGCGGTCTCGGTGTCGGCGTACCCGGCAGCGTATCGGGCCTTGCGACCGCGCTCGAGAAATACGGCTCAGGTAAATTTACGCTCGCCCAACTGATCGCGCCGGCAATCAAGCTCGCGCGCGATGGCATTCCGGTCGAGAGCGATCTTGCGCGCTCGATCAACTTCTTTCACCGCACGCTCCTGCGATGGCCATCGACGGCGAAGATTTTCTCCAAGGACGGCGTGCCGCTGAAAGACGGCGACGTTCTGGTGCAGGGCGATCTCGCAAATACGCTTGAAGCCATCGCGAAAGCCGGACCCGACGCATTCTATCGCGGCGTGATCGCGCAGAAGATCGCGGCAGCCGTGCGTGACGCGGGCGGCGTCATGACCGCGGACGATCTCGCGCGATACCGCACCGAAGTCCTCGAAGTGGTCCGCGGGACTTATCGCGGCTATGACGTGATCTCGATGCCGCCGCCCTCTTCGGGCGGTGCGTTGCTGCTGCAGCTTCTCAACATTCTGGAAGGCTATGATCTCGGCAAATACGGGCCGAACGCGCCGCAGACCTTGCATCTGATGGTCGAGGCGATGAAACGCGCTTATGCGGATCGCGCGGAATTCTTCGGCGATCCTGCTTTCGTGAACGTGCCGCTCACGCGTTTGATTGCGAAGGATTATGCCGCCAAGCTCCGCGCCACCATCGACCCCGAGAAGGCGACGCCTTCATCCGCGATCCGCGCGGGGCTGACGCCGAAGAAGGAAGGCGACAACACCACGCATTATTCGGTGCTCGATCAATACGGCAACGCGGTCGCAGCCACCGTCACGCTCAACCTCAATTTCGGTCTCGGCCTCGTCGCCGAAGGCACCGGCGTGTTGCTTAACAACGAACTCGATGATTTCTCGCTGGCCCCCGGCGTGCCGAATGCGTTCGGTTTGATCGGGGGTGCCGCCAACGCTCCCGGTCCCGGCAAGAAGCCGCTTTCTTCCATGACGCCCGCGATCCTCCTGAAAGACGGCAAGGTTTTTCTCGTCACTGGTTCACCCGGTGGCTCGACCATCATCACCACGGTGCTGCGCGTCGTCAGTGGGGTGATCGACCATCAGCGCAATATCGCGGACGCGGTGCTCTTGCCGCGCGTGCATCACCAGTGGATGCCGGATCAGGTGCGGATCGAGCGCGCGCTTGAAGCCACGATGAGGCCGGAAGACTTTGCAGCCTTCGAACGCTACGGACACAAAGTGAGCCCGTTCCCCTTCAACATCGGCGCCGCGAATTCAATTCTGGTGACCCCGGAAGGCATCACCGGCGTTTCCGATCCGCGCTATATCGGCACGCTTGCGGCCGGGCATTAGCGCGGGACGTAGTAAGGAGAAGGTAAGGAAATGCGGCAGGCGGTGCATAGCCTTTCGATTTCGAGCCGCGGGCGCGGCCTCTACGAGTTCACGCGCGAAGTGCGGCAGTGGCTGGAGCGCGAAAAATTCTCGACCGGACTTCTCACGATTTATTGCCGGCACACCTCGGCCTCACTCCTGATTCAGGAAAACGCCGATCCGGACGTGCAGACCGACCTGCAGAATTATTTTGAAGAGCTGGCGCCTGAATCGGAGCGCTACATTCACTCGGCCGAAGGCCCTGATGATATGCCCGCGCATCTGCGCGCGGCACTCACCCAAACCAGTCTTTCGATTCCCATTGTCGAAGGCGATCTGGTGCTCGGCACCTGGCAGGGCATCTATCTGTTCGAACACCGCACACGCCCACATAGACGCGAGATCGTGCTGCATGTGATCGGCGAGTAAGCGGCCCTAGCGCGACCACGGCGGCTGCCCGGCAAAGGCCTGCGCAAGATGATCGACCATCACGCGGAGTTTTGTCGGCATCGGCTGCGCCGGCGGCCATACGACGGAGATCGGCAGCGGCGCCGGCGTCAGATGCTCCGCGATCCGCACGAGTTGTCCGCTCTTGAGCGCGTCGTGAACGATGAAGAGCGGCAGAAGCGCGATCCCAAGTCCGGCGGCCGCCATGTCACGTATGGCTTCGCCGTTGTTGGCGGCGATCCGGCTCTCCATCGGAACGCCTGAGGCTTCGCCGTCATCACTCACGAACTGCCAGACCTGTGCGGAGTGGACGTTGAGATAGCCGATCGCGGGATGGCTCATCAGATCGGCAGCCGTCATCGGCATGCCATGCCGCGCGACATAAGCGGGACTCGCACAGATCACGCGCGGATCTTCGCATAGCTTGCGCACCATCAGTCCCGAATCCGGCAACTGCCCGATGCGAATCGCGAGATCGAAACGCCCGCGCACGAGATCGACAACCCGGTCATCATAATCGATCGTCATATCGAGGTTTGGGTGCTGACGCGCGAAGTCTGCGAGCACGGTTCCGAGATGCCGGATGCCGAAACTCATCGGCGCGGTGAGCGACAAGGAGCCACGCAGCCCCGCCATTCCTTCCATGCCGGAAGCCGCGCCCTCCAGCGCCTTCGTCATTTCGGCAAGCGCGGGGCGAAGTTTGATCGCAAGTTCTTCGGCGATTTCGGTCGGCGTGATGCGGCCGGCATGGCGCTGGAAGAGCGCGGCACCGACCGCGAGTTCCAGATCCGTAATCCGCTTGCTGACGACGGATTTGGAAAGATTCGCGCGCGCAGCCGCGCCCGACACCGTTCCGGTCTCCATCACGTTCAGGAATGTCTCGATCTCGTCGAGGGTCCATCTCATGGCGGCAGTTTAGCGCAACACCGCGCCAGCGAACATCGCCGTTCGAAAAACCAGAACGCCGCATACGCTTGCAGCCCTCTGCCGTTTCCGGACCGGAAGCCGATATGCCTCTGCAACAAGCAAGCAACCGCGAACGAGGAAAGGGAACGCGACCATGCAGCTCACCGGCATTCATCATCTGACCGCGATCACCGCGGACGCCCCCGCGAACAAGCGCTTCTACACGGACACGCTCGGGCTGCGGCTCGTCAAAAAGACCGTCAACCAGGACGACACCCGCGCCTATCACCTGTTTTACGCCGACGGCGAAGCGACGCCGGGCACCGACCTGACCTTTTTCGACTGGCCGGTTCCGGCGGAGCGGCGCGGCACCCATTCGATCAGCCGCACGGGGCTCCGCGTCTCCGGCGAGAACAGCCTGAACTATTGGGCGGCTCGCCTTGCCAACGCAGGACTGAACATCGGTAACGTCGCAATCATCGACGGCCGCGCAAGCCTCGATCTCGAGGATCCGGAAGGCCAGCGCTTTCGTCTGCTCGACGATGGCGGCAAGGGCCCTGCGCGCCCCTGGGAGCGCAGCAGCGTCCCGGCCGAACACCAGATCCGTGGCCTCGGACCGATCACGATTTCGGTGCCGACGAAGGAGCCGACCGATGCCTTGCTCACGCATGTCCTCAACATGAAGGAAGATCGTGACTATGCGTCGCCCGATGGCGAGGGCCGTGTGCATGTCTATCGCATGGGCGAAGGCGGCGCGGGTGCCGAGTTGCACGTGGCAGTCCAGCCCGACTTGCCGGTTGCGCGGCAAGGTGCGGGCGCGGTTCACCACGTCGCTTTCCGCACGCCTGACGCAAAGGCGATCAGCGCTTGGGCCGCACGGCTTTCGCAGTTCAAGGTTCCGACTTCGGGCGAAGTCGAGCGCTACTACTTCCGTTCGCTCTACTTCAGGGAGCCGGGTGGAAACCTGTTCGAGATCGCAACCGACGGTCCCGGCTTCACGGTGGACGAACCGCTCGACAGTCTTGGTGAACGTCTGGCGCTGCCTCCTTTTCTTGAGCCGCGCCGCGCCACGATCGAAGCAAACCTGAAGCCGCTCGGTTGAAACAATGCAGGGCCGGTCTGTTTTGACCGGCCCTGACTTTTTCAAAGGACGTTTTTTTCGCGGGTTATTTCTTGGACATGAGCCGGCGGCGTTCCGGGAAGTACCACTGCAGGATCTTGCGGAACTTGTCGGATTCTTTGCGCGCCCAGTTGCGCATCAACTCGCTGCCGAAGGAGATCGCGGTCACAGGCTTTGCGCCGGCCTGAATCATGCGATCGAAGGCACGCTCATGGCTCACCGGCGATATGCCGCCCACCGCATCGGCGACCGGATAAACCTCATAACCTTCCGCGAGCATGTCGAGCACCGGAAACGCGAGACATACTTCGGTCCACAAGCCGCCGATCACGATCTTCTTTCTTCCGGTCGCTTCGACCGCCTTGCGGAAATCTTCGTCTTCCCATGAATTGACGCCGGTACGGTCAATCTCTTTCACATCAGGAATCGCATCGCGGATCGCAGCGATGGTGCCTTCATTGACCCCCATGTCGACGCCGACCGTGGAAAGAATGACAGGCACATTGTAGGCAGCGGCAAGCTTGCACACCGCAACCGCATTGAGCGTGATGTCGTCGTGCGAGCCGGAGGCGATCGCTCCATATTGCTCCGGCTGATAGTCGATGAGCACGACGACGCAATTTTCCGGCGTCAGCAAATGATCGGCTTTCGGATCGCGGATCGGCTCCATCTGGGTTTTCGGCATCTGCAGTCCTCCTTGCGGGTGATTTGCCCGCGACAGGACGCGATCGCAGCGGAGGGGTCCAGATTGCGCGCGCCGAACGCCGTATTCGGCCACGCCGAACGGCGTCCGGGCGCGATGTTGCGCCACGAGCCCGCGACTGACTTTCGAGAAAATTGGAGCGGGCGAAGGGATTCGAACCCTCGACCCCGACCTTGGCAAGGTCGTGCTCTACCCCTGAGCTACACCCGCATCCGGAATGGCTGGCCTTGGTCAGGCCTGCCGGGTAGCGGGGGTTCTATGCAAAAGCCTTCGCGCGCGCAACACCTGAAAATTGCCGCGGGCATCATGACGCTTGGAAACGCCGGCCCGAACCCCTTTCCATTTGCTTTCGGGGCTTCCGCGCCCCATCTAGGGGCCAGGAACTTGGCGCGAAACGCGCTTTTCGGGAGCAAAATATGGAGTTGAACGCAGGAAACGGCGCCGCGACCCTTGAGGTGGGCGACCTGATTTCCGACACCACCACCCAGACCTTCATGAAGGACGTCATCGAGGAATCGAAGAAGCGTCCGGTGCTGGTCGATTTCTGGGCGGAGTGGTGCGGGCCCTGCAAGGCACTCGGCCCCGTGCTCGAAAAAGCGGTTCGCGCAGCAGGCGGCGCCGTGAAGCTCGTAAAAATGGACATCGACAAGCATCCGCAAATCGCGGGCCAGCTCGGTATCCAGTCGATCCCTGCCGTGTTTGCCTTCGACAAGGGCCAGCCGGTCGACGGCTTCGTCGGCGCGCTTCCCGAAGGCCAAGTCACCGCCTTCATCGAGCGGATCACGGGAAAGACCAATCCCGCCACCGATCTCCTCAACGAAGCGGAAGCGAAAGTCGCCGCGAACGAATTCGATGAAGCGACTTCGCTCTTCGCCGAAGTGCTGACCGACGATCCTGCCAATGCCCGCGCGCTTGCCGGGCTCGTGCGCTGTCACCTCGCCGCCAACGATATCGAACAGGCAAAAGAGACCTTCGCATTGATTCCCGACGAGGCTTCCAAGGACAAGACCGCGGCACCCACGATTGCGGCGGCAAAAGCAGCCCTCGATCTTGCCGAACAGGCGGAGAAAGTCGGCGGCGAAGCAGGCGATCTCGAAGCGAAGGTCGCGGCTGATCCGAACGATCATCAGTCACGATTCGATCTCGCGGTCGCGCTCAACGCAAAAGGCGAGAAAGCGAATGCGGCCGAGCACCTGCTTGCGATCATCAAGAAGGACCGCAAGTGGAACGAGGATGGCGCACGCAAGCAGCTCCTGCAGTTCTTCGAAGCCTGGGGCCCGATGGATGAAGCAACCATCGATGGCCGCAAGAAACTTTCCACGCTGCTTTTCTCGTAACCCGGCACACGAAAGCACCTCATGGCCATCAACAACGCCTATCGCCTGTTGCAGGATATTCCGGACGTCATTCCGGTGTTTCCGCTGCCGCGTGCGTTGTTGCTGCCGCGCGTCGAGCTTCCGCTCAACATTTTCGAGCCGCGTTATTTGCAGATGATCGAAGATGTCATTCGCGGCGATCGCGTGATCGGCATGATCCAGCCGAACGAGCCCGAAGAGGCCCTGAGCAAGACGCCGTCGCTCTACGCAGTCGGCTGCGCCGGACGGCTCACCAATTTCGGCGAGAGCGGAGACGGCCGCTATCAGGTCATCCTGACCGGTATTGCGCGCTTTCGCATCGTCGAGGAAGTCGATGCCGGCACGCCGTACCGGCAATGCAAAGTCAGTTACAACGATTTCGCTTCCGACCTCGTTCAGGGCTTGGGCGAAGACGAAGTGGATCGCGAAGCGCTGCTGAAGACGCTGGCGAATTATCTTGCGGCCAATTCGATCGAGGCCGACTGGTCCGGCATCACGCAGGCGCCGACCGAAGCGCTCGTCAACGGACTTTCGCTGATGTCGCCGTTCGGCGTGCGTGAAAAGCAGGCGCTTCTGGAAGCGCCGGATTTGCGCGAGCGCGCGCAACTGCTTGTCGCCGCGACGGAAATCTCGCTTGCCGCCGGCGAAGCTGACGAGAACGGAACCTTGCAGTAGTATCGGCGTTTAGCTGCGGCTGAATTCTGAAGAAACCGGAGAGACCCCCGAATTGGAAAAACCGATGAACAACGAGCGTCACACTGTTGATCCCAAGCTCCTGGAAATTCTCGTCTGCCCTTTGAGCAAGGGACCGCTCGAATACGATGCGGAAAAGCAGGTTCTGGTATCGCGCTCGGCAAAGCTCATCTATCCGATCCGCGACGGCATTCCGATCATGCTTCCAGAAGAAGCGCGGCCGCTGATTGACTAGATAAAGTCGCCACGCAGAAGTTTCGGAACATCGCCCGTGAGGCCGGCCGCCTCGCGGGCGAAATATTTTTTCAACGACGGCGCGCGATCGACCACGCCAAGACCGAGATCGCGCAGATATTTCAGCGGCGTCGAGCTGTTCGAGAACAGCCGGTTCAACGTGTCGGTCGCAAATCCCATTGCTACCGTGTCCGCACGCCGCCAGCGCTGGTAGCGCTTGAGCACTTCCGGCGCACCGGGATCGAGCCCGAGCCGCGCGTTATCCGCGATACACTCAGCCAGCGCCGCGACATCGCGCAGGCCCATGTTGAGCCCCTGCCCGGCCAACGGATGAATGACATGCGCGGCGTCGCCAACCAGCGCGAGGCGTTCAGCAATAAAGGAACGCGCGATCGAAATTTGCAGCGGATAAGCCCGCGGCGGCGACAACACTTGCAGTTCGCCAAGTTGCAGACCGAAGCGCTGTTCGAGTTCGGCGAGAAATTCTGAAGGCGGCAGCGCCACGATGCGCTTCGCGTCCGCGCTTTCTTCGGTCCATACAATGGATGATCTGTTTCCCGTGAGCGGCAGGATCGCAAAGGAACCGCTCGGCAGAAAATGTTGCGTGGCCTTGCCGAGATGGGCGCGCTCATGGCCGATCGTCGCGACGATACCGGACTGACCGTAGCTGCTCGAGACTTTCTGAATCTTCGCAAGCGAACGCAGTTTGGATTGCGCACCGTCCGCCGCGGCAAGCAGACGCGCGCGGTATGAATGTCCGCCCGCTTCGAAGCGCGCATAACTCTCATTCGCCGCATAGCTCTCGATTCCGGACACGACGAGGTGGAGTCCGGTTTCACGCGCCGCTTCGCGGAGCGCGACGATCAACGCGCGATTTTCCACCATATGCGCGAGCGGCTCATCGTCTTCGCCTTCTTCGAATTCGAGAAAGGTCTGGCGCACCGCATCGCTCAGTTTGGAATCGGTGATTTCCATGGCGCGAATCGGCTGCGCGTCAGAAAGCCGCTCCCACACCCCGATTGCTTCGAAGAGCTTGCGCGCTCCCCCCGCGATCGCGACCACGCGGTCGTCCTGCGCCGCTTCGCGGCCGAGCGCTGGATCGAAGATCGCGACGGCAAATCGCTTGCCCAGCGTCTGCGAAAGCGCGACCCCGAGCGCGAGCCCCGCGATTCCCGCGCCCGCGATTGCGACGTCAAATGGCTGGCCGGTGATTCCCTTGTCCATGGCGGCAGGATAGGTACGCTATGGTTCGTCCGGCAACCAGTCGCCTGCATGAAGGTCTTTTTGATGGCTAAAGCGGTAGAAACCCTCCTCGACATTCTCGATCTCGAATCGATCGAGGTGAACTTGTTTCGAGGCTATTCGCCGAAGGACACTTTCGTGCGCGTCTTCGGCGGACAGGTGATTGGGCAGGCGCTGGTCGCAGCTTACCGCACCGTACCCGACCGCCAGTGTCATTCTCTGCACGCGTACTTTTTGCTGGGTGGCGATCCGAAAGCGCCGATCATCTACGAAGTCGATCGCATCCGCGATGGCGGCAGCTTCACCACGCGCTGGGTGAAAGCGATTCAGCACGGCGAAGCGATCTTCTCCATGGGCGTTTCATTTCACAAAGAGGAGCCTGGTTACGAGCATCAGGCGGTCATGCCGAAGGTGCCGATGCCCGAAGAACTCGCGAGCGAGAAAGACATCCGCGAGAAGGTCATGCCGATGCTGCCCGAAGCGGTGCGCAAATATTACGAGCGCGAGCGCCCGATCGAGCTCCGGCCCGTCGAATACATGCGCTATCTGTCGAAGGACTATCGCGAGCCGAAATTCAACGTCTGGATGAAATCGGTGGCTCCCCTTCCCGACGATCCGGTCATCCACCGTTGCGTGCTGGCTTATGCTTCCGACATGGGCCTTCTCGACGCATCCCTGATCCCGCATGGGCGCTCGGTGTTTTCACGCTCGATCCAGCCGGCGAGCCTCGATCACGCGCTTTGGTTTCATCGCCCGTTCCGCGCCGACGAATGGATTCTCTATTCGCAGGACTCGCCGAACGCGAATAACGCGCGCGGCTTTTCGCGCGGCCAGTTTTTCACGCGCGACGGCACCTTGGTCGCTTCGGTCGCGCAGGAAGGGCTCATTCGGAAGAAAGATCCGAACTTCCAGAAGAAGACGTCCTAGCTGCGGGGCGCGTGGGTTCAGCGGTCCGGATGCCCACTGGTTACGGATCGGGCATCATACTTAGTATTGCCTAATATTTAGGCGTCTAGCCGGGGAATTACGGCTTTCCCGGGCACCTGCCCATTTCTGAGTCAGCCAAGTCCTTGCAACTCAAGCGATTCCCGCAGCGCACCAAGTCTGGCACGGCCCTTGATTAGAGAGGCCCTGACTCGCCTGCGGGAGCAATTTCCCGTGCGTGAAGTCCGATCAGCAAGTCCGGTGGCAGTCGTTGTCTCCGGCGCCACTGGGGGACAGGAACCACATGAAGATCGTCATGGCCATCATCAAGCCGTTCAAGCTGGAGGAAGTGCGCGACGCACTGACCAGCATCGGCGTACACGGACTGACCGTAACCGAGGTCAAAGGCTACGGAAGACAAAAGGGTCACACGGAAATTTATCGCGGCGCTGAATACGCCGTGAATTTCCTGCCCAAACTCAAGATCGAGGTCGCGGTCGCGACCGATCAGGTCAAGCCGGTAATCGACGCGATCACCGGAGCCGCCAAGACCGGGCAGATCGGCGACGGAAAAATTTTCGTCTTCTCGATCGATCAAGCGGTGCGCATCCGCACCGGCGAACAGAACGCCGATGCGCTCTGATCCCCGCAACCTTCATAGATATGTGACGGAGAATTCTCCCATGACGTTCAAGAAGCTTATTGGCGCGGGCCTTGCCGCGCTGGCTGCGGCGGCCTTCTTCGCCGAGCCGGCTCTGGCGCAGACAGCGCCTGCCGCCCCGACGATCAACAAGGGCGACACCACCTGGATGATGGTTGCGACCATCGTCGTGCTCGTAATGACCGTGCCCGGCCTCGCGCTGTTCTACGGCGGCCTCGTCCGCTCGAAGAACATGCTCTCGATGCTGATGCAGGTGTTTTACGCCGTCGTCGTCGCCTTCGTGATCTACTTCCTCTACGGATACTCGCTGGCCTTCACCGGCGGTTCCGATTTCATCGGCGGCTTCTCCAAGGCGTTCCTCTCGGGCGTTACGGCCGAAGCACCCGGCGGAACCTTCTCGGTGGGCATCGCCATTCCGGAACTGATCTTCGTCTGCTTCCAGGCGACCTTCGCCGGCATCACCGCGGCCCTCCTGCTGGGCTCGTTTGCCGAACGCACGAAGTTCGCAGCGGTCGCGCTCTTCATCCCGCTGTGGCTGACCTTCGTCTATTTCCCGATGGCGCACATGGTCTGGTACTGGGCTGGCCCGGACGCGGTTGATGCCGCTGCCAAGGCACTCGCTGCTGCGACCGATGCGGCTGCGAAGACCAAGCTGCAGGCGGCACTCGATGAAGTGATGGCCGACGGCGGCTACATCTTCAAGCTCGGCGCACTCGACTTCGCCGGCGGCACGGTGGTGCACATCAACTCCGGCCTGACCGGACTGATCGGCGCGATCATCGTCGGCAAGCGCCTCGGCTACGGCAAGGAACTGATGGCGCCCCACTCGCTCGTCATGACCTATATCGGCGCGGCACTCCTCTGGTTCGGCTGGTTCGGCTTCAACGCCGGCTCGAACCTGGAAGCGACCGGCTCCGCGGTCGTCGCTTTCGTCAACACCCTGATGTGCCCGGCTGCGGCCGCACTTTCCTGGCTGTTCGCGGAATGGCTGACCAAGGGCAAGCCGAGCCTCCTCGGTGCGGTCTCGGGTCTCGTCGCGGGTCTCGTCGCTGTCACGCCAGCCGCCGGTTTCTCCGGCATCGGTGGCGCGATCGTCCTCGGCCTCATCGCCGGCGTGGTCTGCTACTTCTTCTGCACGACCGTGAAGAACGCGCTCGGCTATGACGACACGCTGGACGTGTTCGGCATCCACTGCGTGGGCGGCATCGTCGGCGCGATCGGCACCGGCATCCTGGTTTCTCCTGCTCTCGGCGGCACCGGCGTATTCGACTACGTGACCGGCAAGGTCGCGGAATACGACATGGCGACCCAGGTACTGGCGCAGATCAAGGGTGTTCTCGTCACCTTCGTCTGGGTCGGCATCGTCTCCACCATCCTCTTCTTCATCGTGAAGATGATTGTCGGTCTCCGCCCGACGCCGGATCAGGAGCGCGAAGGCCTCGACATCACGGATCACGGCGAGCGCGCCTACAACTAAGTCTGGCGGGCCGGAGCGAAACTCCGGCCTTCCTTACAAAAGTAAGGAAGCCCCGGCCCTCGCGGCCGGGGTTTTCTTTTGCCTGGCGTGCCCGGGAAAGCCCGATGGTTAAACGCCCCTTAACCCGCGATTTCTAAAGTTCGGCCAGCAATTTAAGGGTGATCGAGGCGGGCATGGCAGCAACTGCGGAGGCCGGACAGAAGCATGCGGGCATTCGCTCGCCATTCGTGCGTCTTGCCGAGCTTCTTGCCGGTCTCGAGCCCGGAAAGCCGCTGATCAATCTTTCCGTCGGCGAACCGCGTCACGCGATGCCGGCCTTCGTCGCGCCGGTGATCGCGACCCACATCGGGGGATTCGCCAAATATCCGATGCTGCGGGGCACGGACCGCTTTCGCGCAGCCGCCGCGAACTGGCGGCCGCCGCTACCGGCTGCCACGCCCGCTCAATCCGGCGACGGAAGTATTGGTGTTGAACGGCAGCCGCGAAGGCCTGTTTTTCGCCGGTATCGCGGCAAAGCGGCTGCTGGCCGAGCGCCATCAGAAGCCTGCGATCATCGTGCCGAACCCGTTCTATCCGGCCTATGGCGCGAGCGCCGACGTAACCGGATGCGAGCTGGTGGCGCTTCCTGCCGCGCGGGCAACCAATTTTATTCCCGATTATGACGCGATCCCGGACGAGCTGTTTGCGCGTACCGTTGCAATCTACCTCTGCTCGCCTGCGAACCCGCAAGGATCGGTGCTGCCGCGCGAAACCATCGAGAAAGTCATCGCGCGCGCGCGTAAATACGGAACGTTTGTTTTCGCCGACGAGTGCTATTCGGAAATCTGGCTCGGCGACAGAATTCCAGCCGGTGCGCTCGAAGCCTGCGGCGCGAATTACGACAACGTCGTCGTCTTCAATTCGCTGTCCAAGCGCTCGAACCTGCCCGGCCTTCGCTGTGGCTTCGCCGCCGGCGACGAGCGGTTCATCACGGCTTATGCCGAACTTCGCAATGTCGCGGCCCCGCAGGTGCCGGAGCCGCTGCAGGAAGTCGCGATCGCCGCCTATTCCGACGAGTATCACGTCGAGGAAACGCGCAAGCTTTATCGCGAGAAGTTCGATCTCGCCGACCGCTTGCTCGCAGGCCGCTACAAACATCAACGGCCCGATGGCGGCTTCTTTCTCTGGCTCGACGTGAACGAACTCGGCGACGACGAAACCGCTACGAAGGCGCTCTTTCAGGACGCCGGACTTCGCGTCGTTCCCGGGAGCTATCTCGCGCGAACGGCAAGCGACGGCACCAATCCCGGTGCGGGCTATATCCGCGTCGCGCTCGTCGACAACCTTGAAATCACGCAAGAGGCGCTCGTGCGTCTCGCGAACTTCCGGAAATAACGGATCAGATAGATGCGTCAGTCCTCCGCCCGCAACGACAGTATCTTTCCCGAAGAACTCGTGAGCGCGTTTCACCGCCGGCTCACGGAGTTGCGCGGTCTTGCTTTGGTGGTTGCCGCCACCTTCGGCCTTGTCGCGCTGGGCACCTGGTCGTCGCAGGACCCGAGCTTCAGCTACGCCACCGACGGCACGGTCAGAAATCTTCTGGGCCGGCCGGGTGCGGCCTTTGCCGATTTCATGATGCAGGTCTTCGGCATGGCGACACTTGCCGTGATCGTGCCGCTTGCGGTGTGGGGCTGGCTGGTCATGACCCATCGCGCGCCCAAACGCTGGAAGATCCGAATTCTGTTCTGGCTTGGCGGCGTGATCTTCGCGTGCGGTCTTGCTGCCTGTTTCCGCTCGCCAACCGGCTGGCCTTTGCCGACCGGACTTGGCGGTGCCATCGGCGATTCGATGATCTTCATTCCGTCGCTGCTGCTTGGCTCGACCGCCAATGCGAGCCGAATCCTGATGGGCCTGTTGTTCGCGATGCCGACCGCTTTCATGCTGAGCGTGGCGCTCGGCGCGGGCTTCCAGGAAGTGCCGATCGAAAAAGCGATCGCCGCTGCCGATGAAGAGGAAGACGGCGTCCGCGCAAGTCTGCTTTCGCGCGTTTCGGCCGCCTTCGGCAGCGTCTTTCATCTGTTCTATGTCGTTCGTGCGCGTCTCGCGGGCCGCCGCCAGACGAAAGAGAAGCGCTCGTGGCGCGAGCGCTTTGCGGCGTTCCTCGCCCGCGAACCCGAAGCCCCGGCCGTGAAAACGCCGCGCCGCGAACCGACACTCGTGCCCGGCAAGGGTCCGGACGCGGGCTATGCCGATCAGGAAGAGGCCGAGGAAGAAGAATACGAGGACGAAGAAGAATACGACGAGGAGGAAGACGAAGAACCGGCCGCGCCACGCCAGAAGGCGTCGCCCGCTGCTGCCGCGGCGCGTAAAAAGCCGCGCCGCAGGGGTGGCACTTATCATCTGCCGCCATTCGATCTTCTTGCGGCAATGACCGGCTCGCGCACGCCGGCGCTATCTGCGAAGGCACTCGAAGAAAATTCGCGCCAGCTTGAAAGCGTGCTCGACGACTTCGGCGTGAAAGGGCAGGTGGTCAACGCAAGCCCCGGCCCCGTGGTGACGCTTTACGAACTCGAGCCCGCACCGGGCATCAAGTCCTCGCGCGTGATCGGCCTTGCCGATGACATCGCGCGCTCGATGAGCGCGGTATCCGCCCGCGTCGCGGTCATTCCCGGCAAGAACGCGATCGGCATCGAATTGCCGAATGCCAAGCGCGAGAAAGTCGTGCTGCGCGAACAGCTTGAATCGAAAGATTTCCGCGACACGCCATCGAAGCTGCCGCTTTGCCTCGGCAAGACCATTGGCGGCACGCTCGGCAAGGCGGCGAGCCGGTGATCGTCGATCTCGCGCGCATGCCGCATCTCTTGATCGCGGGCACCACCGGCTCCGGTAAATCGGTAGCCATCAACACCATGATTCTTTCGCTCCTGTACCGGCTGTCGCCGGAACAGTGCCGCCTGATCCTGATCGATCCGAAGATGCTTGAATTGTCGGTCTATGACGGCATTCCGCATCTGCTGTCGCCGGTCGTCACCGATCCGCGCAAGGCCGTCATCGCGCTCAAGTGGGCCGTGCGCGAGATGGAAGAGCGCTACAAGAAGATGTCGAAGCTCGGCGTGCGCAACATCGAGAACTTCAACCAGGCCGTGGTGGATGCGGCGGCGAAAGGCAAGTCGATCAAGCGCACGGTGCAGACCGGCTTCGATCGCGAGACGGGCGAGGCGATCTACGAATCCGAGGAGATGGATCTCGAGCCGTTGCCCTTCATTGTCGTCGTGGTCGACGAAATGGCCGACCTCATGATGGTGGCGGGCAAGGACATCGAAGGCGCGATCCAGCGTCTGGCGCAGATGGCGCGCGCGGCCGGCATCCATCTTCTGATGGCGACCCAGCGTCCATCGGTCGACGTCATCACCGGCACCATCAAGGCGAACTTCCCGACGCGCATCTCTTTCCAGGTGTCGTCGAAGATCGACTCGCGCACGATTTTGAACGAGCAGGGCGCCGAACAGCTGCTCGGCCAGGGCGACATGCTCTACATGGCGGGCGGCTCGCGGATTTCGCGCGTCCACGGACCCTTCGTGTCCGACTCCGAAGTCGAGAAGATCGTGCGCCACCTCAAGGAGCAGGGCGTTCCGGAATATCTCGAGGAAATCACCGCCGAACCCGAGGAAGGTGAGGACGGCACGGTCTTCGACAAGAGCGCCATGGGCGAGGAAGGCGGCGATCTCTACGAGCGCGCGGTCGCGATCGTGTTGCGCGACAAGAAGGCCTCCACCTCCTACGTCCAGCGCCGTCTCCAGATCGGCTACAACCGCGCCGCCTCGCTGATCGAGCGGATGGAAATGGAAGGCGTCATTTCCGCTGCAAATCACGCCGGAAAACGCGAGATTCTGGCCGGAGGTGGCGCAGATTGACGCGGGGGGCCGAGCCCCCAAATCGCCATAGCCTGCGGCTAGGGAGAACTCGCCGCACGCGACGCGATAAGGCTGGCAACACACTACATTCATCCCTGGGCCCGTGCTTATGCTTCGGGACCGGCGGCTTTCCGATGATTCGGCAATTCCGAGGACGATCGATGGTTGGGCTGAAGAAGCTTTCCGCAATCCTGCTATTGAGCGCACTGCCGCTCGCCGTCAGCGCGCAAGCGCCCAAACAGGGTCCGGGCAAGCAGGGTCCCACGGCTGCGGTCACCAAAGCGGGCGCTGAACTCGATGCAAGACAAGTCGCCTCGCTCGAGCGCGTGACAAAATTCTTCAATTCGACGGCAACGCTCGTCGGCAAGTTTCATCAGATCGGTCCCGACGGTTCCAAGACCGAAGGCACCTTCTATATGCAGCGGCCGGGCCGCGTGCGCTTTCAATACGAAGAGCCGAGCCCGATCGAACTGATTTCGGACGGCTCTTCCGTCGCCGTGCGCAACCGCACGCTCGCAACGCAGGATATCTATCCCTTGTCGCAAACGCCGCTGCGTTTTCTGCTTGCGGAAAAGATCGACCTTCTGCGCGACAGCAACGTCACCGCCGTCTTCCAGGACGACATGTTCATCACGGTCGTGATCGACGAGAAGTCGAGCATCGCCGGCACCCATCGCCTGCGCATGCTGTTCGGTGCCAAAGACAACCAGCTCAAGCAATGGACCATCACCGATCCGCAGGGCTTCGACACCACCGTCTCGGTGTATGATCTGGATTCCAAGACGCGTCCCGATCCCGGCCTGTTCCGGATCGACTTCACGCGTTACCAGCAATAGCCGCGCGTCCGCGCGAAAAGAGAAATGCCGTTTTCCGTCGCTACCTGGAACATCAACTCCGTCCGCCTCCGCTTTCCGCAGGTGAAGCGCTTCCTCACGCGTTTTTCGCCAGACGTCTTGTGTCTGCAGGAAACCAAGTGCCCCGACGATAAATTTCCGCTCGGCGAATTCGCGAAGCTCGGCTATCCGCACATCGCGTTGCATGGACAGAAGGGCTATCACGGTGTCGCGGTGATTTCGCGCCATCCATTCGAAGACCAGACGCGGGATTTTTTCTGCGGCAAGACCGACGCGCGGCATGTGTCCGCAACGTTCGAGCGCGGCGCAAAACTCGAAAAGCCGCTGACGGTTCATAATTTTTATGTGCCGGCGGGCGGCGACATTCCCGATCCCGTGCTCAATCCGAAATTCGAACACAAGCTGCAGTTTCTCGATGAACTGGCGAGCTGTTCCATCGCCAAGGCGGCGGGCAGCGGCACGCGCTCGATTCTCGTCGGCGACCTCAACGTGGCGCCGCGCGAAAACGATGTCTGGAGCCACAAGCAGATGCTGAAAGTGGTCAGCCACACGCCGGTCGAAGTCGAGAAATTCGAGCATGCCCGCGAATCGGGAAAATGGATCGACGTGATGCGCGGCTTCGTGCCGGACGACGAAAAACTCTATACGTGGTGGAGTTATCGCGCGGCCGACAACTGGAAGATCGCCGATCGCGGCCGCAGGCTCGATCATATCTGGGCAAGCGCCGCGCTCGAAAACGCCGCGCAAAGCATGAAAGTATTCAAGCCTTCGCGCGGCTGGCAGCAACCGTCCGACCACGTGCCGGTGATTGCGGAGTTCGATCTCTGATCAATCTTCCTTGTCGAACTGCGGCAGCACCAGATCGAGGTCCTGCAACGCGCCCTTGACGCGCCGCGCGATCACCTCGCGAAGCGCATAAGCAGCATCGAGATCGCTTTCGAGCACGCGCAGGAAAACGCCGCGCGAAATCTTGAACAGCGTTGAATGCTCGACCGCGATCGCACTCACCGGATGCGTGGTCTCAACGATCAGCGCGCTTTCTCCGATCAGCGCGCCGGGCATAACGAGCGCAGGCTCGTCGAAGCTCCGCTCGTTCGGACGGCGCAGCCGCAGCAAACCCGCTTCGAGCACAAAAGCGCCATCCGCCGGTTCGTTGCCTTCGAACAACGTATCGCCCGCGCGCAGATGGATTTTCTCGGTGCTGATCGCAAGCACGCGCAAGGCATCGGGGCCGAGGATGCGAAAGGTGGAGATCCGGCGCAGAAAGCGAATATCGTCGTCTAGCGCCATCGCTGCTTATGGAACGAGTTTGTAGCCGCCGCCTTCGGTGACGAGCAGGGCCGCGTTGGAGGGATCTTTCTCGATCTTCTGCCGCAGACGATAGATATGCGTCTCGAGCGTGTGCGTCGTCACGCCGGAATTATAGCCCCAGACTTCGGTGAGCAGCTGATCGCGCGGCACCGGCGTTTTTCCCGCGCGATAGAGATAGCGCAGGATCGCGGTTTCCTTTTCCGTAAGCCGCGTCTTCTTGCCTTTCTCATCGACGAGAAGTTTCGCGCCGGGACGGAACGAATAATGCCCGACCGGGAAGATCGCGTCTTCGCTTGCTTCGTGGCTGCGAAGCTGCGCGCGAATGCGCGCAAGCAGCACCGCGAACTTGAACGGCTTCGTGACGTAGTCATTCGCACCGGCTTCGAGGCCGAGCACG
Source organism: Xanthobacteraceae bacterium (assembly GCA_035440445.1). Taxonomy (GTDB): domain Bacteria; phylum Pseudomonadota; class Alphaproteobacteria; order Rhizobiales; family Xanthobacteraceae. The sequence continues at coordinate 106,552 of DAORMJ010000006.1, forward strand.
GTATCGGAATCGGTATCGTGGCCCGTGAGCATGATCACCGGCGACTTGAAGCCGTTCTTGCGCATGACGCGCACCGCTTCGCGGCCGTCCATGTCCGGCAGACCGACATCCATGATCAAGAGATCGATGTGACCCTGCTTCGCGCGTTCGATCGCCGCGAGCGCATTGTCGATCGATTCGGTCGTAAATTCCTGATGGAGCGCGAGCTGTTCAATCAGCGTTTCGCGAAGTTCTGTGTCGTCGTCCACGACGACGATCGTCCGTGCATTGGCCATGTGGCGGTGTCGGTCCGTTTTTTTCGTTTCCTCGGCGGGAGTAACGAACCTCCCCTTGCCAAGCAAGGGTTTGACATTACACGCTTTTGTGTAGGGACATAATCCGGGGCAGAAGGCGGCCGTGAAAAACTCGGGGATCAGCCTGATTCGGGTACGCGCGGCGGCAGGTTGCCCAGCGCGCGGGCACCTCATCGCCGGTAACCATGTTTTTCCCGTCGCGCTGGGCCGGGGCGGCATCAGGGCCGACAAGCGGGAGGGCGATGGCGGCACGCCGCGCGGCCGCTTCCGGCTGTTGCGGCTCTGGTGGCGGGCGG
>DAORMJ010000006.1:107161-154919 GCA_035440445.1 Xanthobacteraceae bacterium
TCGACGCTTTCGCTGCGGCGCATCAAGCAAGACGACGGCTGGTGCGAGGACCCGCGTGACCGCCGCTACAACCGGCCGGTGCGGCTCGGTCCGAAAAGCAGCGCCGACCGTCTATGGCGCGACGACCACCTCTACGATCTGATTGTCGAGATCGACCACAACACGAGGCCGCGGATTCCCTATCGCGGCAGCGCGGTGTTCATCCATTTCGCGCGACAGAATTTTACGCCGACCGCGGGCTGCGTCGCGCTGAAACAGGGCGATCTGCAGAAATTATTGCCGATGCTCGCGAAGCAGTGCTGGATCGATATCCGGTAGCGACTGCGGAGAAAGTTATTTCCCGCCGATCGAAAAACGGTAAGCCGTGGCAAACGTGATCCAGTGCGAGTTCTCGCCGTTCAGGTTCCGGCCATAGAGGATGTCCGCGCTCCAGGCATCGACCGGCCGCCATCGCAATCCGACCTGCGCGCGAGGCCGCACCAGGCTGCGGCTTACGGTGTCGTCGCTGTTACCGGCGAGCCCGAAGACTTCGAACGTCGCTATCCAGTCGTTCTTCAACGTGCGCACATCGATGCCCGCGCCATAGGCGAGAAAGTCGCGGCGCAGAACATTGTCGCGCGTGTAACCCACGTTGAGGTTGATCCGCGCCTGACTAGAAACCCGCACCGTCGAAGGCATCAGAACGGTGTACGAAGTGTTGTCTCCCGTCGCCGTATCGAAGGTGCCGAAGGTAGAGACGGCAAGCCCGAAAACGCCAATGTCGCTTTCTTTCAACTTGATTTTGACCTTGGGCGTAAATGCACTCGCCCAGTCTCCGCCCGCGCGCGAGCGATCAAACTGTGCTGCGACTTCGGTCCACTTATAGAGTTCGAAACCGCACGCAGCACTCAGCGCTGCGAACAGGTCGCGGTTTTTTGCAAACGAAGACCAGCTTTCCAGCTTGCAGCCGTCGGCGACCTCGGAAGTATCGACGTTATAGGCCGTTCCCGCAGCCTTCGCCGCCCCCGCGACAAGCGGAGTAAACACGAACAGCGCCGCGCATAGCCCGGTCCGGAGAATCGACATTGTGAACGCCCCCACGCCCGCCGGAATATCAGCACAGGCGTGTCAGCGCGTCCATGCATGCGCGGGGTCTCGCGAAGCATTATTCATGCGCCGTGCGCTGTTGCTTGCCACCGCCTCGGCCTAGATGGCTTTCGGCCTGCTTCCGAAAATTGCGCTGCCGACCCGGACATGCGTCGCGCCAAGATTGATCGCGCTTTCGAAATCGGCGCTCATGCCCATCGAAAGCAGCTTCAGTCCGTTGCGGCCCGCGATCTTCCCCGTCAGCGCAAAATGCGGCGCCGGCGCTTCGTCAGCCGGGGGAATGCACATGAGACCCGCGATCGGCAACGAATAAATCTCGCGGCACTGCGCGATGAAGCTGTCCGCATCTTCCGGCAACACGCCTGCCTTTTGCGGCTCCGCACCGGTGTTGATCTGCACGAACAACTGCGGCGCACGGCCTGCTTTCTGAATTTCCTTGGCAAGCTCGGCAGCGAGTTTCACGCGATCCACCGTCTGGATCACGTCGAACAATTCCACCGCCTCTTTGGTCTTGTTCGTCTGCAGCGGCCCGACGAGATGAAGCTCGATGCCCGCAAAGCCGTCGCGCAGTTCAGGCCATTTCCCTTTGGCTTCCTGAACGCGGTTCTCGCCGAAGACGCGCTGTCCGGCCGCGAGAACAGGCCGGATTTCCTCCGGTCCGAAGGTCTTGGAAATGGCCACCAGCGTGATTGCGGCGGGCTCGCGGCGGGCTACCCGCGCGGCTTTTTCGATCCGGCCGCGGATATATTGGAGGTTTTCGACTGCACTTTCGCTCATGCGCCGCTATCTCGCCTGCGGGGGCCTGCCTGACAAGCCTTACAAGCCTTAAACCATTGCTTGCCGTGACGATTCGTGGTCCAAACCGGCCGTTCCAAAAGCCCAAGTAAGCAGCATGAAAAACGAGCGTTACAACGCCCGCGAGGCCGAGCCCCGCTGGCAGAAAATCTGGGATGAGCGCGAAATCTTCGCGACGAAGAACGACGACCCGCGCCCGAAATATTACGTGCTCGAGATGTTCCCCTATCCGTCCGGGCGCATCCACATGGGGCACGTCCGCAACTACACCATGGGCGACGTGGTCGCGCGCTACTATCGCGCCAAAGGCCGGAACGTGCTGCACCCGATGGGTTGGGACGCCTTCGGCATGCCCGCGGAAAACGCGGCCATGCAGAACAAGGTTCATCCGAAGAAGTGGACCTACGAAAACATCGCGACCATGAAGAAGCAGCTCAAGTCGATGGGCTTGTCGCTCGACTGGAGCCGCGAGATCGCGACCTGCGATCCGAGTTACTACCGCCACCAGCAGAAAATGTTTCTGGATTTCTGGAAGGCGGGCCTGGTCGAGCGCAAGGTCTCGAAGGTCAATTGGGATCCGGTCGACATGACCGTGCTCGCGAACGAGCAGGTCATCGACGGCAAGGGCTGGCGCTCCGGCGCAGAAGTCGAGCAGCGCGAACTGACGCAGTGGTTCTTCAAGATCACCGACTATTCTCAAGACCTGCTCGACGCGCTCGATACGCTCGAGCGCTGGCCGGAAAAAGTCCGGCTGATGCAGAAGAACTGGATCGGTCGCTCCGAAGGATTGCTCTGCCGCTTCATGCTGGCGAAGCCTGAGGGTGAGCATAGTGAGGTCGAGGTCTTCACGACGCGCCCCGATACGCTGTTCGGTGCGAGCTTCGTTGCGATTTCGCCGGATCATCCGATGGCGAAAACCATCGCAGCGAAAAATCCGGCTGCCGCGCGCTTCATAGAAGAGTGCAAGAAGATCGGCACCGCACAGGAAGCGATCGATAAAGCCGAGAAGCTCGGCTTCGATACCGGCCTTCGCGCGCAACATCCATTCGACGATGCTTGGGAGCTTCCGGTTTACATCGCGAACTTCGTGTTGATGGAATACGGCACCGGCGCGATCTTCGGCTGTCCCGCGCACGACGAGCGCGATCTGGATTTCGCGCGCAAATATGGTCTGCCGGTGCTGCCCGTCGTCATTCCCGAAGACGCTGATCCCAAGACCTTCGAGATCGGCGACGAGGCTTATGTCGAAGACGGAAAGCTCGCGAATTCGCGCTTCCTCGACGGCATGACCATCGAAGAGGCCAAGGAAGAAGTCGCAAAGCGCCTCGAGAAAGAGACGCGCGGCAATCGCCCTGTGGCACAGCGACAAGTACAGTTTCGCCTGCGGGACTGGGGTATTTCGCGCCAGCGTTACTGGGGCTGTCCGATCCCGGTAATCCACTGCGAGAAGTGCGGCGTGGTGCCGGAAAAGGATGCGAACCTTCCGGTGACATTGCCGGAAGACATCGAGTTTGACCGGCCCGGCAATCCGCTCGATCGTCATCCGACGTGGACGAAAGTCTCCTGCCCGCAGTGTGGCGGGAACGCGCGCCGCGAAACCGACACCATGGATACCTTCGTCGATTCGTCCTGGTACTTCCTGCGCTTCACCGCGCCGGATGCGAACACCCCGACCGATCTGAAGGCTGCCGACTACTGGATGCCGGTCGATCAATATATCGGCGGTGTCGAGCACGCGATTTTGCATCTTCTCTATTCGCGCTTCTTCACGCGCGCGATGCAGAAGACCGGCCACGCCAATATCGACGAGCCGTTCAAGGGTCTCTTCACGCAAGGCATGGTGGTTCACGAAACCTATCAGAAGCCCGACGGCAGCTTTGCTTCGCCGGCAGAGATCAGGATCGAAACCCACGGCGACAAGCGCACGGCGACGCTGCTGTCGAACGGCGAACCGATCATCATCGGTCCGATCGAGAAGATGTCGAAGAGCAAGCGCAACACCGTCGATCCCGACGACATCGTCGAGACCTATGGTGCGGACGTCGCGCGCTGGTTCATGATTTCCGATTCACCGCCCGAGCGCGACGTCGAGTGGACCGAAGACCGCGTGCAGGGCGCGTCGCGTTTCGTGCAGCGGCTCTACCGGATCGCGAACGAGCTTGCCGAGATCGGCGCGAAGCCGGGCGAAGCCAGACCCGCGGAGTTTTCGGATACGGCAACGGCCGTGCGCAAGGCAGCCCATGTGGCGCTCGCGCGCGTCGGTGAAGACATCGAGAAGCTTCGTTTCAATCGCTGCGTCGCGCATATCTATGAGGCGGCGAATGCAATCGGTGCCGCGGCCGACGCGAACAAGACGCCCGCGCCCGATCTCGCCTGGGCCTTCCGCGAGGCTGCCGAAATTCTGCTGCGCATCACCGCGCCGATGATGCCGCATCTGACGGAGGAATGCTGGGCAGCACTCGGGCACAAGCGCCTCATCGCCGAGGAGCCCTGGCCGGAGGTCGAGGCCGCCCTCCTCGTAGAAGACACAATTACCCTGCCTGTTCAGGTCAACGGAAAGAAGCGGGCGGATGTGACGGTGTCGCGCGATGCCCCGGCTTCGGAGGTCGAGAAGGCCGTGTTAGCATTGGATGCGGTACAAGCGGTGTTGGCCGGCAAGGCGCCGAAGCGGATCGTGGTGGTCCCGCAGAGAATCGTTAATGTCGTTGCGTAAGCTAGCAAAATCAAAGGCTTGGCCGAGACTGGCCGCGATCCTGTTTTTGTCCGGGACGCTCGCCGGCTGTTTCCAGCCGATGTACGGCCAGTCCACGTTGTTCGGTGCGGGCGCAAAACTCCGCGACGAATTGCGTCAGGTCGAGATTCTCGAGATCGACGGCCGTCTGGGTCAGGAAATCCGCAACGACCTGATTTTCGAACTCACCGGCGGTCAGGGCAATCCGGTCGGCGCGCCCTATAGGCTCGCAATGACGATCACGTCGAGCTCGCAGACGCCGCTGGTCGATGTCGCCTCCGGCCGCGCAACCTCGGAAACCGTCGTCCTCGACGTCACCTATCGCTTGCTCGATGTCGCCAACGACCGCGTGGTGCTGACCGAAAAGGCTACCGCGCGCATTTCTCTCGATCGCTCGCAGCAGCGCTTCGCCGCGACGCGCGCCATCCGCGATGCGCAGAACCGCGCCGCGAAACTTGTCGCCGAGCAGATCCGCTCGCGGCTCGCCTCCTATTTCCTGACCCGGACCTAAAAGCCCAAGCGATGGTCGCGCTTCCCAGAGGCGACTACGACTCCTTCGTCGAAGACCCGGATCCGCGCTATCCGGTCGTGCTGATCTATGGGCCCAATCGCGGGCTGGTCAGCGAACGCATCGAAACGCTGGTCCGGAGCGCGCGCGGAAAATCGGCGGACGACTTCACCGTGGTCACGCTCGATGGCGATGCGCTCGCCTCCGATCCCGGCAAACTTTCCGATGAGGCCCGGACCATTGGCTTGTTTGGCGACAAGCGCATCCTGCATGTGCGCGCGGGCAGCCGATCTTTTGTCGAAGGATTGAAGCCGCTCCTCGCCGATCCGGCGGCAGAAACGCTGATCGCAATCGAAGCCGGCGATCTTGCGAAGAGTGCGCCGCTGCGCGCCGCCTGCGAAGCGGCAAAATCCTGCGCGGTAATCCCCTGCTACGACGACGACGCGCGCACCATCGGCGCGCTGATCGACAGCTCCGTGCTGCGCGCAGGCCTTGCGATCGACCGCGACGCCAAGGAAGCGCTCGTGAGTCTCGTGGGCTCGGACCGCCTTGCCACGCGCGCCGAAATCGAGAAGCTGATCTTCTACACTGGTGACTCAAAAAGAATCACGCTTGGCGATGTGCGCGCGGTGGTCGCCGATGCGTCTGGCCTTGCGCTCGACGATTTGCTGGATGCGGCAAGTGCGGGAGACGCGAAAGCAGCGCTCCGCGCCTTCGCGCAAGCGCGGGAAAGCGGAACATCTCCGGCGACCATCATCAATGCCGCGATCCGGCATCTCGCCCAGCTTCATAAAATGAGCTTGCAGATCGATAGCGGTGACGACGCCGAAGCCGTCATCAAGCGAAACCGCGTGTTCTGGCGGCGTGTCGACCACCACAAGCGCGCACTACGCCGCCTTGGATCGCGGACGATCGAAAGCGCCCTGGCGTCGTTCGGGGAAGCAGAACTCGAATCGCGCCGCTCCTCGGCACTCGCGGACGTCATAGCGGAGCGCGCGATCCTCTCGCTCGCGGAGCGAGGCAAACGAAAGGCCTCGTAAACTAAGGGCTTTTAGTCCCTGACGCCGAGCTTGTGGCAGACGGCATCCAACTGTTCGAGCGACTTGTACTTGATCCTGAGCTCGCCCTTGGACCCACGATTGTTGATCGCGACCGACATGCCGAGCTGATCGACGAGCTTCTTCTCGAGCGCACGAATGTCCGCCGACTTCGCCGGTTTCGCTTTCGCGGCGGCCTTGCCCTTTGCATTCTTGCGATCGTCCGGCGTCAGCGCTTCGAGTTCGCGCACGTTCATGCCGCCGCCATCGACGATGGCTTTGGCGAGCGCTTCGGGATCATCGTGCGAAAGCAGCGCGCGGCCGTGGCCGGCGGTGAGCTTGCCTTCGGAGAGATATTTCTTGACGCTCTCGGGGAGCTTCAAAAGGCGCAGCGTGTTCGCGATATGACTGCGGCTTTTGCCGACGACCTTGGCAAGATCGTTCTGGGTATAGTGAAACTGCTCGACCAGATTGTCGTAGCCCATCGCTTCTTCCAGCGGGTTCAGATCGGCGCGCTGGACGTTTTCGACAATCGCGATTTCGAGCGCTTCCTTGTCGTTGATCTCGAGAAGCGTGACCGGAACGTCATGCACGCCAGCGCGCTGTGCTGCGCGCCAGCGGCGTTCGCCGGCGATGATCTCGTAGGAGTCTTTTCTGCCCGCAACCGGCCGGACCAGGATCGGTTGCAGAATTCCCTTTTCGCGAATTGAAGACGAAAGGTTTTCGAGCTCCTCCTCGTCGAACTGCTTACGCGGGTTCTTGGGGTTGGCGCGCAGAAATTCGATCGGTACGCGCTTCTGCCCGCGCGCGCGATCGATCGCGGCCGATTCGTCGCCGACGTCGCCGATCAGCGCCGCTAGTCCCCGTCCGAGTCGTGAACGCTCTTCTGCCATGGTCATCTCGCTTCTTCCTTCCGCGCTCTCGCTTACGCGGCCGCAAGCGCGCGTTCGCGCTGCACGATTTCGGATGCGAGCTTCAGATAAGCCTGGCTGCCGACGCATTTCAGGTCGTAGAGCAGGACCGGTTTGCCGTGCGACGGCGCTTCCGAGACGCGCACGTTGCGCGGGATCACGGTGTCGAAAACTTTCTTGCCCATGAACTGCCGGACATCGGCAACCACCTGATCGGAGAGGTTGTTGCGCGCGTCATACATGGTCAACACGATGCCATGGATCGAAAGGTTCGGGTTAAGGCTCATCTTTACCTGATCGACCGTCTTCAGAAGCTGCGAAAGACCTTCGAGCGCGAAGAACTCGCATTGCAACGGGACGAGAACGGCGTCGGATGCCGCCATGGCGTTGATGGTGAGCAGGTTCAGCGACGGCGGACAGTCGACCAGCACATAGGAATATCCTCCTGCGGCGAGCTTGCCGTCCACCCCGCGCGACGGACCGGAAAGTTTTCCTAGCGCGTCGCGAAGCCGGAAGGCGCGGTCTTTGACCGTCGCAAGCGACAGCTCGAGCCCGGAGAGGTCCATGGTCGAGGGCGCGATGTGCAGCCCCGGCACGGCGGTCTCGCGAACCGTTTCACGCATCTCTGATTCGCCAACCAGCACGTCGAACGTCGAGCGGTCGCGATCCTTGCGGTCGATCCCAAGTCCGGTCGAGGCGTTACCCTGCGGGTCGAGGTCGACGATCAGCACCCGCTCGCCGATGGCCGCGAGGGCAGTGCCGAGATTGATCGCCGTCGTGGTCTTGCCGACGCCGCCTTTCTGGTTGGCGAGCGAAAGAACACGGGGACGTAACGAGTTGCTCATGGCCGCATCCGAAGGCGCTAGCTGCGCCGCTCAAGCGTTTCGATCAGGAGGATTCTACCACGCGGATCGGTTACGCTGTTCCTTAATTGATAGTTAAATTTCCAAGATTTAGCGGCTGTAGTCAATTCGTCATCTATATCTTGTGATTTCAGAAAAGCCGCCCGGCCTCCGCGCTCCAGGAAGGGCGCGGTGAGGTCTAGCAGTTTTGGCAGAGGAGCAAAGGCCCTCGCCGTGACCATGTGTATATCTGTGGTGATCCGTTTCGTTGCCGACTCGACCCTTTCGGCATAGACCTCTGCACTCGACTCGGCGACCCGTGCCGCCTCGCGCAGGAACGACGCCTTTCGAGTGTCGCTTTCGATCAAACGGAATTTTTTCTCAGGCGCGGCGATCGAGAGAATGAGCCCGGGAAAGCCGCCGCCACTGCCGACATCCACAAGTTCTTTTGCTTCCTCGATCATGGGCAGCAGCTGCAGGCTGTCCGCGATGTGGCGCGTCCAGATTTCCTCGAGCGTCGAGGGAGCGACGAGCTGCACCACGCGTTGCCATTTTAACAGATGATCGACGAAGCGCTCGAGCCGCGCCTCCGTTTCACGTGAAACAGGGGTCAGACGCAGGGCGGCTTCGCGATCTTTCGCGAGACGGGGGAGGTCCGTCATCCGGCTTTGCGGCGGGCGTGCAGCGCGAGCAGGCCAAGTGCGGCCGGCGTCATGCCTTCAATGCGGTTCGCGTGGCCAAGCGTGCGCGGACGAACGGTGTTGAGCTTGGCGCGCAGTTCGTTGGAAAGCCCGGGGATCGCCTCGAAGTCCATGCCTTCCGGCAAACCCAGCGATTCGTCTCTGCGAAAGCGCTCGGCGTCTTCGCGCTGGCGCTCAAGATAGACGGAGTATTTGGCGTCGATCTCCAACTGTTCGGCGATCGTCGGCGCGAGAGCCGCGATTCCCGGCCAGATTTTCGCTACCTGATCCCGGGTGATCGAGGCGTAGGACAGTAGCTCGAACGCGCTGCGGCGCTGGCCGTCGCGATTGAGCGTGATTCCAAAATGCGCCGCTTCGTTCGGCGTGACGGATACTGCGTCCGCCGCTTCGCGCGCGGCCCGCAAAGCCTCCGCCTTTGCTCCATAGGCTTTCGCGCGAACAGATCCGACGCAGCCGAGCGCAACGCCTTTGGCGGTCAGTCGCTGATCGGCGTTGTCTGCGCGCAGCGCCAGACGGTATTCCGCCCGCGACGTGAACATGCGGTAGGGCTCGGTGACCCCGCGCGTGATAAGATCGTCGATCATCACGCCGAGATAGGCCTCGGTCCGGTCGAAGGTGATGGCGTCACCCCCACTAGCGCGGCGGGCAGCATTGAGACCCGCCAGAAGTCCCTGTGCCGCAGCCTCTTCGTAGCCTGTGGTGCCGTTGATCTGGCCCGCCAGGAAAAGACCGGGGATTTTCTTGGTTTCAAGCGAAGCGACGAGTTCGCGTGGATCGACGTGATCATATTCGATCGCGTAGCCGCAGCGCTTCATCGCGACGTTCTCGAGACCCGGGATGGTTCTGAGAAGCGCGATCTGGACGTCTTCTGGGAGCGACGTGGAAATGCCGTTGGGATAGACCGTGTCGTCGTCCAGCCCCTCGGGCTCGAGGAAAATCTGATGGCCGTCGCGCTCGCCGAAGCGCACGATTTTGTCCTCGATGGAGGGGCAATAGCGAGGTCCGCGACTTTCGATCCGGCCCGAATACATCGCCGATCGATGAATGTTGTCGCGAATGACCTGATGGGTGGCCTCTGTCGTGCGGGTAATTCCGCACTCGACCTGCCTGTTCTCGATTTTCGATGTCAGCATCGAGAACGGCTCCGGCGGATAGTCGCCGGGCTGCATTTGGAGCGATTTCCAGTCGATGGTTTTGCCATCGAGCCGCGGCGGCGTGCCGGTCTTCAACCGCGCCAGTGAGATATCGAAAGCGGCGAGGGTGCGGGAAAGCCCCATCGCCGGGGCCTCCCCGGCACGTCCAGCCGGAATCTGCTGCTCGCCGATATGGATCAGACCGCGCAGGAACGTACCCGTTGTCAGCACGACGGCGCCGCAGGCAATTTCGCGCCCGTCAGCGAGCCGGACACCCGCGATGCGGCCATGCGACAGGAGAAGATCGTCGACTTCGCCTTCGACGATCGAGAGATTTGGCTGCGCGGAGAGCTCGCGCTGCATGGCGGCGGCATAGAGCCTGCGGTCTGCCTGCGCACGGGGCCCGCGAACCGCCGGGCCCTTCCGCTTGTTCAATACCCGAAACTGGATGCCACCGGCGTCCGCCACGCGTCCCATGAGACCGTCCAAGGCGTCGACTTCCCTGACCAGATGTCCTTTGCCGAGGCCGCCGATTGCCGGGTTGCACGACATCGCACCGATGGTAGCGAACTGGTGTGTGACGAGGGCGGTCTTGGCGCCCATGCGTGCAGCAGCCGCAGCGGCTTCTGAGCCGGCGTGTCCGCCCCCCACAACGATGACGTCAAAACGGTCTTGCATGGCGCTGCTGTAGCGCGAATGCGGGACTCGCGAAAGCAGTGTTTCACGTGAAACACCCTCATGCCGTGCTGCGAGATTCCGTTAAGGATTTATTTACCAATACAGAAAGAACTGAAAATCTTGTCGAGTACGTCTTCGACATCGACACTCCCCGTCACACGCCCCAGCGCCCGCGCCGCCAGCCGCAGCTCCTCTGCAAAAATCTCTTCCTCGCCGGGAGCAGCCCGCGTGATCGCCGCCGAAAGCCGCTCTCCGGCCTCGCGCAGGGCAACGCGATGCCGCTCTCTCGTTACGAGCGAGGGCTCGCCGGCAAAGCGCTCGGCCTCGGCCGCAAGCCGCTTCAGGAGCCGATCGATTCCGAGACCGGTTTTGGCGGAGATCGTGAGGGACTCTTGCTCAGCCAAGGATTGTTTCGAGTCTGAATCGATCAGGTCTGCCTTGGTGGAAATCCGCCACAGCTTCTGGTGCTCGGATGTCGGCAGACAAATCGATGGCCCCTCCGGCGGAACAAGCAGAAGAACCAGGTCGGCCGCCTCCGCCCGCGCCCGCGCGCGGCGGATGCCCTCTGCCTCTACCGGATCGCCGGTATCGCGAAGTCCGGCCATATCGACGAGAACCACCGGGACGCCGTTCAGATCCAGCGCCACTTCGATCACGTCGCGCGTGGTGCCCGGAATCTCCGATACGATCGCGACATCTCTCTCCGCGAACGCATTCAACAGCGTGGACTTCCCGGCGTTGGGCGGCCCCGCGATGGCAACGCAAAAGCCCTCCCGTAACCGCTCGCCGCGCCGCGCATCGGCAAGCGCAACGTCGATCTGCGACTTAATTTCGGATACGACTCGAAGCGCTGGAATCAACAAGTTTTCCGGCACATCGCCTTCGTCGGAGAAGTCGAGATTGGCCTCGGTAAGGGCCATGGCGTCGATCAACTGGTTTCGCCAGCCCTCGACCTTCCGCGAAAGCGCACCTTCATACTGATGCATCGCCTGACGGCGCTGCGCTTCTGTCTCGGAGTGGATCAGGTCCCCCAGACCCTCCGCATGGGAGATATCTATCTTCCCATTGAGAACCGCGCGCTTCGTGAATTCTCCGGCCTCGGCCGGCCGGAAGCCGGGCAGGCTGCCGAGCACCGCGAACACCCTACTTACAATCGCCCTGCCACCATGAAGATGCAGCTCGACCAAATCCTCGCCGGTCTCGCTCTTCGGGCCCTGGAACCACAGAGCCAGCGCGTCGTCGATTGTTTCACGGGTATCAGGATCCATAAGCCGCGCACGCACAGCGCGGCGCGGCTCGGGCAGCTTCACGCCGAATGTTTCGAGTCCGACTCGAGCCTTGCTGCCGCTGATTCGCACGACCGCGATCGCGGCTGGAAGCCGTCCGCTGGAAAGCGCAAAGATCGTGTCGTCGCTCATGCGAACACTGCCGCCGTCGTCGTGTTAGAAAAACGCATGTCCGAAAATCGCCTCGCGCACGAAACCAGTCCGTACCTCATCCAGCACAAGGATAACCCGGTTCACTGGTGGCCGTGGTCGCCGCAAGCATTCGCCGAGGCGAAACGGACAAACAAGCCCGTTCTGCTTTCCATCGGTTATGCCGCCTGCCACTGGTGCCATGTGATGGCGCACGAGAGCTTCGAAGACGACGCCACCGCGGCCGTGATGAACGAGCTATTCGTGAACATCAAAGTCGACCGCGAAGAGCGGCCCGAGGTCGACGAAATCTACATGAGCGCGCTGCAGCACCTGGGCGAGCAGGGCGGCTGGCCGCTCACCATGTTTCTCGACGCAGACGGCAAGCCGTTCTGGGGCGGGACGTATTTTCCCAAGACCGCACAATACGGCCGTCCCGGCTTTCAGGACGTCCTGCGACAAATTGCCCGGATTTACCGCGACGAGCCCGACAAGGTCGGCAAGAACCGCGACGCGATTCTCGCGGCCCTTCGCGAGCGAGCACGGCCCGCCGGCAAGGTGACGATCGGGCTGGAGGAGCTCGACCAGCTTGCCGCCCAGTTCCTCAATCTGATCGACATGGAAAAGGGCGGCATTCGCGGTGCGCCGAAATTTCCACAAAGCGCGATCCTCGAAATGCTCTGGCGCGCGGGCGAGCGCGCGAAGGATCGTCCCGCTTCCGAATCGTTCTTCAACGCCGTGCTCGTCTCGCTCCGCAACATGTGCGAGGGCGGGATCTACGACCACATCGGCGGCGGCTTCTCGCGCTACTCGGTCGATGACCGCTGGCTCGTGCCGCACTTCGAGAAGATGCTCTACGACAACGCACAGCTCCTCGAGCTGCTGGCGCTTGCCTGGCGCAGAACCGGCGAAGACCTATTCCGCCGGCGCGCTTATGAAACGGTCGAATGGCTCACGCGCGAGATGGTCGTCGAAGGCGGCGGCTTTGCCTCGAGCCTCGACGCCGATTCGGAAGGCGAGGAGGGCAAGTTCTACGTCTGGTCGCTCCGCGAGATCGAAAGCGTCCTCGGCAACGAAGACGCCCGCCTCTTCGCCGCCGCCTACGACATCACGCATGATGGCAATTTCGAAGGCCACAATATTCCGAACCGGCTGAAGTCCGGCACCGCAACGGCAGAACAGGACGCCCGGCTTCTCCCGCTCCGCGCGAAACTTCTTGCAGCGCGCGCAAAGCGAGTCCGCCCCGGCCTCGACGACAAGGTGCTCGCCGACTGGAACGGCCTGATGTGTGCCGCACTCGCCAATGCCGGTGCGATGTTCGACGAGCCCGAATGGATTGCGCTCGGCGCCAGTGCCTTCCATTTCGTTTCCGAATCCATGACGAGAGACGAACGCCTTGGTCACTCGTGGCGCGAAGGGGGCCTGCTCTTTCCGGGACTCTCCTCGGACTACGGCTCGATGATCCGCGCGAGCCTCGCGCTCCACCGCGCAACCGGAGAGGCGCACTATCTTGCCCGCGCCGTTGAGTGGGAAGCGCTCCTCGAACGCCATCACGCCAACCGCGAAACCGGCGGCTACTTTCTCACCGCCGACGATGCCGGCGAACTGATTCTCCGTCCCGCCTCGACCCGCGACGACGCGATCCCCAATCCGCACGCCTGGATGGCGCAAAACCTCGTCCGGCTCGCGACGCTAACAGGACTTTCTTCCTACCGCGAAAAGGCCGAGCGGCTGTTCGAGGGTGTGTTGCCGCTCGCCGCCGCAAACCTGTTCGGCCATGCCGCGCTTCTTGCGGGTCTCGACACCCGGCTCCGCCTCACCGAGATCGTCCTGACCGGCCCGAACCAAACGCCATTCGAACGCGCCGCGCTCCGGCAGTCGTTCCTTGCCACGACGCTCCTGCGCACCGACGCAGACATCGCGCTCCCCGCAGATCATCCCGCTCGCGAAAAGCTTGCCGCTGCCAAAGGCGAGAACGCGGCCTTCGTCTGCCGCGGCGAAGTCTGCTCGCTGCCGATTACTGACGCGCAAGAGCTCGCCCACTCGCTCTAACATCGGCCCGTCAGCGCCGCTCGCGATTGCACTGCCAAGACGGTTTGCATAGCCTGCCTCGAACAAACAAAATTCGCGGGGGCGAACGACCATGCAAGCATCCATCCTGACCGATCTACTGCTGCCGCTGTCGATCGGCGTCATCATGTTCGGTCTGGGCTTAAGCCTGACCTGGGAAGATTTCCGCCGTGTCGCGCGCTATCCTTTCGCGGTCGGCTTCGGACTGCTTCTGCAAATTCTGCTGCTTCCCTTCGCAGCACTCCTGATCGCGATCTGGCTCAAGCTCTCGCCCAATCACGCGCTCGGCCTGATGCTGGTCGCGGCAGCACCCGGTGGCGCCACGGCCAACATTTATAGCCACCTCGCCAAAGGCGACGTCGCGCTCAACATCACGCTGACTGCCGTGAACAGTGTGCTTGCGCTCCTCACGCTTCCGATCGTCGTCAATCTGTCGCTCGAATACTTCCTCGGTGCCGGCCAGTACGTGCCGCCGCCGCATCGCAAGATCATCGAGGTTGCCGCAATCATTCTGCTTCCGGTCGTGATTGGCATGCTGGTGCGCGCCCGCGCGCCGGAATTCGCCACGCGGATGGAAAAGCCGCTAAAGCTCTTCTCGGTGCTGGTGCTGACCATCCTGATCTTCGCCGCGATCTATATCGAACGCGCGAAACTTCTCGACAGCATCATCGCAGTGGGCGCGGCCTGCGTTCTCTTCAATGTCGTCAGCATGATGACCGGCTATCTCGCGCCGCTCGCGCTCAAGCTACCCGAGCGGCAGGCGATCGCCATCACCATGGAAATCGGCATCCACAACACGGCACTCGCCATCTATGTCGCGCTGAACGTGCTGAACAATCCCGCAGCCTCACTGGTGCCCGGCATCTACACGCTTTCGATGTATCTGACGGCCACCCTGTTCGCGGTTTACGTCTCGCGCAGGAATGTTGCTCCGGCGTAAGAACGAAACACGCAACGTAATAAAAAGCCCCGCATCATTGCGGGGCTTCTCTTTATCGTAACCTCATCCTGAGGAGCGACCGAAGGTTCGCGTCTCGAAGGATGGCGGCGATCTAACCCTTCGAGACGCGCTCGCATAGGCTCGCGCTCCTCAGGGTGAGGGCAAATATCACGTATTCATGCTGTCGAAGAACTCGCCGTTGTTCTTGGTCTGCTTGAGCTTGTCGATAAGGAATTCGATCGCATCGACCGTGCCCATCGGATTGAGAATGCGGCGAAGCACGTACATCTTCTTGAGCTGATCCGGCGGAACAAGAAGTTCTTCCTTGCGGGTACCAGAGCGGGTGATGTCCATCGCCGGAAACACACGCTTGTCGGAAACCTTGCGGTCGAGAATGATTTCCGAGTTGCCGGTGCCCTTGAACTCTTCGAAGATCACTTCGTCCATGCGGGAACCCGTATCGATCAGCGCGGTCGCGATGATGGTGAGCGAACCGCCTTCCTCGATGTTGCGCGCGGCGCCGAAGAAGCGCTTCGGCCGCTGGAGCGCGTTCGCGTCCACACCGCCCGTCAGCACCTTGCCCGACGAAGGGACGACGGTGTTGTAGGCGCGGCCGAGGCGCGTGATCGAATCGAGCAGGATCACCACGTCGCGGCCGTGTTCGACCAGACGCTTCGCCTTCTCGATCACCATTTCGGCGACGGCCACGTGACGTGACGCCGGCTCGTCGAAGGTCGAGGAAACCACTTCGCCCTTCACCGAGCGCTGCATGTCAGTGACTTCCTCCGGCCGCTCGTCGATGAGCAACACGATCAGGTAGCACTCCGGATGATTGGCCGTGATCGAATGCGCGATGTTCTGCAAGAGCACGGTCTTGCCGGTCCGCGGTGGTGCAACGATCAGTCCACGCTGTCCTTTGCCGAGCGGCGCCACGATATCGATGATCCGCGAGGAATTATCTTTGCGTGTCGGATCCTCGATTTCCATCTTGATCCGCTCGTCGGGATAGAGCGGTGTCAGGTTGTCGAAGTGAACCTTGTGCTTGATCTTCTCCGGATCTTCGAAGTTGATCGTGCTGACCTTCAGAAGCGCAAAGTAGCGCTCGCCTTCTTTCGGCGAACGAATATGGCCCTCGACGGTGTCGCCGGTCCTGAGCGAGAAGCGGCGGATCTGCGAGGGGGAGATGTAAATATCGTCCGGCCCGGCCAGATAATTCGCGTCCGGAGAGCGAAGGAATCCGAAGCCGTCGGGAAGCACTTCCACGACGCCTTCACCGACAATGTCGATTTCCTTGGCAGCATATTGTTTGAGGATCGCGAACATCAGCTCCTGCTTGCGCAGCGTGCTCGCGTTCTCGACTTCCAATTCCTCCGCCACTGCAATCAGTTCGACCGGGGATTTGGCTTTGAGTTCGGCTAGTTTAATTTCCCGCATTGGGAATAGTCCTTTTCAGCGGTTACCGCCGCTACGGTGCTTGCAGTCAGAGGGGAGTACGGGTCTCTCAGGCGGTGGAAATTTTGACGCCCGGCGCCGCTGCCGAAACAAAAACGAGTTCGGCTGATCCGCGGTCGATGCCCGTGTTTTTAGGAAGGCACGACAAAAATAGGAAAAACCCGGCAGCGAGGCAAGCCCGGCGGGAAAATCTTTTGCCTAGAACGGTTTCACCACGGCCAGGATGACGATTCCGATCATCAGCGCCGTCGGTATTTCATTGGCCAGCCGATAGAACCGGTCGGACCGCGTGTTGGCATCCGCTGCAAATTCCCGGACCCAGCGCGACATCACGCCGTGCATGGCCGAGAGCGCCAGCACCAGCACAAACTTGCCGTGAAACCAGCCCGCGCGCCACGCGCCGCTCTCGTAGAGCAACCAGAGTCCCGCGAGCCAGCTGACAATCATGGCCGGCAGAGCGATCGCCTTCAGGAGCCGCCGCTCCATGATCTTGAAGGTCTCGGACTGGATCGAGCCTTTCACCGCCGAGCAGTGATAGACCATGAGCCGCGGCAGATAGAGCAGCGCCGCCATCCACGAGATGACCGCGAGAATATGGATCGCCTTCACCCATAGATACATACTCACGCTCCGCGATTTCGTCCGGCCATCATTCGCCCCTGACGCGCCGGATCATCTGCTCGACATGCGCAATCGGCGTTTCCTTCCGAATACCATGCCCGAGATTGAAAATGTGCCGCACACCGCGCAAATCGCGGAGCAGGTTATCAACCGCTTCATCCAAGGCTTTTCCACCCGCGATCAGCGTCAAAGGATCGAGATTTCCTTGGATTGCAAACTTATCCCCGAACCTCACAGCCAATTCCGATCTGTCGCAAATCCAGTCAATGCCGGCGGCATTCGCTTCTGCCCGGGTCGCAACTTGCTCAATGCCTTTGAGCGATACGCCTTTCGGAAAGACGATGATCCGCGCGTTTGGCACGGCTGCGCGCACTTTCCGCGCGATTTCCGCAACCGGCGCCACACACCAGCGTTCGAACGAGATCGGATCGAGTACACCGGCCCAAGTATCAAAAATCTGCACCGCCTCCGCGCCAGCCCTCAGCTGGCCAATCAGATGCGCAGCGGACGCGTCCACAAGACGGTCGATGATCTTTTGAAACAATGCTGGTTCGCGCATCGCGAGCAACCGCGCCGGCGCCTGATCGTCCGTTCCTCGTCCCGCGACCAGATAGGTCGCAACCGTCCAGGGCGCACCACAGAAGCCGATCAATCCGGTTTCCCTGGGCAGTGCGGCTCGCGTCTTCGCAATCGCCTCATAGACACGCGTGACGATCGAAGGATCGAGTATCTCGGAAAGCTTCGCAAAGTCCGATTCATCGGCAACCGGTTCAAGCCTTGGACCTTCGCCCTCTTCGAACCAGAGTTTCGCGCCGAGCGCGTAAGGTACGATCAAAATATCGGAGAAGATGATCGCAGCGTCAAAACCGAAACGCCGGATCGGCTGCAAAGTCACTTCACAGGCAAGTTCGGGATTGAGACACAGATCAACGAAGCCACCGGCCAGCTTTCGTGTCTCGCGATACTCGGGAAGATAGCGTCCAGCCTGCCGCATCATCCAGACCGGTGGCACTTCGAACTTCTCACCGTCCAGTACGCGGAGGAACTTATCCTTCACCTCGCGATTATCCTTTCTTTCATAGAATCTTTTCTAGAATCTTTTGTTGAGTCTGTTTGACCTATCGAGTCCGTGGACAAAGCGTTGCGCGCGATGTTCGCTCCACGTTTCGTTTCATCCCCGGAACACACAACCCGTCAGACCGTCGATATTGTCGCGTTTCCTCGCTTATTCCCACAAGTCACAGACAACTGCCAGATTCTCCGCTGCGGCGAATGAATCGGGACGATTCCGGCCGCTATCCCACGGCGGCCTTGCGCCGGGCATTTTGGCGTGGCCTTCTCCCCAGCAATCCACAGCCTCCGGGATAACGCGTGCCGAAGTCCGCCAGCTATTTTCATCTGCATCTCGTCTCCGACGCGACCGGCGAAACGCTGCTCGCGGTCGGCCGGGCGGCCGCCGCGCAGTATTCGACCGTTTCCCCGATCGAGCATGTTTACCCGTTGATTCGGAACGTGAAGCAGCTCGACCCGGTATTGTCCGACATCGAGGCCAATCCCGGGATCGTACTTTATACGCTGGTCGATCCGGTGCTGACCGACCGCCTCGAACATCACTGCAAGGAAAGAAGCATTCCTTGCCTGTCGATTTTGAACCCCGTCCTCAGTCTTTTTGCCTCTTATCTCGGAACCGAAACGACTCCCCGGGTCGGCGGTCAGCATATGCTGAATGCTGACTATTTCCGGCGCATCGATGCGCTGAATTACACGCTGGTCCATGACGACGGGCAGCACCCCGAAAATCTCGACGAGGCGGATGTCGTCCTGGTCGGTATTTCCCGGACCTCGAAAACGCCGACCAGCATTTATCTCGCCAACCGCGGCATCAAGACCGCGAACGTTCCGCTAGTCCCGGGCATCGAACCTCCGCCCGATCTGGAGCGCGTTACCCGGCCGCTCGTGGTCGGCCTGATCGCAAGCCCGGAACGGATCGTGCAGATAAGGCAAAATCGTTTGCTGGGTCTCAACGCGCACCAGTCCGATTCGACCTATGTCGATCGCCATTCGGTCAGCGACGAAATCGCGACCTCGAAAAAGCTCTGCGCGCGGCATAACTGGCCGGTGATCGATGTCACCCGCCGCTCGATCGAAGAAACCGCAGCCTCCGTCATCGCATTGCTGCAAGAGCGCCGCCGCGACGCGGCGAATAGCCAATGACGTTGTGGCAAGAAAAGCCGCTCGTGCTTGCATCCAAAAGTGCACCGCGCCGCGCTTTGCTGGAGGCGGCTGGAATTCCGCTCGTGATCGATCCAGCCGACATCGACGAGCGCGCGGCAGAAGCCGCGTCGCCGCACGAAGCCGCAACGCCGGAAGGAGCAGCGTTGCTGCTCGCGCGCGCTAAGGCATTCGAGACGGCAAAGCGCAACCGGGATCGAATCGTGCTCGGTGCGGACCAGACATTGGCGCTGGGCAATGAACGCTTTTCAAAGCCGAAATCACGCGAGGCGGCACGCGTGCAACTCCGCAGGTTCTCAGGCAAGGCTCACGCGCTTCATTCCGGCATTGCGGTCGTTCGCGATGATAAGGTCCTGTTTGAAACCGTATCGAGCGCGCATCTCACAATGCATGATTTCAGTGATGCATTTCTCGATGCCTATCTCGACGAGGCCGGCGATCGCGTCATGCAGAGCGTCGGCGCCTATCAACTGGAAAGCGTCGGCGTGAATCTCTTTGAAAAAATCGACGGCGACCACTTCACGATTCTCGGCATGCCCTTGATGCCGTTGCTCGCATACTTTCGCAGGTCCGGGATGATGGTGTCGTGAAGCGTGCCTGCGTGATCGGCTATCCGATCCTTCACTCGCGCTCGCCGCTCATTCACGGGTACTGGTTGCGGGAGCATCGCATCGAAGGCGAATATCTGCGGCGCGAAGTGCGGCCAGACGAGATCGATGGCTTCCTGCAAAATTTTGCTTCGCAGGGCCTTGCCGGCTGCAACGTCACGCTGCCGCACAAGGAAGCCGCGGCACGTAACGCGAAACATGTCAGCGCGGTGGTCCGCACGCTCGGAGTTGCGAACACCCTTTGGCTCGATAACGGCGAGTTACATGCAGACAACACCGACGTCGCCGGATTTCTCGCGCATCTCGACGATTCTATTACCGGCTGGCAACAACGCACCGGCCACGCCGTGGTGCTCGGTGCTGGTGGCGCCGCGCGCTCGATCATCTACGGCCTGAACAAATCCGGTATCCGTCGGATCACCGTCGTCAACCGCTCTCGCGAGCGTGCGCAGGAATTGCTGCGCGAGCTCCAGATCCATGCGGCAATTGCGGGTTACGAGGACGTGCCCTCGCTGCTTCCTTCCGCCGATCTTCTCGTCAATACGACGTCGCTCGGTATGAAAGGGCAGCCGCCGCTTCAGATCGATCTCCTCGCGTTGAAGAAGGGGGCCGCGGTAAGCGATATTGTTTATGCGCCGCTCGAAACCGACCTGCTACGCCAGGCCCGCGAAGGCGGTCATGCCGCCGTCGACGGGCTCGGCATGTTGTTGCATCAGGCCGTTCCCGGATTTGAGCGCTGGTTCGGCGTCCGGCCGAAAGTGACGCCGGAACTGAGCGCGCTGATCGAAGCCGATCTGGTCAGAGAGGCCGCAAAACAAGGAAAAAACAATTGATTCTGCTGGGTCTTACCGGCTCGGTCGGCATGGGCAAAAGCACCACGGCGCAGATGTTCGTCGAGGAAGGCGTGCCGATGTTCGATGCCGACGCCGCCGTGCACCGGCTATATGCGGGCGAAGCCGTCCCGCTGATCGAGCGCGAGTTCCCGGGCACCACCGAAAATGGAACCGTCGATCGGGAGAAGCTCTCGCGCCATGTCGTGGGGAATGCCAAAGCGCTCCGCCGACTCGAGCAATTGATCCATCCGCTGGTCGGCAAGCTCCGCACCGGGTTCCTGAAAGAGGCGGAAGCGTCCGGCGCCAAAGCCGCCCTTCTCGATATTCCGCTTTTATTTGAGACCGGCGACCCATCGAAGTTCCATGCCGTCATCGTCGTCAGCGCAGCGGCCGATGTGCAGCGGCAGCGCGTGTTGGCCCGGCCGGGGATGACGCCGGAAAAATTCGAAGCCATTCTGAAACGGCAGATGCCTGATTCGGAAAAGCGGGCCCGCGCGGATTTTGTGATCAACACCGGCGACGGACTCCAATCCGCCAGGATGCAGGTTAAGAAGATTCTGGCCGAAGTGCTTGAGCTCGGCTGGGTACGAAAGAAGAGCTCTGTCTGAACGATGCGCGAGATCATATTCGACACCGAAACCACGGGCTTCGATCCGGCGACCGGAGATCGCATCGTTGAGATCGGCTGCGTCGAATTGCTCAACCGCCTCCCGACCGGCGCGACCTTTCACGTTTATATCAATCCCGAACGGGACATGCCGGCGCAGGCCGAGGCCGTGCATGGATTAAGTGCCGAGTTTCTTTCCGACAAGCCGGTTTTCGCCGAGGTTGCCGAACAGTTTCTCGAATTCATCGGCATGGACTCGAAGCTCGTCGCACATAACGCCGGCTTCGACATGACCTTCATTGAATACGAGTTAAAGAAGTGCGGCCTTGCAGCGCCCACGCGCGATCGCGTCGTCGATACGCTGATCCTTGCGCGCCGCAAGCATCCCGGCGGCGGTAACAAGCTGGATGATCTCTGCGCGCGCTATGGCATCGACAATTCGCGCCGCACCAAGCATGGCGCGCTGCTCGACGCCGAACTGCTTGCGGAAGTTTATGCCGAGCTTGCCGGCGGCAGGCAGGCGAAGCTCGGTCTCGTCGAAGTCGTGCGCGAAGAATTTTCGGTGACGGCCATCACCGCGGCGAAGCGTCCAGCGCGTCAGCGCATGGAATTGAGCAGCACGGAAGCCGACGCGCATCGCGCCTTCGTCGCGTCTCTTGGCGAGAACGCGATCTGGCTCGATTATCTCGACGAGAAGGCGACGACGTCAGCGCAATAAGTTTCAGGACTTGATCGCAGCCTCGCTTTCCGCGCGCGCGCGGAACAGCGATGCGAAATCCACTGGCTGCAACATGATCGGCGGGAAGCCGCCTTCGCTGATCGAATCGGCGACAATCCGGCGCACGAACGGAAACAGAAGCCGCGGACACTCGATCAGGAGCAGCGGCTGGATATTTTCCTTTGGCACGTTGCTGATGCGGAAGACGCCGGCATAAGCGAGCTCGAGATTGAAGAGTACCCGCTTGGCCTTTTTGTCTTCGGCCCGCACCTCGATCTTCAGCTCGACCTCGTAGTCGGGCTCGGCCATCGGCTTGGCGTTCACATTGATTTGTACGTCCACGGCCGGCTGCTGCTCGGGCTGCGTCATGAGCGACTGCGGCGCGTTGGGATTCTCGAACGAGAGGTCCTTCACATATTGTCCGAGGATACCGAGACCCGGCGCATTCGCGTCGGTCTGGCCGCCATTCTGGGTCGTCATCGGGGTGCTCCAGCGGTAGATTCAGGGACTTCATCGGGGCGCCGCGAGCGCCGAACGGCCCGGTCGCTAGCATGCGGCCCGATGGGGCACAAGAAAACCGGCATCTGGCGGCGTTTTGCGCTATTGGCGTTGTCAAAGCGGATCGTTTACGCTGTCCGCGAGTTAACGCCGTGCCAAAAAAAGCCTGCACGCGGCTTGGAAGAAGTCGCAAAAGCCCCATATGAACGGGGTTAACCCGCTCAAATTTGCTCTTGCTTCCCTTTCCGGGCCGGAACGACAGACGATGAACGCCGTGTTCGACATCTACACGATCATATTCCTCGCCTTGGCCGTTTCATTTTCGCGCGGCTGCGCAGCGTATTGGGAACCCGTACCGGCCGCGAACGGCCGCCGTTCGATCCCTATTCGGGCAAGGAGCCCGCGACCATGCCGGATAAACCGGCAGGGGTCGCGACCCGCGCCGAAGAAGCACTCGTGCTGCGCGATGCTGACCGAGAAGTCCCTGCCGCCGAGCGCTGGGCAGGAATTGCGGCCCCGGGAAGTGCGGTGGCCGCCGGTCTCGACGCCATCGCGCAGGTGGACCGCAATTTCGACGCGCGTCATTTTCTCGAAGGCGCAAAATCGGCCTACGAGATGATCGTCATGGCTTTTGCCGAGGGCGACCGCAAAACGCTTCGCGGCATGCTCGGCAAGGAGCTGTTCGAAGAGTTCGCCGCTGCGATCAACGATCGCGAAGCGCGCGGCCACAAGATGGAATCCCGCTTCGTCTCGCTCGACAAGGCCGAGATCAGAAATGCCGAGCTCGTCGGCAACGAAGCGCGCATCACGATCGATTTCGTGTCGCAACTCGTCTCCGCGACGCGCGACAAGGATGGCAACATCGTCGATGGAAGCGCCGAAGCGCTCACGGATGTCGAAGATCTCTGGATGTTCGCGCGCGACGTGAAGTCGTCCGATCCGAACTGGAAGCTCGTCGAGAACAACGAAGCGGCCTGACGCCGATGGTTCGTTTCCGGCACGCAAGCATAGCAATTGCGTGTTGCTCGCTGCTTCTGCCGGGCGGTTTCGCTGCGGCGAATGTCGGCTCGCTGGAATTTCCCGAAGCGCAATACGATTTCGTTTCTTTTGCCGAGCTCGACGGCTGGAGCGCCGATAAGCAGGCACAGGTCTTCGCAGGCTTCCGGAAAAGTTGCGAAGTGCTGCTGAAGCGCAAAACGGTTGCCGACGTCCGGCCGATGGAGAAGGCGCTGCGCGAAGTTTGCCCGCGCGCGCTGAAACTTCCCGAGCCGGTCGGCGATGAAGTTGCAAAGAAATTCTTCGAAGAAAACTTTCGCCCCGTTCGCGTATCCAAGCTTGGCGATACCACGGGCCTGCTCACCGGCTATTACGAGCCGGAAGTGGAAGGCAGCCTTACGCTGACCGAAGGCTTCACCGTACCGCTCTATCGCCGCCCGCCGGAACTTCTCTCCAAAGCGCGTCTGGGCAAGCGCGTGCTGCGCGCCGGATTTCCGAGCACTGGCGGCGCCGGGCATCGCGTGGACGGCAAGATTGTCGAATATCACGACCGCGCGGCGATCGAAGACGGCGCGCTCACCAATCGCGGCCTTGAAATCGTGTGGCTGCGCGATGCGGCGGACGCCTTCTTCATCCAGATTCAGGGCTCGGCGCGCATTCGCCTTCCCGACGGAAAATATGTGCGCGTGAACTACGCCGCGCACAACGGGCATCGCTACACGCCGGTCGGCCGCAACCTGATCGATACCGGCATCGTGCCGCGCGAAGAAATGTCGATGGAAAACATCCGCATGTTCATCGCGGAAATGCCCGAAGAAGGCCGCGAGCTGATGCGGCAGAACCGCGCCTTCACCTTCTTTCGCATCGTCACAGATCTGCCGCCAGACGCCGAGGCGGTCGGCGCGCAAGGATTGCCGCTCGTCAAAGACCGTTCGATCGCGGTCGACAAAAAGCTGCATGTCTATGGCTCGCTGTTCTGGATCGAAGCCAAGCTGCAACTGCAGAACACGAAAGAGGGCGAGACTTTCAACCGCCTGATGGTCGCGCAGGATACCGGCTCCGCCATCATCGGCGTCGCGCGCGCGGACATTTATTTTGGCGGCGGTCCGGACGCAGGCAGCGTCGCGGGCCGTATCCGTAATCCCGGCGCGTTCTTTCTGCTCGTGCCGAACGAAATCGACCCGGTTCGTATTGCGGCCGCGCAGAACGTGCCCAACCCGGACTATCGCCCGGAGGCCGAGGCGACGGAAAACGACAACAAAGAAACTCCGAAGCGCGACGAAAAGCAGAACGACGAACAAAAGAAAGCCGAGCCAAAACCATGAGCGGTGGTGGCGGCGGCAAAAAACGCGGGCTCAGCAAGGCTGATCTCGCCTTGTGGGAAGAAATCGCGAAATCGATCCGCCCGCTTCCCGGCCGCCGCACCAAGATCGGCGACGAGCCGCCGGCACTTTCGGTGGAAGAACAAAGCTCGCGCGGCAACGAAAAGCGCAACCGGCCCGTGCATGTGCCGCAGGCGCTGAAGCATCGCGATCCGCCGGCCCCGCCGCTCGTTTCCATCGATCGCCGCTTGAAGCAAAGGATCTCGCGCGGCAGTACGGAGATCGCGGCAAAGCTCGACCTGCACGGGCATACCCAGGCCGAAGCGAAGGCGAGGCTGCTTCGCTTTCTGCATACCGCGCAAACGCGCGAGCATGCGCTCGTCCTCGTCATCACGGGGAAAGGCAAGCGCAACGACGAAGGCGGCTACGGGGAAGTGGGCGTCTTGAAGCGGCAGGTGCCGCTATGGCTTTCGCTACCCGAGTTTCGCCTGCTCGTGATCGGCTTCGAGGAGGCCGGGATCAGACACGGCGGCGCCGGCGCGCTTTACATCCGCGTGCGCCGCCGCCGCTAAAGCATGGCCCGGAAAAAGCGTGGAGCGGTTTTCGGATAAGGCCATGCTTCAATAAGAAGTTACAGAATGTAGCGCGAAAGATCCGCGTCCTTCGCCAGATCGTCCACGCGCTTCTTCACATAGTCGCCGTCGATCGTGATGGTTTCGCCCGGCTTGTCGGGAGCGGTGAAGCTGATCTCGTCGAGCACGCGTTCGATCACGGTCTGCAGCCGCCGCGCACCGATATTCTCCAGACGCGCGTTCACCTCGACCGCGACATCCGCGAGCGCGTCGATCGCGTCATCGGTGAAGACCAGATTGACGTCTTCCGTTTTCATCAGGGCGACCGACTGCTTGATGAGCGACGCTTCGGTCTCGGTCAGGATGCGGCGGAAATCGTCACGCGTGAGCGCATTCAGTTCGACGCGGATCGGGAGCCGGCCCTGCAATTCGGGCAGCAAGTCCGAAGGCTTCGCAACATGGAACGCGCCGGACGCAATGAAGAGGATGTGATCCGACTTCACCGGCCCGTGCTTCGTGTTGACGGTGGTGCCTTCGATCAGCGGCAGGAGGTCGCGCTGCACGCCTTCGCGGGAAACGTCGCCGCGCATGCCTTCGCGCGCGCAGATTTTGTCGATCTCGTCGAGAAAGACGATCCCGTTGTTCTCGACCGCCTTGATCGCTTCCTGCGTGACGGACTCCTGATCGAGGAGCTTGTCCGATTCTTCAGCAAGCAACAGCGGATGCGCGTCTTTCACGTTCACGCGCCGCGTCTTCGGCTTGCCGCCGAAAGCCTTGCCGAAGATGTCGCCGATGTTGATCGCGCCCATCTGCGCGCCCGGCATGCCGGGAATATCGATCATCGGCATCTGCGGACTCCCCGAGGAAGTCAGTTCGATCTCGATTTCCTTCTCGTCGAGCTCGCCCGCGCGGAGTTTCTTGCGGAAGCTGTCGCGCGTCGCGGGGCTCGCCGCGGGACCGACGAGCGCATCGAGCACGCGCTCCTCCGCGCCGACATGCGCACGCGCCTGCACGTCGCGGCGCTTGCTTTCGCGCGTCAATGCGATGCCGATCTCGACGAGGTCGCGCACGATCTGTTCGACATCGCGGCCGACATAGCCGACTTCGGTGAACTTCGTGGCTTCGACCTTCAGGAACGGCGCATTCGCGAGTTTGGCGAGCCGGCGCGAAATCTCGGTCTTGCCGACGCCGGTTGGCCCGATCATCAGAATATTCTTCGGCAGCACTTCTTCGCGCAGCTTGTCGTCGAGCTGCAGCCGCCGCCAGCGATTGCGAAGCGCAATCGCGACCGCCCGCTTCGCGTCGTGCTGACCGACGATGAAGCGATCGAGTTCGGAAACGATTTCGCGGGGCGAAAAATCAGACATCTAGCACTCTGCTTACTGGCCGATGGCGGTCTGCCAGGCCTTTACGGATTCGAAGGGGTAGATGAACATCAGGATGTTCAGCGTGAGATTGTCGCGGATTACATAGGCAGCAAGCAGCTCCATCGCCAGAGCCAGCACGATCGTGACCATCACCGGCGCGCGCCACGCCACGAGAAAGCCGAGCGCCATCCAGATCACGTCCATCACCGAGTTGATGATGCTGTCGCCGACATAGCCGAGCGATGCCGTGTTGTTGCGGTAGTAGTCGATGACCCACGGTGTATTCTCCACGACCTCCCACGCCGCTTCCAGAAACACCGCGACCGCGAAACGCCAGGCGACGCTGGAGCGGCGGAAAACCGCCCAGGCAAGGAAGTAGAACAGGAAGCCGTGGATGATGTGCGACGGCGTGTACCAGTCGGAAAGGTGCTGCGAGTTGCCGGAGCCGAACGCATTGCCTTCCCAGATCTTCACGAAGCCGCAGTTGCAGATCGGCGTACGCCCCATGGCGTAAAGCACGATCGCCTGCACGACGACGATGGCAAGTGCCAGCAGAAGAAAAAGGCGCGTTCGCCGCGCCGCGTCCTGTTGGTCGGCGGGCGACGCGATCATGCTCATCCGATGGTTTCCACCGTTACGTTGCCATTCGTATAGATGCAGATGCCGGCTGCAATATCGAGTGCGCGCCGCGCGATCTCTTCTGCGTCATGCGCGGAATCGGCGAGCGCCCGCGCGGCAGCGAGCGCATAGCCGCCACCCGATCCGATGGCCGCAATCCCGTTCTCGGGCTCGAGCACGTCGCCGGTCCCGGCGAGGAGCAGCGTCACGTCCTTGTCGGCGACCAGCATCATGGCCTCCAGCCGCCGCAGATAGCGGTCGGTGCGCCAGTCTTTTGCGAGCTCGACGCAGGCGCGCGAAAGCTGTCCTTTGTGCTGCTCGAGCTTGGCCTCGAGCCGCTCGAGAAGCGTCAGCGCGTCGGCGGTGGCCCCGGCAAAGCCGCAGATCACCGCGCCTCCGGCGAGCCGGCGCACCTTTTTGGCGTTGCCCTTCATGACTGTGTTGCCGAACGAGACCTGGCCGTCGCCGGCGATCGCGACACGGCCGTCCTTCCGAACCGCGACAATCGTGGTCCCGTAGAAAATGTCTGGTTTATGGGGGGTATTCATGGGTGAGTATGGCCTCCAGCCCCCATATTTAGGGTGCCCGGCGCGATCCGCAAACCATCCGGAAAGGTAGAACGGGCATTGATGTTGGCGGGGGTTGACCCGGGCTGCTAGAAGTCCGCGCCTTCGTGAGGAGCTTTTCGATGCGTACCGGCGAACTCGCCCGCAAGACCAAGGAAACCGAGATTTCGGTGAAGGTCGATCTCGATGGCAAGGGCCAGAACGAGATTTCGACCGGAATCGGCTTTTTCGACCACATGCTCGATCTGCTCTCGCGCCATTCGCGAATCGACATGACGGTGAAGGCCAAGGGCGATCTGCACATCGACCAGCACCACACCACCGAAGATGTCGGCATCGTGCTTGGCCTCGCGGTGAAAAACGCGCTCGGCGACATGCGCGGCATCACCCGCTATGCGAGCGTCTATCTGC
Organism: Xanthobacteraceae bacterium; assembly: GCA_035440445.1. GTDB lineage: Bacteria > Pseudomonadota > Alphaproteobacteria > Rhizobiales > Xanthobacteraceae. Next base: position 135,430 of record DAORMJ010000006.1, read on the forward strand.
CGATGGACGAGACACTGACCCGTGTCGCCATCGACGTTTCCGGGCGTCCGTTTCTCGTGTTCAAGGTCGATTTCCCGCGCGACAAGATCGGCGACTTCGATTGCGAACTGGTCCGCGAGTTCTTTCAGGCCTTCGCGATGAATGCCGGAATCACGCTGCACGTCGAAACGCTCTATGGTGACAATGCCCACCATATCGCCGAAAGCTGCTTCAAGGGGCTCGCGCGCGCGATGCGCGCGGCCTTCGCGATCGATCCCGCCGCGGCCACGGAAATTCCATCTACCAAGGGTAGCCTCGGCGCGTGAGGCAATCTGCGGGAACCGGCCATCGTGCCGGACCCGCGCGGGTATAACTGGCGGATAAGAGCAGCCGAGGCGTCGGACATGGCGACATTTCTGGTTTTCGAGCCGAAAGAGCAGGCACCGGCACAGGCGGCTGCCGAGCGCGTCGTTTTCCTGCGCGAAAAGTTTTCCGTCTGGGCCTTTCTGTTGACGCCATTCTGGCTGCTGCGCTACCGGCTGTGGCTCGCGTTTCTTGTCTGGGTCGTCGTCTTTATCGCGATCACGCTGATCGGCGGCTGGCTCGGTTTCGGCCCGCTTTCCGGGATCGCGGCTTCGTTCTTTCCGTCGCTGTTTTTCGGCATGGAGGCCGCGAACCTGCGGGGCAAGAAGCTCATCCGCAAAGGCTATCGCGACGCCGGTGTCGTCATTGCTGAAGACATTGAAAGCGCCGAGCGGCGCTTTTTCGAGAACTGGAAGGGAGCGCTGCGTACTCCCGCGAAGTCCGATCAGCCGCAGCCACCGCAGCCACCGCATGGAGCGCCGACAATCTATCCGGAAACAAAATTCGCGGCGGCGACAGCCGAGCCGGGTGTGATCGGCCTCTTTCCAACACCGGGGCAACGATGAGCGTCGCGATCATCGATTATCACTCCGGCAATCTGCACTCCGCGGCCAAGGCGCTCGAACGCGCGGCCCGCGAAGGCGGCACTAACGCCAGAATTCTCGTCACCAATAATCCCGATGACGTGCGCGCGGCCGAGCGCATCGTCTTGCCGGGTGTCGGCGCGTTCGCCGATTGCAAGCATGGTCTCGACGCCGTGCCCGGCATGGTCGAAGCCTTGCACGAAGCGGTGAAGAAGGACGGCAAACCGTTCTTCGGAATTTGTGTCGGCATGCAATTGCTTGCCGAGCGCGGACTTGAGCACGGCGTGACCGAAGGGCTCGGCTGGATCCAAGGCGAGGTCGATCGCATCACGCCGCGCGATCCTTCGTTGAAGATCCCGCATATGGGCTGGAATACGTTGCGCGAGACCCGCAAGCACCCGCTCTTTGAGGGCATCGCGCTCGGCGAAGAAGGCCAGCACGCGTACTTCGTGCATTCCTATCACCTGAAGCCGAAAGACACGGCCGACCTGCTCGCGGAAACCGACTATGCGGGCACGATCACGGCGGCCGTCGCGCGCGATAACATCGCCGGTTCGCAGTTTCATCCCGAGAAGAGCCAGCGTCTCGGCCTTGCCTTGCTCGCAAACTTCCTGCGGTGGAAGCCGTGAAGCCGCGGCCTTATCGTCAGGCCGTCGGGCCGGCCTTGGTGTTTGGTGGTGCGTGGATCACACATATCGTGATGGCGGCAAAAGCGGGCCAATGGCTATGGCTCGCGTTCGGCGCGATTCTGGCACCCGTCGGCATGGTTGTCGGCTTTAGCTGGTGGTGGCATTGGTTGGTCGCGGCATTTTCTTAAAGAACGCCGGGAGAGCGTATTGATCCTGTTTCCTGCGATTGATCTGAAAAACGGCGAGGCGGTGCGTCTGCAACAAGGCGACATGGCGCGCGCGACCGTGTTCAACGCGAACCCTGCGAGCCAGGCAAAAGAGTTCGAAGAGCAGGGCTTCTCCTGGCTGCATCTCGTCGATCTCGATGGTGCTTTTGCGGGCAAGCCCGTCAATGCGCTCGCGGTCGCTGAGATTCTGAAGAGCGTGAAAATTCCCGTGCAGCTTGGCGGCGGCATCCGCAAACTCGCGACGGTGGAGTCGTGGTTGGCCGAAGGCGTCTCGCGCGTCATCATCGGCACCGCCGCCGTGCGCGAACCGGCCTTCGTGAAAGAAGCTGCGCGCAAGTTTCCGGGCAAGATCGCAATCGGCATCGATGCGCGCGGCGGCAAGGTCGCGATCCACGGCTGGGCCGAGGAGACGCAGCTTGAGGCAGTCGAAGTCGCAAAGCTCTTTGAAGGCGCGGGCGTCGCCGCCTTGATCTATACCGATGTCGAGCGCGACGGCATGTTGCAGGGCCTGAATCTGGATTCGACGATTGCGCTTGCCGAAAGCGTTTCGATTCCCGTGATTGCGTCCGGCGGCTTTGCTTCGATCGACGACGTGAAAGCGCTGCTTTCGCCGCGCGCGAAGAAGCTCGAGGGCGCGATTGCGGGCCGCGCGCTTTACGATGGCCGCATCGATCCGGCGGAAGCGCTTGCGCTGTTGAAGAGCGCGTAAATGTTCAAGGTCCGCCTCATCCCCTGTCTCGACGTGAAAGACGGCCGCGTGGTCAAGGGCGTGAAGTTCGTCGATCTGCGCGATGCCGGCGATCCGGTGGAAGCAGCCAAAGCCTATGACGCGGCGGGTGCCGACGAACTCTGTTTCCTCGACATCACCGCAAGCCATGAAGGCCGCGGCACGCTCCTCGATATCGTGCAGCGCACGGCCGAGGCCTGCTTCATGCCGCTGACCGTAGGCGGCGGTGTGCGCACGGTCGAAGATGTGCGGGTGTTGCTCGCCTCCGGTGCGGATAAGGTTTCGATCAACACCGCGGCGGTGAACCGCCGCGCTTTCGTTGGCGAGGCGGCCGAAAAATTCGGCGATCAATGCGTCGTGGTCGCGATCGATGCGAAGAAGGTTTCGGGAGAAGGCGAGCCGCCGCGTTGGGAAATCTTCACCCATGGCGGCCGCAAGCCGACCGGGATCGATGCCGTTCAATATGCCCGCGAAGTCGCGGCACTCGGGGCGGGCGAGATTCTGCTCACTTCCATGGACCGCGACGGCACCAAGATCGGCTATGACGTGGCGCTGACGCGCGCGATCGCCGATGCCGTGCCGGTCCCGGTGATCGCATCGGGCGGCGTCGGCAATCTCGATCACCTCGTCGAAGGCATCCGCGACGGCCACGCCACGGCGGCATTGGCCGCCTCGATTTTCCACTTTGGCGAATTCACCATACGGCAGGCCAAGGAGCACATGGCGAGAGCCGGGCTTCCCGTGCGGCTGGACGCCTGATAAAGCCGCTTCATGGCCGGTTTCACGCTAGACGACCTTGCAAAAATCGTTGCATCCCGCGCAAAGGAAAGCGCGGAGAAATCCTATACGCGCAAGCTCCTCGACGCAGGCGTTGAAAAATGCGCGAAGAAGCTCGGCGAAGAGGCGACCGAAACGGTCATTGCCGCCGCCGCCGGCACCAAAGAGCAGGTCGTCGCGGAAAGCGCGGATTTGCTCTATCATCTTCTCGTGGTCCTGAAAGCGCGCGGCGTCGATCTCGCCGAGGTCTATGCCGAACTGGAACGGCGCACGGCGCAGTCGGGCCTCGAAGAAAAGGCGTCGCGTAACCGATAGATTTGTTTTTGTAAGCGTGAGTGGCTGAGCCGTCATGGAACAGCGTATCGAAGACGACATCTCGCCCTATCGCGTATTCTCCCGCGAGGAATGGGCCGCGCGGCGCCAGAATACGCCGATGACGCTGACCCAGAGCGAGATCATCCATCTGCAGGCTCTGAACGACAAGCTGTCGATGAAAGAGGTCGAGGAGATCTATCTTCCGATCTCGCGCCTGCTCGCGTTTTATGTCGAGGCCGCTCAGGATCTTTTCAGCGGTATGCAGCAGTTTCTCGGCGTGAGCGACGGCAAGATGCCCTACATCATCGGCGTTGCGGGCTCGGTCGCGGTCGGCAAATCGACCACCGCGCGCGTGCTGCAGGCGCTGCTTGCGCGCTGGACCAACACGCCTAAGGTGGAGCTCGTCACGACCGACGGCTTCCTCTATCCCAACGCGGTGCTCGAGCGCGAAAAGCTGATGGAGAAGAAGGGCTTTCCCGAAAGCTACGATCTTCCCGCGCTGCTGCGCTTCCTGAATGACGTGAAGGCGGGCCAGCGCAAGGTCAAGGCGCCGGTCTATAGCCATGTCTCCTACGACGTCATTCCCGGCGAGATGATCGAGGTCGATCAGCCCGACATCCTGATCGTGGAAGGATTGAACGTCCTGCAGACCGGCCGTCCGCCGAAAGACGGCAAGGCGATCCCGTATGTTTCGGATTTCTTCGACTTCTCGGTTTATATCGACGCCGAGGAAAACGTGCTGGAATCCTGGTATGTGCGGCGCTTTCGTGCGCTGCGTTCGACCGCGTTTCGCGATCCGCTTTCCTATTTCCACCGCTATTCGCAGGTGACCGACGAGGAGGCGCAGGAGATTGCGCGTTCGATCTGGTCGCGGATCAACCTTGCGAACCTGCGCGAAAACATTCTGCCCACCCGCCAGCGCGCAAGCCTCATTCTTCGCAAAGGCGAAGATCACCAGATCGAATCGGTCGCGCTGCGAAAACTCTAGGCCGCGAGCTTCTGTTCTTCCGCAACGAAGCGCTCGCGATAGCGTGCGGTGACGTTCTGCATCGGCAGCACGACCAGAACGTCGGTGGTGCCGAACTGATGATCGATGACCGCGCCATTGCCGATATAGGCACCAAGCCGGAGGTACCCCTTCACCAGAGGCGGCAACTCGCGCAGTGCCCGCTTCGCGTCGATCGCTTCCTTCGGCATCCGGTTCATTTCGACATGGCGTGACGGAAGTGCCGCGGCGCGCCATGGCTCCGGCGCGCCGGCAAAATGATGCAGGAAGGAAAGCTGGGTCGCGAGCTTGTCGGGATTGGTGCCCTCAAGACTCGCGCAACCGATCAGGACATCCAGCTGATGCTGCGCGACATAATTGGAAATGCCGTGCCAGAGCAGCTCAACTGTCTTCTTATTGCGATAAGGCGGCAGCACGCAGGAGCGGCCAAGCTCGAGAAAGCGCTGGCCGGGATGCCGCGCCATCAATCCCGCGACGTCGAACTCCGACTGGGTATAAAAGCCGCCATGACGTTGCGCGATTTCCTGACGCAGTAGGCGATAGGTACCGACCACGCGCGGACGGTGAAAGCCGAACACGAGCCGCGGCCAGTCGTGATCGACGACATTCAGATGGTCGCAAATGGTGTCGAAGGCATCGACGTCGCGCCGCGCGATCAGCGTCGCGGCCGCGGGGATCGCCGACATTTCTTTATAGAAGACGTTGTAGCGAAGCCGCTGCGCGCTGCGCACTTCATAGGCCTTCTTGGCGAGCTTCACTTCGAGCGAGCCGAGCTGGCCCAGCATGCAGGTGAAATCGCTCCGCGTCGCCGGCATGCGCAGGCCGCTATAGGCGCGCAACTTTGGCAGAAGGTTTGCGACCTTGCCGCTGGTGACGAGATGATTCATGGCGCAGCGCTACCCCCAAGGGACCCGGACTTCGTAGGCGAAATTCGATTCGCTGGTCCGGTTTCGTCTCTAGAACATAGGTATTGAACGGGATCGTGACAACGATACGGCGATCACGATTCCGCGTAAGCCTTTGTTCTACTGGGGTATTTCTCTCAAGCGGCTGATTCGACGGCCTTTTCGGGCGCCGCCCGCCGCGCCCCGGCAATCGCCTTTTCCAGTCCCTGCCGATCCACCGGCTTCACCACGAAGCCATTCATGCCTGCGGCAAGACAGTTCGCGCGATCTTCCGGGAAGGCGTTCGCGGTCAGCGCGATCACCGGAACCCGGCTTGCGGACCCGCCCAATGCCCTGAGCCGGCGTGTTGCTTCGAGCCCATCCATTCCGGGAAGGTGCAGATCCATCAGCACCACGTCGTAAGGCGCGCCCATGGTATCGGCGCTTGCGACCGCGTTGACGGCGACCGCGCCGTCGGAAACGACGGTGACCCGGTGGCCCATCCGCGCGAGCAGAGCCTGCACCAGAAGCGCGTTGATGTCGTTGTCTTCGGCGACGAGAATCGAGAGGCTGTCTTTGCCCGGCGCTGCCGCAACATCGGCCTGCGCCATCTCGCTGGCAGAGGAATCAACTGCGGGATTTGCAAGCCGTTGCGCGAGGGTCAGCGCGCGCACGGGCTTGATGAGATAGCTCGCAAGTCCGCCTGCCTGCAGCCGCGGCAACTCGCGCCGCTCGGCCGGCGTCAGGAGCACATGGCAATGCGCCGCGTTGCGCTTCGCCGTTTCGAACAAGGCGAGCACTTCGTCATGGCCGAACGCGCGGTCGATGATGCAATGGCTCCAGTGACGTTCCGGCAGAAGCGTTTCGGCAAACGAGCGGCTGTCTGCGGTCGCGACCCGCGCGCCCCATTGTTCGAGCTGCTTTGCAAGCAGAGGGGCGATCACCGAAGAAGGTGAAAGCACGAGGATGTCGTGGCCGGAGAAATCGGGCATCGTGTTGCCGCGTTCTTCGAGCGTCGGAAGAGCGACCGTGAATCGGAATTCCGCGCCGCCATCCGGCACGCTGGAAAGCGCGATCTCGCCGCCCATGCGCTCCACGATCCGCGACGCGATCGCAAGACCGAGCCCGGTGCCGCCGTGCTTGCGCGTGAGCGTACCGTCGCCCTGTTCGAATTCCTCGAAGATGCGCGTCTGTGCGTCGGCTTCGATGCCGGGTCCGCTGTCGCGCACGCTGAAGCGGATCGCGTCCTTGTGCCGTTCGACCAGAACGGCAACGCCGCCCGCATCCGTGAACTTGACGGCATTGCCCGCGAGATTGAGCAGCACCTGCCGCAAACGCGCGGCGTCGCCGGAAACGATTTGCGGCAGATCGGCGCTGAAGAGTGCCGCGATCTCGATGCCCTTCGCCTGCGCGCGCGGCGACAGCAGTTCGACGACATCGGTGACGAGTTCGGCGAGATCGAAGGGTGCCGCTTCGAGTTCGATGCGGCCGGCTTCGATCTTGGAGAAGTCCAGAATTTCCTCGATCAGACCGAGCAGCGCTTCTCCGGACGATTTCACGGCGCGCGCATAGGTCTGCTGCTCCTGGCTGAGCGGCGTCTCCAGAAGAAGATGCGTCATGCCGAGGATGCCGTTCAGCGGCGTGCGGACTTCGTGGCTCACCACGGCGAGGAAGCGCGATTTTGCGCGGTTCGCGGCTTCCGCCTGTTCGCGCGCTTCGCCGAGCGCCCGTTCGGTTGCAATGCGGGCAGTGATATCGCGGCCGGTGCGCTGTATCTCGACGACTTCGCCGCTGCCGTCGCGCACGGCCGCTTCTTTCCATGCGATCCAGCGCGGGCCGCTTTGCGTAGCGATTTCCTGATCGAACACCCGCGTGCCGTCTTCCATTTGTGTGCGAAGGCCGCCGCGCAGCACGGGCAAGCGGAGCGGCCTTCCGATGAGTTCGCGCGCTTCCTTGCCGCTCAGCGCAGCCATCGCGCTGCTGACATGCGTGACGCGGCCATGCTCGTCTTCGCGAACGACGTAATCGTCCTGTCCGTCGACGAGCGCGGTCAAATGCGCGAGACGCTCTTCGAGCGCCCAGATCTTGTCGTCGCGCGACTCGACCTCTCCTTCGAGCCGTTCGGCTTTTTCGTGAAGTGCGATCGAGCGGCGGTTGAGGATGCCGAAGACGATGCCGATGGCGCAGGCGATCATTCCGCCGAGACCGATCCAGCCCAGATCCGGCCCGCCCGAAATCAGGTCCTGCGCGCGCGCCGCCGTCGGCGCAAGTGCTGCAACCAGGCCCGACAGGGCAAGCAGAACGGGATAAGCGAGGCGGTGGCGAACGGCATTCGTCATGACGAGACCTTGGACGCTAACTCTGGGACGCGAAACGTTCAGGGTCCAAGGATGACACCCGGCGGCTTAATGCAGGGAAAGCATGGGCAATTCGGCGGCTGAAAATGGAGCCGGTGGTTAAGCGGCGGTTAATGTCACGCCGCGAGTGCCACTCGATCTTGCGCTGCGCGGTAAGCAAGTGCCTCGGCAAGGTGCGGCCGTCCCACATTTTCCGCGCCGTCGAGATCGGCGATGGTCCGTGCGACCTTGAGCACGCGATGATAGCCGCGTGCGGAGAGCCGCATGGCGTCCGCGGCATCGCGCAGAAGCGCGAGCCCGGCCGGGTCGGGTGCTGCAAGCTGTTCGATGAGCTTGGCGTCCGCTTCGGCGTTGGTGCGCAGATCGGAGCGGCCGAGCGAGCGGAATCGTGCGAGCGCGATTTCGCGCGCGGCCGCCACGCGCGCGGCGACTTCCCGGCTTCCTTCCGCGGGTGATGGCAAGACGAGATCGGCGGCAGAGACCGCAGGCACTTCGATATGCAGATCGATGCGGTCCATCAGCGGTCCCGATACGCGCGACTGATAGTCGGCGGCGCAACGCACGTTTGCTGCGCGCTTGCAGGTGAAGCCGAGTTCGGTGGCGCGTCCGCAGCGGCAGGGGTTCATTGCGGCGACGAGCTGGAAGCGCGCGGGATAGGTCACGCGATGATTGACGCGCGCGATGACGGCATCGCCGCTTTCCAGCGGCTGGCGGAGCGAATCCAGCACCTGTGGCGAAAATTCCGGAAACTCGTCGAGAAAAAGCACGCCAAGATGAGCGAGCGAAACTTCACCGGGCCGCGCGCGTAATCCGCCGCCGATCATTGCCGCCATGCTCGCCGAATGATGCGGGTTGCGAAACGGACGGCGGTTCGTGAGCGCCCCGCCTTCGATGGCGCCTGCAACCGACTGGATCATCGAGACTTCAAGCAATTCGGCGGGCGCGAGCGGCGGCAGGATGGTCGGCAATCTTGCCGCGAGCATGGATTTTCCGGAGCCGGGCGGACCCGCCATCAGGAGATTGTGGCCGCCTGCGGCCGCGATCTCGAGCGCGCGTTTTGCGCTCTCCTGTCCCTTGATGTCTTTCAGGTCGAGCAGGCTCTCGTTCAACTCGCGGATTTTTGGCGAGGGCCGCGAGAGCACCTGCGTGCCGCGCAGATGATTGACGAGTTGAAGCAGCGAACGCGGCGCAACGATTTCCATCTCGGGTGACGCCCATGCGGCTTCCGCGCCGCAGGCGGCAGGACAGATCAAGCCCTGCTCGCGCTCGTTGGCGGCGACCGCCGCAGGCAGCACGCCGGATACCGGCGCAAGCGAGCCATCGAGCCCGAGTTCGCCGACGACCATCATGCCTTCTATGGCATCGGAGGGAATCGCGCCGATCGCGGCCATGAGCCCGAGCGCGATCGGCAGATCGTAATGGCTGCCTTCCTTCGGCAGGTCGGCCGGCGCGAGGTTGATGGTGATCCGCTTGGCCGGGAGCGCGAGGCCGGACGCAATCAGCGCCGCCCGCACGCGCTCGCGCGCCTCGGAAACCGCTTTGTCGGGCAGACCCACGATATTGAACGCGGGCAAGCCCGGCGCGACTTGTACCTGTACGTCGATCGGCCGCGCTTTCACGCCTTCGAAGGCTACGGTCGAAACATGCTGCACCATCGGGTGCATCTCCCCGCGCGGAATACAGCGAGGCTAACGGAACTCCGTTCGCTACGTCAAGAACAATAAGTGAACAAAATAGCGACCCTACTTCAGAATGCCGCGCAGATCGGCCAGACCCGGCACGGGCGTGCGCGCGCCTCCAACCTTCATGATGCCGCTTGCGCGCAGGACGGGCGCGCCATTGGCGCTGATGATGCATTGGCAGAACAGAAAGTTGCGGGTGGAGCGCAACAAGTCGGTGCGCCCCTCGATCCAGACGCCGCTCACCGCTGGCGAGAGGAAATCCGCGGTCATGCTGACGGTCGGCGAGAAGCCGACGTCTTCCTCCGATTCGAATTTCGCGCCGATGCCGAGCTGCATGTCCGCGAAGGTCATCAACATGCCGCCATGACACATGCCGGCGATATTGCAGTGGCGCTTCTCGACACGCATGCCGAGCACGAGTTTCTTGCCGTCGCGCTTTACATAAAGCGGGCCGGTCAGCGCGAGAAAGTGCTCCATCGGCGGAAACGGAAATTCGATGAAGCCCGCAGGCACTGCGTTCGCTTCGATGTTCATTTGCGCTTGCTCTCGATGGCGTCCCAGATCATGGCCGCGACGTCCGGCCCGCCGAGATTCTTGATCGCGCGAATGCCGGTAGGCGAGGTCACATTGATTTCGGTGAGCCAGCCGCCGATGACGTCGATGCCGGTGAAGAGGAGCCCGCGTTTTTTAAGTTCGGGTCCCAGCCGGTCGCAGATTTCGCGCTCGCGGGCCGAGAGATCGGTTTTCTTCGGCGAGCCGCCGCGCACCATGTTCGAGCGCAGATCGCCTTCCGCCGGTACGCGGTTCACCGCGCCCGCGAATTCGCCGTCGACCAGAATGATGCGTTTGTCGCCGTCTTTTACCTCGGGAAGAAATTTCTGCACGACCCAAGCCTCGCGGAACGTCACCGAGAAGAGATCGAACAAGGATCCGAAATTGAGATCGTCCGGCGAGATGCGGAAAACGGATTCACCGCCTTTGCCGTACAAGGGCTTCATCACGATGTCTTTGTGCTGCGCGCGGAACGCCTTGATCTCTTCGAGGTCGCGCGTGATCAGCGTCGGCGGCATCAGATCCGGGAATTCCATCACGAACATTTTCTCGGGCGCGTTGCGCACCGAGCGCGGGTCGTTCACGACCAGCGTATTCGGCAACTTCTCCAGAAGATGCGTGGCCGTGATGTAATGCATATCGAACGGCGGATCCTGCCGCATCAGGATCACGTCGAAGGATGCAAGATTGGCGCGCTCCGGCGCGCCGAGCGTGAAATGATCGCCCGCCTGGTCTCGCACGCTGAGCGGATGCACGCTTGCGAAAACCTGCGTGTCGATGAGCGCGAGTTTGTCCGGCGTGTAATAGGAGATTGCGTGACCGCGACGTTGCGCTTCGAGCAGCATCGCGAAGGTGGAATCGCCCGCGATCTTGATCCGCTCGATCGGGTCCATCTGAACGGCGACTTTCAGTGCCACGTCAAGAACTCCCTAATATTCCGCCTCGAAGGCCGCCTCGATATGACGCGGAAGCCGCTTCGGCGCAATCAGCACGGCGTCGAAACGCAGGTCATGGCTCATATGTTCGGGATGCGTTGCCAGCCACGCCTCGGCCGCCGCGGTGATGCGCCTGCGCTGCCGTGGCAGCACCGATTCCGCTGCGGCATCGAGGCTTGCGCGGGTCTTCACCTCGACAAAGACGATGAGGTTTCCCCGCTTCACCACGAGATCGATCTCTCCCGCCGGGCTTTTCCATCGCCGCGCCAGAGTGCGGTAGCCTTTGGCGGCGAGATAAAGCGCGGCTCGCGACTCGGCCGAGACGCCGCGCAGGAAAGCCTCCTTGCGCCGGGCGTCGCCATTCCGCGGAGCGGTCACTTCTTCTCCGCAAGCGCGAGCGCACGCGCGTAGATTTCCTTGCGCGACAATCCGGTTTCGGCGGCGACAGCGCTTGCGGCATCTTTGAGCGAAAGCTTCTCCATCGCGGCGACGATCTTGCGATCGATGTCAGCGCCGTCCGGTTCGGACTCCGCGCTGGGAGGACCGGCCACCACGACGATCTCTCCTTTCGGCGCGCCAGCTTCTTCATAGTGAGAGGCAAGGGCTGCGAGCGTTCCGCGCCTTACTTCTTCAAAAGCCTTGGTGAGTTCGCGGCAAACCGCGCCATCGCGCGCGCCCAGTGTCTGCGCCATGTCGGCAAGCGAATCGGCAAGGCGAGGGCCGCTTTCGTAAAAGATGAGCGAGGCCGGAATTGCGCGGAGTTCGGATAATCTTGTTTTTCGCGCACCGCTTTTCGGCGGCAGAAAACCCTCGAAGAAAAACCGGTCGGACGGCAAGCCCGCCGACACGAGGGCCGCCAATGCGGCAGACGCGCCGGGGATCGGAAAGACCCGATAGCCTTCCGCGATCGCCGCTTCCACCAGCTTGAAGCCGGGATCGGAAACGAGCGGCGTCCCTGCGTCGGAGACCAGCGCGACAGCGGAGCCTTTTTCGAGTTCTGCAAGTACTCGCGGGCGAACGCTTGCGGCGTTATGATCGTGATAGGCAAGAAGCTTCGGCGAAAGCTGATGACGGTCGAGGAGCTTTCGCGTGACACGCGTGTCTTCGCAGAGCACGAGGTCGGCCGCGCGTAAGACATCGAGCGCGCGGAGCGTGATATCGCGCAGATTGCCGATCGGCGTCGCGACGACATAGAGGCCCGGGGCAAGGCGTCCGCGTTGCGGCGTTTCGTGCGCGGAGGGCTGCGCTGGTTCCATGTCGCTATGGTGCATGATTTCTTAACAGGCTTCGCGGAAAATACCGGACGGATGGATCGGAAACACCAAAACGCCAGTTTGTTCAGCACCTTAGCCGATTTTTGACAGAGGGGCGACAGGCTTGCACTTTGGGCCTAAGAAGCGGGATCAAGGACGAGTAAGCGTGCGTAGCAAGAACAGCAAAGACGGACAGAACGAAACGGCCTCGCGGCTCTGGACACGCCGCAGCGCCTTGCTGCTTCCGGCTGGCCTCATGCTATCCGCCTGCTCCTCGACCATGCCGAGCTTCATGAGCGATTCTTCTTCCGCTCCCGATGCGCCGCCCGCGCCGAACAACCAGATCGAAACGCAACCGCTGCAGAATATTGGCGGCGGCAATATCCGCGTCGGACTGATTCTCTCCTTGAGCGGTGCCGGAAACGCTGGCGTCGCGGCGCAATCCATGCGCAACGCCGCAGAACTCGCGCTCGCGGAATTCAACAATCCGAACATTCAGCTCATCGTGAAGGACGACGGCGGCACGGCGCAGGGTGCGCAAGCCGCAGCCCAGGCCGCGATCGCCGAAGGTGCGGAGATCATTCTCGGTCCGCTCTTCAGTCATGCCGTCGCAGCCGCCGGGCAGGTGACGCGCACGCGCAGCGTGCCGATGATCGCCTTCTCGACGGACTCCAACGTCGCCGCGCGCGGCATTTATCTGTTGAGCTTCCAGCCGGAAAACGACATCGACCGCGTCATCAGTTTCGGCGTGGCGCGCGGACGCAAGTCCATCACCGGCTTCGTTCCCGACAATGCCTACGGCAATGTGGTGGAAGCCGCGATCAAGCAATATGCCTCGTCGCGTGGCGCGAAGGTGAATGCGGTGGAGCGCTATAGTGCTGCAACCGGCGGCGCGCTTTCCGCGGTACGGCGCGCGCAGCCCGTATTCCGCATCACCGACCTCATCATTCTCGCAGACGGTGCGCAGGCGACTCAGCAGATGCTGCAGGCCTTGGGCTCGGCCGGGGTGTCTCCGCGCCGCGTGCAGTTCGCAGGCACCGGCCTGTGGGACGATCAGAACGTCTTCGCTATCAAGGAACTGGAAGGCGCGTGGTTCGCCGCACCCGACGAAGCGGGCTTCCGCGGCTTCGCGCAGCGCTATCGCGCGCGTTACGGCTCCGATCCTGCGCGCACTGCAAGCCTTGCTTATGATGCGGTGTCGCTCGTCGCGCAGCTTGTGAAGACGCAAGGGCCGAACCGCTTCACCGAGGAAGTGCTGACGAGCCGCTCAGGCTTTGCGGGCGTGGACGGCGTGTTTCGTTTCCGCAATGACGGCACCTGCGAGCGCTCGCTTTCCGTCATGGAAATTCGCGGCAATGGCGCGCGCGTGTTGCAGCCCGCGCCAAATAACTTCAATAGCGCCGCACTTTAATTCGATCGTTCAGAAAGACGCTTAAGCCGCGAGATCGGCGACGATCGCGTCGAGCAGCGGAAAGCCCGACGGCGTAACCCGCAGTCTTGCATTGTCGCTGCGCTCGATCATGCCTTCGCTTTCCAGGAATGAAACGCGTTCGGGATTGAGCGAAACCCCGGTCAGCTTCTCGAAACGCGCGATGTCGATGCCTTCCGCGAGCCGAAGACCCATGACCAGCATTTCGTCGGCTTGTTCGATCAGCGACAGCTTTTCTTCTTCGACCAATCCATGCCCTCGCTCTTCGACAAGCGCCAGCCAGCGCTCGGGGTGTTTTTCGGTGGAGGTTGCGATCCGCGCGCCGTCCGCGCCAATGCGCCCATGCGCGCCGGGGCCGACCCCGGCATATTCCTGATAGCGCCAATAGACGAGGTTATGACGCGATTCCGCGCCCGCCTTGGCATGATTGGAAATCTCGTAAGCGGGCATGGCGCGCGCTTCGCAGAGTTCTTGCGTGACGTCCCACAAGGCGCGCGCGGTATCGGGATCGGGCGTCACCAGTTTGCCTGCGCGGTGCAATAGTTCGAACGCGGTGCCGGGCTCGATCGTTAGTTGGTAGAGCGAAAGATGCTCGGGCGCAAAGGTAAGTGCCTTGGTCAATTCCGCGCGCCACGCGTCCGGCGATTGGTCGGGACGCGCATAGATCAGGTCGAAGGAAATACGCGGGAAATTTTCGCGCGCGACTTCGACCGCCGCCAGCGCTTCCGCGGCGCTGTGCATGCGGCCGAGGTTCTTCAAGGAAACATCGTCGAGCGCCTGCACGCCGAGAGAAACGCGGTTCACGCCTGCCGCGCGATAGCCGCGAAAGCGCTCCGCTTCCACGCTCGTCGGATTGGCTTCGAGCGTGATCTCGGCGTCCTTTGCGATGGTCCAATGCCGCGCGATCTCGTCGAGCACGCTTTGCACGGTCGCGGGCTGCATCAGTGAGGGCGTGCCGCCGCCGAAGAAGATGCTCGTTACTTCGCGGGACGCGACCTGTTCTTTCACATAGGCCAGTTCACGCGCGATGCCGCGTGCATAGCGCGCTTCATCCGGCTTCTCGTGACGGACATGCGAATTGAAATCGCAATAGGGACACTTTGCGAGGCAGAACGGCCAATGCACATAGACGCCGAATGCCTCAGCCAAGACAGGCCTCCGCAAGTTTCAGGAATGCGCGCGCGCGATGCGAAAGCCCTTCGCCATGCGGCGGCAGCCCGTGCTTTTCGTCTGCGGTCATCTCGCCGAAGGTTTTATCCTTGCCGTCGGGCAGAAACATAGGGTCGTAGCCGAAGCCTGCCGTGCCGCGCGGTGGCCAGACCAGCGTGCCATCCACGCGGCCCTCGAAGACGACCGTTTCGCCGTCCGGCCAGGCTACGCAAAGTGCTGAGATGAATGCGGCCTTGCGCGCCTCCGGCGAGGTAGCATTCGCTTCGTGCAATTTTTCTTCGACGACGCGCATGGCACGAGAAAAATCTTTCGATGGTCCTGCCCAGCGCGCGGAATAGATCCCCGGCGCGCCGCCGAGTGCTTCGACAGAAAGACCGGAATCGTCCGCAAACGCCGGAAGGCCGGACGCCTGTGCCGCGGCTTCCGCCTTGATGCGCGCATTGGCTTCAAACGTGGTGCCGTTTTCTTCCGGTTCGGGGAGTCCGAGTTCGCCGGCGGAGACCACCTCGACGCCATGGGGCCCGAGCAGTTCGCGCATTTCCTTCAGCTTCCCGGAATTGTGGGTCGCAAGCACGACTTTGCCGGAAAGTTTGCGCGCCATGATCTCAGGCGACCGTCATCTTCTGCATGTCGACGAGCTTCGTGATGCCGCCGCGCGCAAGCCCGATCAGCGCATTCATTTCGTCGTTGGTGAAGGGCTTCTTCTCGGCGGTGCCCTGAATTTCAATGATGCCGCCCGATCCGGTCATGACGAGGTTCATGTCGGTTTCGGCAGTGGAATCTTCGTCGTAGTTCAGATCGAGCACGGGCTCGCCGCCGACGATGCCACAGGAAATCGCCGCGACCTGATCGGTCAGCACCGGCTTCGTGACCATGTTGCGCTTCTTCATCCAGGCGATGCAGTCGTAAAGCGCGATCCATGCCCCGGTGATGGCGGCGGTGCGTGTGCCGCCGTCGGCCTGAATCACGTCGCAGTCGAGCGTGATCTGCCGCTCGCCAAGCGCCACGAGATCCACCACCGTGCGGAGCGAGCGGCCGATCAGGCGCTGAATTTCGAGCGTGCGGCCGGATTGCTTGCCGCCGGCAGCCTCGCGCCGCGTGCGGTCATGCGTCGAGCGCGGCAACATGCCGTATTCGGCGGTGACCCAGCCGCGGCCCTGACCCTTGAGCCAGGGCGGCAGCCGTTCTTCGAGCGAGGCGGTGACGAGGACATGGGTGTCGCCGAAGCGAACCAGACAGGAACCCTCCGCATGGCGCGAGAACCCGCGCTCGAAAGAAACCGCCCGCATCTGGTCGTTTGCTCGTCCGCTTGGCCGCGCCATCATCGCTCCTCATGAATTTCGGCCCTTGTTAGGGGTGCCGGCAGACTGCCGCAACCCGGCCTTGCTCGAAACCGCGCAAAACACCAGATATGGTAGCCCATCCGAGGTTCGGGACCCCGACAGGAGCCGTCGTTTTGTCTGCCGAAATTCCGATTCGCCCCGCCGGCCAGTCCTTGCGCGAACTCGACGAGCGCTCGCGCGAGATTTTCCGCCAGATCGTGGAATCCTATCTCGCGACCGGCGAGCCGGTCGGCTCGCGCAACCTCTCGCGCATCATCCCGATGACGCTCTCGCCGGCGTCCGTCCGCAATGTCATGGCCGACCTTGAGGCCGCTGGTCTGATCTATTCGCCGCATACGAGTGCGGGCCGTCTGCCGACGCAGCAGGGCCTGCGCTTCTTCGTCGATGCGCTCTTGGAGATCGGCGACCTGCCGGAGAACGAGCGCCGCAGCATCGACGCGCAGGTAAGCGCGGCGCGCGGCGGCAATTTCGAGTCCGTCCTCGGCGAAGCCTCCGCGCTCCTTTCCGGCCTCTCGCGCGGTGCGGGTGTCGTGACCGCGCTGAAGTCCAATCCACGCCTGAAACAGATCGAATTCGTGCGGCTGGACCCCGGCCGCGCACTTGCCGTGCTGGTTTCCGAAGATGGTCAGGTTGAAAACCGCTTGCTCACCATTCCGAAGGACGTGCCGAATTTCTCGCTGGTCGAGGCGACGAATTTTCTCAACGCGCATATTCGGGGGCGCACGCTGGGCGAGGCGCGCAACGAACTCGAGAAGTCGCTCGCCGCCGCGCGCGCGGAGCTCGACGAACTGACGCAGAAATTCGTCGCCGAAGGTCTGGCGAGCTGGTCCGGCGGTGACGCCGGTTCGCGCCGCCTGATCGTGCGCGGACACGCGAAGCTGCTGGAAGACGTCAATGCGGCCGAAGACCTGGAGCGCGTGCGTCTTCTGTTCAACGATCTGGAGCAGAAAGGCGAGGTCGCCGAACTCCTTGGCAAGGCCGAGGAAGCCGAGGCGCTGCGTATCTTCATCGGTTCCGAGAACAAGCTGTTCTCGCTTTCAGGTTCCTCGACCATCGTCGCGCCCTATCGCGACAGAGAGGGGCGCATCGTCGGCGTGCTCGGCGTGATCGGGCCGACGCGGCTGAATTATGCGAGGGTGATCCCGATGGTGGATTATACCGCGCTTGTGGTCAGCAAGATCCTCGGCGGCAAATAGCGCACCCGCACCACTAGTGCTTGATTTTTTCGGCTGGCCACCTGATATCCCGGCCAAATGGACCGGAACAAAATGACTGCGGACGATAAAAACGCAAAAGACCACGCCGCCATCGACCCTGCGCAGGCTGTGAACGAAAACGAAGCGCGCGAAGGGGCCGCTTATGTCGACGAACGCATTGTGCTCGAGGCACAGGTCGCCGAGCTCAAGGACAAATATCTGCGCGCGCATGCGGAGATGGAAAACACCCGCCGCCGCGCGGAAAAAGATGTCGCCGACGCCCGCAATTATTCGATCGCGGGCTTTGCGCGCGACATGTTGGCGGTTGCCGATAATTTCGAGCGCGCGCTTTCCGCGATCGATCCCGCCATGCGCGACGCCGCCGACAATACCGTCAAAACGCTGCTTGAAGGCGTCGAACTGACGGGCCGCGAACTCGCCAAGGCGCTCGAGAAACACGGTGTCCGCAAGCTTGAGCCGATGGGCCAGAAGTTCGACCCGAACTTCCATCAGGCCATGTTCGAAATCCCGGATGACACGGTCCCTGCAGGAACCGTGAAGCAGGTAATTCAGCCGGGGTATGCCATCGGCGATCGCGTGTTGCGTCCGGCCATGGTCGGCGTTTCCAAAGCATCGCCGAAGAGCGGCAACGGCGGCGAAGTGGACCGGAACGCCTGATCGTCTCGCGCGCAACGCTCGTGCGCTCCGGCTGATTTGACTTCGCTGCGGCGGCAACGCCTAGTCCGGCGCATGACCGAAGTCTCCTGGCTTTTGCAGACGCTCGATTATGTCGGTATCGCGCTGTTCGCGGTGACGGGCGCGCTTGCTGCATCGCGCAAACAACTCGATATCGTCGCCTTCGCTTTCTTTGCCGCGGTGACCGCGGTCGGCGGCGGTACGCTCCGCGACGTCCTGCTCGACGTCCCGGTGTTCTGGGTGCGCAACCCGGCCTATCTCGGAATACCGCTGGCTGCTGCCGTGCTGGTTTATTTCACCGCGCACCTCTTCGAGTCGCGCTATCGGGTGCTCTTGTGGGCGGACGCCGCCGGGCTTGCCGCCTATTCGGTGGTGGGGGCGGCGAAGACGCTCGGGGCGGGCGCGGGTGCCGCCGACGCACTTGCGTTCGGGGTGCTGACTGCAACCTTCGGCGGCGTGATCCGCGACGTGCTGGCGGGCGAGCCTTCGGTGATCCTGCGGCGCGAGCTCTACATTACCTGCGCTTTTGCCGGAGCGCTGACCTTCGTCGTGCTGGCAGCGGTTGGAGCCCCCTTCTGGACCGGCGCAACCCTTGGATTCCTTGTGGCTTTTGGGGTTCGCGCGGGCGCCTTGCTCCGGGGCTGGTCGCTGCCGGTCTATCGTGCCCGTCCGGGCCGCGATTCTTCCAAGCTTTGAAAGGCTTCAAAGCCTTGCGGCCTAAAATGCACCTGCCTATATGCCACCCGAACGGTTGCGGCATTTGCCGCAGCAAATCCCCAACGCGGGGGCCGAGGGGAACGGCGCTGTTCTAGCCCGTTGCCATTGGGTGCCGAAAGCGGACCCGGTCGGCCTGCCGGAAATGAGAGGTATGCCATGTCCAAGGTCATCGGAATCGACCTCGGTACCACCAATTCCTGCGTCGCCGTCATGGACGGCACGACGCCGAAAGTTCTCGAAAACGCCGAAGGCGCGCGCACCACGCCCTCGATCGTCGCCTTTACCAACGAAGGCGAGCGGCTCGTCGGTCAGCCTGCGAAGCGCCAGGCGGTAACCAATCCGGAAAAGACCTTCTTCGCGGTGAAGCGCCTGATCGGCCGCCGCTACGACGACCCGATGGTCGCCAAGGACAAGAAGCTCGTTCCCTACGACATCGTCAAAGGCGACAACGGCGACGCCTGGCTCTCCGACGGCAACCAGAAATATTCGCCCTCGCAGGTCTCTGCTTTCATCCTGCAAAAGATGAAAGAGACCGCCGAAGCCTATCTCGGCTCCAAGGTCGAGAAGGCCGTCATCACCGTTCCCGCCTATTTCAACGACGCCCAGCGTCAGGCCACCAAGGATGCGGGCCGCATTGCGGGCCTCGAAGTGCTTCGCATCATCAACGAG